>JAJJPK010000079.1:0-60136 GCA_032907565.1 Cyclobacteriaceae bacterium | reverse complement strand
TGGCCACAATAAGAGAGTTTCGTGTGTCACTGGACGGCGAAATAAAAAATCTCGCGCAAATCTGTGGAAACAACCGGGTTGATCTACGGTTTGGTCGGGATGCAGCCGGCGAATTGTATTTGTTCACCAAGCCCGACGGGAAGGTATACCGTATCGTGCAGCCATAGATATCGCGCCGGGAGTCAAAAGCCACCAGGGCTTATTCCAGCTCCGGGACATAAATTTCAGTGAGGTCCTGAAACCCTGATGAGAGTGCGCTCTTGTCGACATCCTGTGGATCGAGCCGATTCCCCTCGCAATCGTACATGATGCAGGCAAGGCAACTCATGATCCAGGGCTGCACCATGAAAACCCCTTGTCCGTTAGAATGGAAAGCGTAAATCGGACCTTCCTTTGCAATATCGTTTTTAGATTCTTCGATCAATTGGCCGAGCCAGGTCATTTCGCTTGCAGACACATTGCAAAAGGTGGCAGCGCGTTTAACCGCCAGGGCTGCGCTTGTCCCCTTTAACTCATTATTATCGGATGAGCAGGCCAGGGCGGCGACCAGGAAGAGAACGGCGAGGCGGGACATAGGCGTTGGGTGGTTAGTGATCGTTAATTAGACACACCCGTCCCGGGCCAGGGTTGCAATGCGCTTGTTCAGCGGACGCCTTTTACGCGCATTTTAACCGTATACACCGATTTTGAGGCGGTAACGAACAGCGTCTTCATATCCTTTCCGCCAAAGCATACGTTGGCTGTCCAGTTTTCGGGAATGGGAATGACCCCCAACTTTTTGCCCTCAGGGTTAAGGACGGTTACGCCTCTGCCGGTTAGGTAAATGTTCCCCTTGCTGTCGATGGTCATGCCGTCGGAGCCCATTTCGGCAAAGAGACGCCGATTCGACAGGCTGCCGTCTGCGCCGATGTCGAATACATATGTTTTACCATCGCCGATGTCGGCTACATACAAGGTCTTGCCGTCAGGGGTGCCGATGATGCCGTTTGGTTTCACCAACCCTGTTGCGGCGACCCGTAGCGTCTTCCGGTCGGGCGCAAGGTAGTACACGTCTTCGTTTTCAATTTCCTTTTCTGTGCGTTCCCAGTAGTTCCGTTTAAAGAAGGGGTCTGTGAAGTACATCGCTCCTCCGGGATGTATCCAAACGTCGTTCGGGCCGTTGAGCTTCTTGCCTTCGAAGTCGCGTACCAGCACAGTAACTGACTTATCCGGTGCGATGGACCAAAGTTCATTGTTCAGGTCGGCGCATGCGATCAGGTTCCCGTTGCGGTCGAAGTACAGTCCGTTCGACCGGCCCGCACCCTCCATAAACACAGTAATACCTTCGCGAGGCGACCATTTCAAGATACGGTCGTTGGGCTGGTCTGTAAAGTAAACATTGCCGCTTGCGTCGACCGCCGGACCCTCAGTGAATTTGAAATCAGATGAGATCAGGACAGGCGCGGCGCCTTTCGCCACAACTTCCGGCATGGGCTCTTGCTCCTGGCACAAGGCGGTGTGGAAAAAAAGAGTGAACAGGAGGGGGAAAAATGTGTTTTTTGAGTTTCGGAAAGTAAACATGCAGACAAAATATTTTTCTCAATGGCAAAAATAGGGTAGCGGGTGACGCTTACATAATCATATTATTCGGATGGCGTATAATGATACGCACGATTTTGGTTAATGTCTCTCGGGAAATGTACATGCACTTCGTCGTGCATTGTGTACAACCGATACTGAACGCCGTCGTGCACCAGGATGGGACTTGACTTATTGTTGCCCATGATCGGGTTGTTTTCATATTTGGTCCAATGGATAAGGTCTTCGGAGATAGCAACGCAACTCGACCACTCTCGCCAGTCCTCAAATGCGGTTGCGTGATAGTATGCATAATACTTGCCGTCGTGTCGGATGATCTGGTTAACCGCGACGCCGTAGTAATCATAGCGCTCCGGGCCGGGTCGGAGCACGGGCTCATCCTGTACGTTGGTCCACGTTTCACGGTCTCGCGACCGCGCGAGCCATATCCCTGCGTCATTGCGTTCGTAGAAAAGGTACCATGTCCCGCGCTCAATCCATACTGTAGGTGTACCGTAGGGTCCTTCATCAAT
Organism: Cyclobacteriaceae bacterium; assembly: GCA_032907565.1. Classification (GTDB taxonomy): domain Bacteria; phylum Bacteroidota; class Bacteroidia; order Cytophagales; family Cyclobacteriaceae; genus ZC4RG29. Next base: position 58,046 of record JAJJPK010000079.1, on the reverse strand, counting down.
AGGCTCTCCATTGGTCTGGCGGATGTCGAGAGACCCGTGATCCTCCCACGTAACACGATCCGTTGACGTTAGCATGTGCGCGATGTCGTCCTTTCCTTCGGCAAACATGTAATACACTTCATCCACCTTCACCACCATCATATCTTCCACCCATCCGGAATCCAGGATGGGATTATGTTCGTAGCGAGTCCAGACAAGGCCGTCTGGCGACGTAGCATAACCCAAATGCATAGCCTGTCCGGGACCTTCGCGAAAACCGGTATACCACATGTGATACAAGCTGTCTTCGCGGAGGATATATCCACGCTCCCGGATTTTTTCATCCCAGGCGCCGGCCCCCGCGCCGGTGAAGACGGGATTGTTTTCGTATGGCACGAATTCGAGGATTTCCAGGGGATAGGAGGTCGTCCGCGGGGGAATCATCTGTTCCTGAGATCGGCGTTCACCGCAAGCGGCAGCCATGATGATGAGGGTCGTGAGGATTAGCGCTTTCATAACAGGCTTTTAAACTCAAAAATCAGGCAAGGGCCATTGCGTCATCGGAACTTTTCCTTTTCTTGAGTCAGCAACAAAATACGCAAATTCGATATGAAACGCAGGAACTTCATTAAGGGCACCGGGGCGGCCCTCGCCGGCTCGATTCTGGCCCAGTCCGGCGTGTTTAGCGCCACTGCCGGAACTATGTTGGCGGACAAGATTAACATCGGTGTGATCGGCTGCAATGGAATGGGCTGGTCAAATGTCTCTTCCCTATTGAAGATGAAGGATGTTGACCTGGTGGCCATCTGTGACGTAGATGATAATGTGGTTCAAAAGCGGGTCAACGATTACAAGAAATTCAGAAACAACAAACCCAAGACGTACAAAGACTACCGCGAATTACTCAATAACCGCGACGTAGATGCCGTCGTAATCGGTACTCCCGACCACTGGCACTGCCGCATAATGGTCGATGCCGTGAATGCGGGCAAGCACGTCTATGTGGAGAAACCGATCGCAAATAGTATCGAAGAGTGCCGTATTATGGGTGAGGCGCAGGAAAAAACCGGCAAGGTAGTTCAGGCGGGACAGTGGCAACGCAGCGGCCCACACTACCGCAAAGCGCTCGAGATCGTGCGGTCTGGCGTGCTCGGAAAAATCCGACTTGTAAAAGTCTGGGCTTACCAGGGCTGGATGAAGCCCGTGCCCAAAGTGCCCGATAGCCAGCCGCCCGCTGGTGTGGACTACAAGTTCTGGCTCGGTCCCGCCCCGGAACGACCCTTCAATCAAAATCGATTTCACTTCAACTTTCGATGGTTCTGGGATTATGCTGGCGGCCTGATGACCGATTGGGGTGTGCATGAGATCGATATTGCCCTGTATGCAATGAACGCGGAAGCACCTGTTTCAGTGATGGCATCAGGTGGAAAGCTTGCCTATCCTGACGATGCGTCCGAAACACCGGACACCCTGCAGGCTGTGTTCCAGTACGACGACTTCAATATGCTTTGGGAGCATGCTACAGGAATTGACAACGGCCCGTACGGAAGATCGGAAGGTATCGCTTTCATCGGCAACAATGGAACGCTCGTCGTCAACCGCGGGGGATATGAAGTCATCGTGGAGCGCGAGGCGCAAGGTTACGCGTCTACGGGCAAGCCGAAGATGGAAACCATCGAAGCGTACGTCAAGCCGCCCGAACTCAATTACCTCGACTTGCACACGCAAAACTTTATCGACGCCGTCAAGAAGAACAGCCAGGATGCGCTGAACACACCTATCCGCTCGGGAAGCGTGGCTGCCATCAACGCGCACATGGGCAACATCGCCTTCAAGACCGGAACGAAAATCTATTGGGACAACAAAGCCAATCAGTTCACCGACAACACCCACGCCAACAAGCTTATTGTGCCGGAATATCATAATGGGTGGAAACTGCCAGGATGAGGGAAATAGGCAGTAGTACGCAGTTGGCAGTGGGCAGTGGTCCGCGTAATACATGTACGAAATAGTAGAGACGTTGCATGCAACGTCTCTACATGATATTACCGTCGATTACCGACTACCAGTCACTGATTACCATTTACCGACCGCCAACCACGCCCCCTTCCCTTCCGGGCGTCCAAACCGTAATACTATTGTCGATAGCCGGAACTGTCTTGAGGTAAGTGTATATGGCGGCCAGGTCTTGTTCGGTCATTTGAGCGTACATGGTCCAGGGCATGATGCTGTTGAATTCACCAGGTTGGACACTCCTTTCCAGGTAGGTCGAGTCGGCGTATTGCTTGAACCGCGCCAGGAAGTTTTCTCGTGTCCAAGATCCGATACCCGTGCTGGCATGCGGTGTGATGTTGGAAGACCGCACGACCGAACCGTCGGGAAACCGGAACTCCCGACCTCCGGCAAACTCCAGCCCGGCGATGATCCGGCCCTTGTCAACTTGTGTATGACACTCGACGCATCCGGAGGCGTTCACCAGGTATCCGCCGTAGGCAATCTCATCGGAGGGGCTAGGCTTTTTAGTAAAAGAAGGCGGTTGCGGAATGGTGTTCAGAATGAAGTTCATGGGAAAATCCGCTGTCGACTCAGGCACTGCGTTTTCAATAGGAGGAAGGCTTCTGAGATAGGCGATAATGGAGTAGATGTCCTCTGGATCCATTTTGCCATAGTATGGGTAAGGCATGAGCGGGAACATGGCCCGGCCCTCCTTGGTTACGCCCGATGTGATGACGCGGAAGAGTTCACCATCGGTGTAGCGCGCTATGCCTGCGGGTGTGATGTTGCGGGCGAAAAACACGCCGGGCATACCCACGGTTTGATCAAAGCGGTCGCCACCCATCCCTAGCGTACCCGGTGTGATTGGTCCGGAAAACTTCGTCCAGTCGCGGGCGGAATGGCAATCCATGCATACCGTTACGGTATTCGCGAGGTAACGTCCGCGCTCAATACGTTCGGCGGTATATTCAATTTGCAGGTCTTCTGCGTCGCCCACATTGGGTAGGGCAAACGCCACGTAAGCGAGGACAGCGGAAACAGTGAGCACAGCGAGCACGAGCACCGTGCCGACGATCTTAAGGAATAGTCTCATAGTGTAGGTTGTTAGGCGTCAGGAAGTGTAGGTCGTTTCGGAAACGATGCGTCCGTTCAGAGTTTGTAGGCCTGTCGGGCCACCAGTTTCCAGTTATCCCCTTTGCCCTGCCAGACAAGGAGGATGCCGATATTGACCGGACCGGTATTCGACTCACCATGCATTTCGTGCCGGACGATGGCTACATTACCGGCCACTTTGATGGTCTGGTTGGTTAGGTTGATCTCCTTGAAATCCGATTTTCCCGTGACAAGGGCGTCGACGAAGGTCTTCTTGTCTTCGATCAAGCCGCTCGAATGGCCATACGACAGTTCGGCGGCAGTGAGGCTTTCAAGTGCAGTTCTATCACCGTCGAGCATGGCCTGGCGCAGGCGTTCGACGGCAGCTGCTACGGCTTTTTCTTCTCTTGATTGCGCGCTTGCAACCATTACGGAAAGAAGCGCGACGAGGGCGATCAAGCTGACATTTCTCATGCTCCTAAGGTAACAATACCTGGGTAAGGTAGGGAAGATTTTTTATACGAGCGTGCTCCGGGGAATGGAAAAATATTTTCGGGTTCCGCTCATGTGTTTCAATCCCATGCTGAATAAAATGCGATTTTTGTGGCCCATGGATACCAGGATCCGGCATCGCATTTTCATCGGCGTATACTTTTTTCTTTCAGGCTTCTGTTTCGCAGCGTGGACCTCTCGGATACCCACGATCAAGACCGCTTTCGGATTGAACGACGCCCAGCTGGGGAGCCTGCTCCTGCTGATGCCGTTCAGTTCACTCGCTGGCCTCCCCGTTTCCGGGTGGCTCGTCTCCCGATACAATAGCAGGGGACCTTTAATTGCCTCCCTGGTCATGCTCGCATTGTCGCTCGTAGTAATCGGCATTGCTTCCTCCGTCTTTATCCTCGGAGTGGGTATGTGCCTCTTTGCATTCCATTCAAGGATTCTTGGTATCGCCATCAACGCCCAGGCGCTTTCCCTGCAAAAGCAGTATGAGAAGAGGATTTTTGGATCATTTCACGGCTTGTGGAGTACGGGGGGAATTGCCAGCGTGGGTGTATCGACGCTATTCGTAGCTTACAACATCGACTTGCACTGGCACATGATCACCATCTGCGTTATGGCATTGGCGGCAGGAACCATCGCCTACCCGCACATCCTGCGCAACGACAAGTCGACCACCCGCAACAGACTGATGTTGGGTAAACCGGAACCGCTCCTCGTATTGCTGGGGTTGCTGGTTTTCCTCGCTTCGATCTGCGAGGGCGGGATGTTCGACTGGAACAGCGTATATTTTAGAGAAGTGGTCGGGGTCGAACTGTTTACGTTGGGGTATCTGACATTCATGATCTGCATGGCCTTGTCGCGATTTGCTACCGATTGGTTTGTTGAACAGGTGGGGATGAAGGCCACTTTTACATTCAGCGCACTGTTGATTGTTGCCGGCATCGCGATTTCAACACTCTTCCCGTCGTTCTGGCCATGCCTGTTTGGATTTTGTCTTGTCGGATTGGGTACGGCTGCCATTGTGCCGATGACCTTTCTGCTCGCGTCTACCGTAGAAAAGTATTCGGCGCCAGTGACTATTTCGATTATCGCTACGTACGGGATCGTTGGTGTGTTTATTGGTCCACCACTTGTAGGGTACCTGGCTCACGCGTTCGATCTGCGGATAGCATTCATCACATTCGGTTTGGCGGGGCTGATGATGATCCCGGTATCGCGGCTTTTCTTTAGAAGAAGCACAAAGGCCTAAGGCGAATCCTACACTTCGGCAACGGCCTTCCGCATTTTCTCCAACCCTGTTTTTGCAACGGCCAGAGGATCCTGCTGCCAATAGTCGCGGTTAAACAATTCCAGGGAAAGAATTTTTGTACCGCTCATATTTTTGAGATGGGTAAGCACGGTTTTAAGCGGCGCCACGCCATCACCAGGATAAACACGGTCCTTGTCTTCGAGTTGTTCGCGTGGAATGGAGCCGGGATAATCGTTCATGTGGAACAGATCAACTGCTTTGCCGTCGAGCAGTTTCATGCAGTCGAATCCTGAATTGCCCCGATGGAGGTGGTATACATCGGCAAGGATGTGTGCATCCGGATCGTTGGCCACAGCTGCCACCATCAATGCCTGTCCCAGGTGGTTGAAATGAGAAGCACCCCACACTTCAAGTTGTGGGGTGACGCCGGTCTTCCTTCCCAATTCCAGTAAGGCTTTGTAACGTTCGCCCGCCTTGTACAGGTCCGGTGGAGATGTTACGCCTGCAGCAGGTGCTGCGATGCGCGTGCATCCCAGTGCTGCCATGATCTCCATTTCCTCTTTCATTTGGGCAAACCCTGCCTTCCGCTTTTCATCGTCGTCCGTCATCCAGGGTGCAAATCCAATGGCATTCACTACCTCCAGGCCGGCGTCAGAGGCTCGCTTTTTGAGGGCAGCCAGCGTTTTTCCTTCTTTCAAGTAGGCTCTCAGGTCGCCGATCCAGACTTCAATCGCATCGTAACCGGCACGCGCAGTAATATCGATGTATTTTTCAACCCCAAGTCTTTGGCCGCTGATGGTGCTCGTGTTGAGACAGAACTTAAACTTTTGATCCTTGCGCCGTGCCGGAGAGGCGGCGGTGGCAAAAGGGAAGGTACCCGCCAGACTGAGCCCGGCCGCGGCAGTTACCGTCTTGAGGACATTTCTTCTTTTCATGAAAACGGATTCGATGAGGTGGCGAAATATAGAAAAAGATTCCATTCCCGGAACCCGATTTGAGCGCGAGCGGCGTTTACGATCAGGCTGATCGAAACATCTCGCCGTGCCGGAGGACGCGGTAAGGCTGGCCCTGTTTGTCCGCCTCGCCAATGAAGTTGTTGACGTCGGCGGTGTTAAACGTAAACATGTCGTAGTGGCACGGGATGACGCAGCGCGCACCGATGGCTTTCCCCAACGCAACGGCTTCCCTGTGATCGAGATTTCCGGCAACCCTTCGGGCAGGATCATTCCCGTTAATCGGCAGGATGGCTACATCGACAGAGAACGGTCGGAGCATATCCGGAAGTTCGTCAAACCAAAGCGTGTCTCCACTGTGGTATACACGGTGCATGCCAAATGAGATAACATATCCCATGAAGCGGCAATTGCCATTTTCGTCGCGTTCGATTTCGTTGTGCTTTGCAGGAATGCCATGAAACGTGAAATCACTAATTCGAACGGTGTCCCCGTCGGTTAGACCGATGGGAAACTCGGGCGCTAAACCGGTACGAGCGGACACAAACTCCCGGTTGGCTTCCGGTATAATGAATGCAGCGCCGGGATTGTTGCGGAAGATCGGTACGAGCGTTTCAGCATCGAGGTGATCCGTGTGGTTGTGACTCGAGGTTACGACGTCGATACCTCTGAACAGATCAGGGTCAATGACCCGTTCACTCATCCGAACGTGAGGTTTGTCCGTGTGCTCGTATTTTTTTGTGAGGGAGTCTGAAAGATAGGGATCGATAAGAACTCGTCTGCCGTTCCATTGCAGCAGGAATCCGCTTTGACCGAGCCACCAAAGATAGAAGCCGGGTCCGTCGAGAAAGGAATCCATCTCCCGCAGCAGTTCCCTGTCTTTTTTCAAAGCTGGGATGAGGTTCATAGCGTTGCCCGCATGATTCGCGCTCCGCTCACCATGTTCTTCAATTTCAACCTTGCAGCCCACCGCGCCGTCTGGCTTAGCCCGCAGTCGGGAGCGACAGACAGCTTCTCGGCCGGAACATACTTCAGACATCTTCTAATCCTTTCGATAACGTCCTCTACGGTTTCTATGTAGTAGTTCTTAACGTCAATGATGCCGGCGGCGACATGCATTTTCTCCGCGAACACCCCGAGCAACTCAAGTTCTGCAAATTCGCGGTTGGCCATCTCCACATGAATCTCGTCTACAGTCATGTCGAGAAAATCCGGCAGCATAGGTTTGATGCTCCTGTAGCCCACGGATCGGCCTTTGAAATTTCCGAAACACAGGTGTGTGCTCAGCCGCGTCTTGCCCACAATGGGCTTCACTGTGCGGTTGAATATGTCAACAAAGCGTTTTGTGTCTTCGCGATACGCATAACAGCTCATCGACGGTTCGTCGACCGTAATCTCGGTACAACCCGCATCGACAAGCGCCACCAGCTCCCGTTGAACGATGGGCAGCAGGGCTTCCGTTATTTCGTATCGGTCTTTGTATCGCTTGTTGGGAAGCAGCCGCCCGCTAAGTGTGTAGGGTCCGGGGACGCTTGCTTTGAGCACAGGCCCGGGAGGTGCGAGCTTCCTTAGCCGGGTGAACTCTTTTACAGCGCCGAGTCCTTCAGGGGCGGTGAGTTCATCTACGATTGTGTGCTTTCCCCGCTGGTCGTGTGCCGGCGGGCCGAATTTTCTTGTTTCGGCTTCGTTGTTTCGAATACCGCGTATGTATCCATAGAACGACAAGTTGAAGTCGAGCCTCGTTTGTTCCCCATCCGTAATCACGTCCAGGCCTGCGCTGACCTGGTCGTATATGGCCGCTGTCACGGCATCCTCGATCATTTCTTCGATGTCGGCGCCGCCAAAGCGGTCGAGGTGTTGGCAAGCGAACTCGAGCCATCCTGGAAAGGGATAACTTCCGATCACCGTTGTGCGGAGGGGAATGTTCTGCGTCATGTTGGGTTTACTTGGTTTGGTCTTTCCTGATGCCCGCGCCCGCATATAGGGAAGCAAGCCGGTGCGCGTGTTCGTCGTATGCGCTTTCAAACAAGGTTGTCGCGCGTTCACTGCCGACAAGGGCGGCGCTGGTCAATACTTTCGGCGGTTTTCCTGCCTCTGTCAGCAACCGTGCTGTTTCCGCCTTGATACAATTTATAATGATAGCGCCTCCGACGGTGGAACCCGGCGAGACGGGAGTGTCCAGGCCAGGCACTTGCACCATGGCGTCTCCCGCTGGTGCACCTGTATCGAGTACGAGGTCGGCAAAATCTGCCAACTTCTTTCCGTCCCGACGTTTCGACGCCGTCTTTTCCATATGCTCGCGCGTAACAAGTGCGACTACCCTAATCTTGCGTTGCCGGAATTGCTCGGCAATTTCAATGGGTACAATGTTGCAGCCGCTCGAAGAAATAACAAGTGAAGTATCGTTTTCTGAAAGTCCGAAGTTTCGAAGAATTCGTTCCGCAAGCCCTTCCACATTCTCCAGGAACATGGCCTGGCGCTGCCCATTTGCTCCGACAACAAGGTTATGGAAAGTAAGCGAGAGCTCGACTATTGGATTGAAGCCAGGATATGAACCGTAGCGTGGCCACATTTCTTCCACCATGATGCGGCTGTGGCCGCTTCCGAAAACGTGCACCATCCGACCGGCGAGAATGCTGTCGGCAAACCATCGCGCTGCCTGGATAATAAATTCCTTTTGTGCTTCCACGCGTGCGATGATGGCGTTGCATCGTTCGAGATATTGTGCCGTCAAACTCATGAGTTCATTGCTTCGCTTCCTTCCTTGCTGCTATTTCGCGGGCATAACATGCTGCGCCAATCGCGCCTGCCATGTCACCCTGTGCTGCTTTAACAATGGCTACCTGCTTTGCCCCCGCCCGCCATTCGTACTGATTCATAAATTCTGTCAGCGGGTCAAACAAGTCGGATCCCGCTTCCGTGATGCCACCGCCAAGCACGATCACTTCCGGTGACAGGATGTTCACGATCGAAGCCAGCCCGATGGCAAGCTTTCGCACGGAAGTCATCCACACATCGTGGGCCTGGGCGTCGCCACTGCGATACGCTCTCAGCAACTCTTGCGTAGAAGTGAACCTACCACCTGAGCGTACAGATACCGTAGCATTTCCAATCGACTCTTCCAGGCTTCCGGGCATGCCGGTAATCCCCGGTTTACCTTCATCATTGATCACCATGTGTCCAAAGTGACCCGCCTTGCTGAAGGCGCCCAGGTAAGGCTGGCCCGCGATGAGGATGGCGCCTCCCACGCCGGTGCCCAGGGTGAGCATGACCGCGTGCTGGCAGTTTTTCGCGGCTCCATACCGCGATTCTGCGATTAGTGCAGACACCGCATCGTTGAGGACAACAGTTTGGGTTTCGAGAAATTCACACCAGTCGAGATTTTCCAGTCCCTGTAACCGCCCCGGCATAACGGCAATAGCCGTCCCGGCATCGTTGGGCAATCCGGGTGCGGCAATCCCGACATGTGGCGCAACGCCGGACTTTTTTTCAAGGTCTTTTACGATCGTGGCAACTGCATTTTTCCACAGCCTGCTGTCGCCGTCATGGGTAGCGGTAAACTGTTGATGCAGAATATTCCCGGCCTCATCCATCAGGACTGCCTTGATCCGGCTCGCGCCGAGGTCGACTCCAATACTGAGCGTTTTTGTGTTCATGAGGCTATTACTCCGTAGACGTTTGATACTGACCTTCACTTACACTCCAACCGCCATCGACGGCTATAATCTGACCCGTCGTAAAGCGCGAGCTGTCGCTCATAAAATATACAGCTAGTCCGTCGACATCCGAAGGGTGGCCAATCCTTCCTCCATCCAAAGGCTGTTTGTCACGGATGAATTGCATAATCTTATCGTCCTTTGCAGCCCGCTGCGCCATGGGTGTCTCTATCAGCCCAGGGGCAATCACGTTGACCCGGATATCCCTCGAGGCATAATAGGCAGCAATTGATTTGGTGAAGCCGACGACGGCCGCCTTGGCTGCAGCGTACGCGTGCGTAGCGAAATATTTGGGTGAAGGCGAAAATGCGAGAACAGATCCCATGTTAAGGATCGTTCCACCGCGTTCGTGCTCCAGAAAATACCGTATGGCTGCCTGATTCGATAGCATCATAGAGGTGAGGTTCATGGCGAGCGTCTGGTTCCACCCCTCCAGCGTCAATTCATGCAACGGGCCATCACCCATTCTCCGACCGCTTCCGCCAGCAACGTGATATAGACCGTCAACCGTACCGTAATGGTCGTGACATTGACGAATAGCATCTTCTGCCGTGCCGGGATCGGTGGCGTCAGATTGAATCGCGATGCCGCCACCAAGATGCTCCGCCGCAGCCCGCGTGCTGTCAGCGTCTTTGCCAGTGACGACTACCCGGGCACCGACGCGGACAAAGGCAGTCGCTGCCGACAACCCCATACCGGTGGTGCCGCCAATGATCACAATATTTTTGCCTTCAAGGGTCAGGGGCTGCATCAACACTCAATTCCTGGTTATTAAGCCGTCTGCGTCAGATTCTGATACCGGATCGCAGACAAGGGGTCGGCCGAGTCGGCCTGAATTTAAGTGAATCATTCAATTTTTTAACGCATTGGCAGTTATTTCCCCATTCTGGCTATCTTGAGGCTTCACGCAAATGCGTAGCGGCAGGCTTGCATTTGTAAATAGTACAGATGAAGATTTTCCTTATCGGCGGATTTCTTGGCAGCGGAAAAACAACGGCTATTAGCGCTGCATGCAGGATGCTTATTGCGCAGGGGCGCAAGGTCGGTGTGATTACGAACGATCAGGGCGAGCAACAGGTGGATACCCTGACGGTGACAAGTTTGGGTATCCCGGCGCGCGAAGTGGCGGGTAGCTGCTTTTGTTGCAATTACGATCAGTTCGATGCGCACGTCCGCTCTTTGGAAGCCGAAAATCTTCCGGAGATCATTTTCGCGGAGTCGGTAGGCACTTGCACCGATCTTGCAGCCACCATTGTGCTGCCGCTCGCCAAGTTCAGACCCGAGATTGACGTGGTGATTTCCATCTTTGCTGACGCGGCCTTCCTGGCTTCCTTGCTGGAAGGTTCAACGACTTTTGTTGAAGAGTCAGTCCGGTACATCTACAAGAAGCAACTCGAGGAAGCTGACCTTATCGTGATAAACAAGTCCGATCTCATCACACCGGATCAGGAAAAAATGATCCGCAACGTGTTGAGTGAGGAGTACAGCGGCAAACCGCACCTCCTGCAGAACTCTATGGATGAATCGGATGTTGTGAACTGGGTGACTCGTATGGAGGGAATGAAGACTTCCGGCGTTGTGCTTGATATCGACTACGACACATACGGTGACGGCGAAGCCCGGATGGCCTGGCTGGATAAAAGTCTGGCCATTGAAGATGCCGGTGGCATGGCTGCGGATGTTGCCCACAAGATCATGCAAGCGATCTTTCGAAGGATCGGGGAGGAGCGATTGCTGATCGGGCATCTGAAATTTTTCGTGGATGCCGGAAGTTGGAACAGGAAGATCAGTTTTACAGCCTCCTCAAACGACTTCCATCGGTTTACACCAGATCCGGCGGATCGGATCGACCTCTTGATCAACGCCAGAGTACAAACGGATCCCCGCCGCCTCACGCAGATTGTGGATGATGTGATCAGAAACATGAGTGCCGCGGGTCGAAGACTAATGCCCGGTCCCTGGTCGGCGTTTGTGCCCGGATATCCCATGCCGACGCACCGCATGGCGTGACCTATGCAGCGGAAGAACATTTCCTGAAGTTTTTCGCAGGAAAAAACTACCTTGCCGGTTCGCATACCCTCGACATTGCGTTTCTCACACTGCGGCACGAAAGCGCCTATTTGGGCTATTGGCGGGATTCAGCGAAATATTTGTTAAATTGATACATTAACGACACACGGGAAAACAACACTATGAGTAAATCACGCGAAACCTGGAACAAGAAGGAGACGGAAAAGAAAAAGCGCAAAAAAAGACAGGATAAGGAGCAGCGGCGGGAGGAACGCAGAGCGCAATCAAAAGCAGGCACTTCGCTCGACGATATGATTGCGTATGTCGATGAAGATGGCAATATCACATCAACGCCCCCTGATCCGTCGAAAAAGCGCGAGGTTCGCGAAGAGGACATAGTCATTGGTGTGCCCCGGCAAAGCCCTTCAGAACCCCAGGAAACGATTCGTCGCGGTACGGTCTCTTTTTTCAATACTTCGAAAGGCTACGGATTTATCCGCGATCATGAGACCCAGGAAAGCATCTTCGTCCACGCGAACGGCCTGGTGGATGAAATTCACGAGAACGACAAGGTGACCTTCGAGGTGCAGATGGGCCACAAGGGTCCGAATGCTGTCGACGTTAAGCTCATACGCTGATCCCCCTTGCTTCTTTTCTGAAGCAGCCATCCTTAGACAAGATCCCATTTGCGACGGTAGCGCCGGGATAGTAGATGGTTGGCCTCCCTGTCGCGGATGAATTTTTCCTTCTTCGGATTCCATTCCAGCGAACGTCCTAATCTCCACGAGATGAGTGCCAGGTGCATGGGCAACGTCATTTCGCGCGCGTACTCCAGGTTGGATTCCGGCTGAGTGCGCGATTTTACTGCGTCGATGAAATTTTGCTGGTGGCCAGGTGAACGTGGGAGTGTTTGGGGCACTTCACTCACATCGGGTACGGTTTCTCCGTTGATGGTTAAGGAGCGTGTGCGGTAGTCGCAGATCAGCGTTCCTTTGTCGCCTTCAAAATAGGCTCCGATTTCGCGTTCGGCGGCGCCGGGAACCGGCGGTGGGTTGGTCGTCCAGTACACCTTCATGTTGTCGAACTCGAAGTCGGCATCCAGCCATTTCGGCGCATCGGCTACGCCATCTGTTTTTTCGCCGCGCGCGGTGATTCTGCGGAGGCCTTTTGGATGCACGGACCACCATACAATGTCTGCAATGTGACACCAGAAATCGGCAAACACGCCGCCGCTGTAGTCCAGGAAGTAGCGGTATGAAAAGTGACAGCGCTCCGGGAAATAGTCGACAAGGGGCGCGGGGCCCAGCCACATGTCCCAATCAAGTGTAGGCGGCGGTGTCTGGATGGCCGGATGACCGAGGCCCGGTGAGAATCCTTTTTTCCAGATGCGAACTGTGTGTACCCTCCCGATAACGCCCGACTGGATAAGCTCAGCGACACGGTGGTAGTTATCGCCAGCGTGAATTTGCGTGCCGAGTTGGAATACGCGATTGTATTTCTTCAGATCCTTGAGCATGCCCTGTCCCTCTGCGACATCGTAGGACAATGGTTTTTCGCCGTACACGTCCTTGCCTGCCTGAAACGCCAGCCGGGCAATCTGTGCGTGCCAATGGTCGGGCGTAGCGCAGGTGATGGCATCAATGTCCTGGCGGTCAAGGATATGGCGGAAGTCGGCGTACGTCTGTGCCTTGGTGTCAGGTTGCAACTCGCGGAGTTTTTGCATTGTGCCGTTCAGGTGATCCTGATCGACATCGCACAACGCCACGATTTCCACGTCAGGCAATGCAGCGAACCACCTCATGTGCTGGTTACCCATGCCGCCTAACCCTATGTGTGCGATGCGAACACGGTCGCTGGGGGGTATCGTGAGTCTGTTGAATGATCCCGCCCTGACCAGTTCAGGCAATGCGGCAAGACCTAGTGTTGCTAATGCACCTTTGCGAAGGAAATCACGTCTCTTAATGTTCTTGCTCATGGGAAGAAATGGTGGTTTGGATGAGAAATTTATGAAAAAGAAGACAATGGTTTACGTGTGGATGGACGAGGATTGTTCGAAGTGCGTAACTTAACTATTCAACATGGAAAAAGTACCGAACGCCTCAAAGCTTTCCCAGGAGTTACAGTTCACCACTTCACGCAGCGGTGGACCAGGAGGCCAGCATGTCAACAAGGTCAGCACGAAAGTGACATTGCGCTTTGATGTCAGAAATTCCAATCTGCTTACGCAGGAACAAAAGGCCGTACTGGAGGAGCGGCTCCGTTCGAAGCTAACTTCCGACGGTGTTCTCGTCCTTTCGTCGCAAGAGAAGCGATCACAGCTGGCAAATCGTGAAAACGTGATCGCCAAGTTCGACAGGCTGATGGCTCGGGCGTTTACACCAAGAAAACCGAGGAAGCCGACGAAGCCTAGCAAAGCGTCAATAGAAAAGCGATTGCAGGAGAAGAAGAAATTATCGGAAAAGAAACGGTACCGTCGCGGAACAGATTGAACGGATTTTGTCAGTGTTTTGACGCGAATGAAACTATTCCTTTCTGGTTTCTTCGTGCTGATTTTCCTCTAATGAAATCCCGAGTACAATCCCGTTGGCGCGCGCTGCTTATGGCATGGGTTATTGCCGGCACGCTGGATATCCTGGCTGCGATCTTTTTCTTAGCGGGGGGAAACGCGGCAGGCGTGTTCCGATATATCGCCCACGGCGCGTTGGGTGATGCCGCGTACGAGGGAGGTGTGGAGATGGTGATGCTGGGGGCTGTGTTTCATTATTTCATTGCGTTCTGTTTTACAGCGGGATATTTTTTCGTTTATCCCCATGCCGCTTTCTTAAGAAAGAAGGTGATCATAAGCGGACTTTTGTATGGCATCTTCGTTTGGTCGTTCATGCACTTTTTGGTATTGCCACTGACGCACAATCCACCCGCGCCGTTTTCACTTGCCGGTGATTGGAAGAACATCGTGATCCTCATGTTCGCGGTAGGATTGCCGGTAGCGATGATAGCAGGGAGGGAATAGAGGCAGATGCAGACGCAGAGGCAGAGGCATTCACGCATTATTTTTTGTATGTTTAAAGAAATGAATGACCCATCGTTTATGATACGAACTTCTGTGCTTTCCTTTTTATTGATCTCCAGCCTATCCTGTCACAGCCAGCAGGTTAACCTGTTCAACGGAAAGGACCTCACGGGTTGGCATTGGGATGTTCCGGAAATGGACAAAAATAAGGACGCACGGAATCCCTTCATCGTAAGAAACGGAATGCTGGTCAGCCTTGGCAAACCCGGGGGGCATTTGATCACAGATGACGAATACGAAAACTTCAGACTGGAAGTAGAATACCGTTTCGCCGGCGAACCCGGCAATTGCGGCGTGCTGGTATTTGCGTCGACACCTCGGGCGTTGTATGGTATGTTTCCCAAGTCCATTGAAGTACAGATGATGCATGAAAATGCCGGCGACTTCTGGTGCATTGTTGAGGATATCACCGTGCCGGACATGGAGCAACGCCGCGGCCCAAAGGAAAAGTGGGGTATTACAGAAGGAAAAGGCAGACGCATCCTCAACCTTACCGATGGAAGCGAAAAACCGGTAGGGGAGTGGAATACTATGGTGATCGAATGCCGTGGGAATACGATCAAAGTCTGGGTTAACGGAGACCTCGTCAACCACGGTTACGACTGCACCGCCTCCAAAGGAAACATTGCGCTGCAGGCCGAGGGTGCGGAAGTGGAGTTCAGAAAGGTGATGCTCACACCGCTTGCGCAGTAAACGGTTAGTGGCGGCAGAAACGCGCAGGTAATACCCAGAAACGCACACGTAATAGTAGAGACGTTGCATGCAACGTCTCTACGTGATAATAACCAATAACCAATAACCAATTACCGATTACTGACTACCGACCACCTATCACCAATCACGAGGACATCCCTTCCCAGACGCTCGCCCTCTTATTATCCCGTTCTGCTGTGAAACGCAATCCGGTTTCCCTCGGAGTCTCGTATTACCGCCATGTAGCCGTACTCGGGAGAGATTTGCGTTTTGGGGACGATAACTTTGCCGCCGGCGTCTTCGACCCGATCCAGAATGGGTTGAAGATCGGGACCGCCGTTGAGGTAGAGTAAAGGGCCGTCTGTCATGGAAGGATTATAAAATCCTTCACTTTCGCACAACGCTCCCGCTATCGCGGACGGATCGTCGACCGGAAACATTCTCATGCGGATGTTTTCGAGTTCGAGTGGGATCATGGAAATGTCCATGATGGTTTCATAGAATTTTTGTGCCCTTTCCAGGTTTGTCGCTGGTATTTCGAACCAGCCTATGGCGTGATGCATGGGTGTTGTTGTTTTAAATAAATGTACGAAAACTATTCAGACATTATTTTCTATCTTCGGCATCGGTAAAATTCTCCAGTAATGACATCATCAATGAAATATCAGTGTGCAATCAGCACACTACTGGTTGTGTTTTCTGCAAGCTTCTTGTCTTGCCGTAAATCGCAGCCCACCTCACCGAATGCCGCGGTTCGGTTTGAAGGAGTTATACCCAGACCTGTAACTTCTACACCCTCTGGCAAGACCTTCTTTCTTACGGCCGACACACGCATTGTTGCAGACCCTGCGGTTGAGGGTTCCACCGCCGTGGGCGAATACCTCGCAGTAACACTTCGACCTGCCACGGGCTATCCGCTGTCCGTCGAAAGCGCCTCCAGTCCCGGAGGGGAAGAGATCATCTACCTGGCGAAGGCAGACGATACCGAGCTGGGACCGGAAGGTTATGAGATGACCATCACGGAAGACCAGATCACGATCGCGGCAAACGAAAGTGCGGGCTTGTTTTACGGTGTTCAGACACTGCGACAATTGCTGCCCGAAGCAATTGAACGTGATGAACCGCAACAAGCTTCATGGGAAGTGGCTACGGGGACGATACGCGACTATCCGGAATTTTCATGGCGCGGCTCCATGCTTGATGTCTCAAGACACTTTTTCGGCGTCGAGGATGTCAAGCGGTATATCGACCTGATCTCAGCGTATAAAATGAATATCCTGCACCTTCACCTGAGCGACGATCAGGGTTGGCGCATAGAGATCAAGTCCTGGCCGAAGTTGGCTACACACGGTGGATCCACTCAAGTGGGTGGTGGCAAGGGCGGCTATTACACACAGGAGCAATATGCCGATATAGTGCAATACGCCGCAGACCGGTTCGTAACCATCGTACCTGAGATCGACATGCCGGGCCATACCAATGCCGCGCTGGCTTCATACGGAGAACTGAACCCTGACGGCAAGCCCACGGAACTGTACACAGGAATAGAAGTGGGTTTCAGTACGCTGCAACTCAATAAGGATATTACGTTCAAATTCGTCGATGATGTACTACGCGAACTCTCTGAGATGACGCCGGGTCCCTACTTGCACATTGGAGGTGACGAGGCACACGTAACCAAAAAGGAAGACTACATTCAGTTCATCAATCGGTTTGCAGAAATCGTGCGGAAGTACAACAAAAAGATGGTGGGTTGGGAAGACATTGCCCAGGCTGACCTCGACTCGAACGCGATTGCACAACACTGGCATTCGAATGAGCTGGCAGCGGAAGCTGCACGCAAGAATGCGAGCGTGATCCTGTCGCCATCATCGAGGATCTACATTGATATGCAGTACGATTCGACCACCCGGCTGGGCCTCCATTGGGCTGGCTATGTAGAGGTCGACCATGCGTATAACTGGGATCCTGAATCCCTCGTGCCTGGTGTGCCACGGGAAAAGATCCTGGGTGTGGAGGCACCGCTGTGGACGGAGACCCTAACTACTATGGATGAAATCGAGTACATGGCGTTCCCGCGACTGCCCGGTGTCGCAGAGCTGGCTTGGACGCCGGCCGAACGCCGCGGATGGGACGAGTATAAAGTAAGGCTCGGAAACCATGCTAAGCGAATGCAGGCGAAAGGAGTCGACTTTTACGAATCACCGCTGGTACCATGGGTTAAATAGCGCTTGAACCCGGCCGTCATCACGTCCGCTTAGCGGTCGCTCAGATTGTTAGAACCATTACCCTCTCAGTTGTGCGAGAAACGCTGAAGTCCGTCTGGTGGCTCATTATCAACATCGGGTATCTTATTGCGATACTGCTGCTCGGCTTGTTCCTGTTTACAGTCCCGTCGCAGTCGGATGACTTTGTCTATACTTTCGCCCAGGATTTTGAGCCCGATTACGTGCTGGCGGTATACCTTACCCTTCCATTCTGGTGCTGGGTGACATGGTACAGCGGGTGCATTATCCTGCAGATCGATCCGATACAACCAAGCCTGGTGAGACAGAACCGGAAGGTTCACAGAAGACTTTCATTGCTGGTTCCCCGGATCGCGGGCATTCTTCCGTGTATTATTCTCCTTGTTGCCATCGCGTTCGTCCCAAACGTGACCGAAACGCGGTACCAATTTCTTCACGTGACCGCCCTGGCATTGCTCGCAGCGGTCATGTGGATCGTGTTTACCGTGAACGACAGGTGGCTGCGGACTACCACGATCGTAAAGGAACCTGAATTGAATCGTACCGAGGCCAAAGTGCCTACGTATGACCATCCAACCGGGTTGTTTCCATTCCTTCGCTACCTCTTTAGTGTAAAGGCGGTGGGAGATTGGCCGTCACCGAGAGAGGTGATCCAGTTCAAACAAATGACCAATTGGTCGCCAACCATTGCACAGGAGCTGATCTTCATCTGGCAATTCAAGAGTGTAAGGACCTACTTTGTCAAGCTCGGTACTGTTGCACTTGTGCTGACGCTTGTGTTTTGCTTTCCGTCGGCGAACCTTTTCCTGTCATCATGGCTCCGACCGGCATCCATCCTCATCATCACTATTCCCTGCCTTACCCTGTTATTCACCATAGTCTTTTATTTCCATAACTACACGCGCAGGCCCTTCGGCATTATCCTTCTCGGTGTGGTCATCATCTTCAGCTATTGGAACGACAATACGTCGCTTCAGTATATTTCAAACGACCTTGTTGCCAATCGAAAGCGCGTTGAAGCGGCGTTTGATGAATGGCTTGCCTTCAGACGGGCAGAATGGAAACAGCGGTACCCCGACGCCACGATGCCTGTAATCTTCATTGCAACACAGGGTGGTGGTATCCGTGCGCTGAACTGGACCACGCGCACGTTGCATTTTCTCGACAGCGCCTATACCGACTTTCTCCGACAGACGTTTGTGATTTCGGGTGTGTCCGGCGGGGGTGTAGGCGCTATGGCATATCTCGCCTTTCGCCACGACAATCACTACGGCCTCATCCAGACGAATGATCCTGACAGTGTCTTCAAGGCGTTTACACGGCGCGACTTCCTTTCGCCGCTCACCGCTTCGCTCGCCTTCGGTGATAACCTACAAAAACTATTACCCGTGCCCATCGCTTCCCTTGAACGTTCTAAAATCCTTGGACGCACTTGGGAAAATTATTACTTCGATATGCTGGGGAGTGACACGTTCTCCCAGTCATTCCTTCAGCTGTGGTATCGCGATGGACAAACCGATTATACATTGCCCTCATTGATCCTCAATGGCACGTTGGCGGAAAATGGTCAGCGCGTGATCACGTCGAACCTCGATGTTCACCATGCGCGATGGTTTAGCGACGACATCGACTTTTTTCACACCGCGGGCCGCGACATCAGCTGTTCCTTTGCCGCGCTGAACTGCAGCCGCTTTCCGTTCGTCACGTCCGGTGGCTTGCTCGACTCCGCCGGGATCCGGAAAGGACACATCATCGATGGCGGGTATCGCGAAAACACGGGACTGCAGACAATATACAACCTGTACAAAACTGTGGAGGACAGAATCAGCAATCCGTCACCAGACTCGGTCGACCTTCGGCTGATCATAATATATCTTCAGAATGGACGCGACGAACTGCGGGGTGACGTGACAGCGACTCGCATGCTGCACGACGCCATCACCCCGATCCAGGGTGTGCTCAACGTGAATGGGACTACCCTTACTGCCAAAGCCATCGTACAGCTTTTCCACCAGAGCTTCGATTTCGCATATCCCCCGAATGTGGAATTTCATGTGCTGAGCCTGGACGACCGAAAGGACAAGACCATTAAGCTCCCCCTGGGATGGTATATGTCTGATACGGTTTCGGTGGAGATCGACCGGCGGGTACGGGCTATTCCTGCAATCGACGGCACGCTGGTGTCGTCTTTGAACCGGATGTTCAACAAGAACATCGGTCCCCGTTAGTCGTCGACCCTAAATCAGCCGATAGCCCCGCGCGGCCGCCGCCACAAAAAAAGTCTCTTGGATTCTCCGTCCAAATTCCTGATATATCAGGGTACCAGAACGCTCAGACCCCTTTTGGAACGCCGTTCAGGTATGCGTCCACGCGTTACCAATGAATGAAACCCATAAACTCTAACACCATGAAGGAGAATAACAACCATGATCGCAGGAGCTTTCTGAAGAAAGCGGGGCTGGGAGGTATAAGCCTGGCTGCTATGACCGGGATGCCGATCGAAGACGTCCTGGCTGAGTCGACAAGAAAAGTGAACCGGAACTCCGCGCCTTCGGAACTGAAGATTACGGACGTTCGCATTGCGGAGATTACAGGGGTCGTCTTCCGGACACCGATCGTGAGGATCTACACAAATCAGGGTATTGTAGGGCACGGCGACGTCCGGGATGGTGCTGCCAAAGAATACGCCCTTTTTCTCAAGAGTCGGCTCCTGGGCGAAAACCCGTGTAATGTTGAACGGCTGTTCAAGAAAATCCGCCAGTTCGGCCACCATGGACGGCAAGGGGGCGGCGTCTCCGGTGTGGAAATGGCGCTTTGGGACCTTGCAGGGAAGGCCTATAACGTACCCGTCTATATGCTGCTCGGCGGTAAATACCGCGACCGCGTACGAGTCTATTGCGATACGACCGTCTCGCAGGATCCCCAGGAATATGCGAACCGGATGATGGAACGCATCAAGAAGGGCTACACTGCGCTGAAGATGGACATCGGGATCAACTTGCTGCGGGATGTCCCGGGTGCGCTGGTAAACGCGCCCAACAGCAGTCTCAATCCATACCAGTACGAGTATCGTCAGTACAATATGACAGAACACCCATTCACGGCTGTTCAGATCACCGAGAAAGGTATGGATCGCCTTTTGGAATTCCTCGATGTCATGCGCTCTACGATAGGGTATGAGATCCCCATGGGAACGGATCACTGGGGACACTTTGGTGTGAATGAAGCCATCAAAATTGCCCGTGCCGTTGAAAAGTACAATCTCGCCTACATCGAAGACATCATCCCCTGGCATTACCCGAAGCAATGGCGTGAGATAACCGAGTCGACGTCTACGCCGACGCAAACCGGGGAAGACATCTTCACCCTTGAAAACGGCTTCAAGGAATTGATCGACATGCACGCCGTCGACATCGTACACCCTGACCCGAATACTGCAGGTGGCATCCTGGAAACCAAGCGGATTGGCGACTATGCATCAGCCCACGGCATAGGGTTCATGCACCACCATGCTGCCGGTCCGGTATCTTTCCTCGGCTGTGTACACAGCGCCGCGGCAACGGAAAACTTCATGTGGCTGGAACACCATGCCGTCGACAAACCGCGATTCGATGACCTCGTCACAGGCATTGAAAAGCCCATCGTTCAGAACGGCTACGTGAAAGTACCCGAAAAGCCCGGCATCGGCGTGGAACTTAACGAAGAGGTCGTCAAGGAATTCCTCGTCAAAGGCGAAAAACTCTTCGCACCTACTCCGGAATGGAATGAGATTCGGGCATGGGATAGACTTTGGAGTTAAGATTGAAGGGTTGAAGACTTGAAGTGTTGAATAGGTAGTTTAAAAAATACGTTTTCGTTGATTCATTATCACGGATGAGCTGAACCCATATCCATGGGTGACGCTTCGTAGGGACGCACGGCTGTGCGTCCCGTTAATAATGCCCCTGCATCTGCCAACTGCGGCCTATGGCCGCACCGGCGTTCCATCATTCGTTCTTAATTGCGTCCAGTTGTAATTGAACTTCGGCAGCGGATATTTCTTTGCGGCTCTTTCGTTGATGTCGACACCGAGACCGGGCTTGTCGTTGAGCACCATAAAGCCGTTTTTCATCTCCGGTGCGCCGGGAAAGACTTCCAGGGTGCGTTCGCCGAAGTTCACTGCTTCCTGGATGCCGAAATTCCAGACCGCCATGTCAATGTGTGCGTTGGCTGCGTGGCCTACGGGTGATACGTCGCCCGGACCGTGCCACGCCGTCCTCACATTAAACCACTCGCCGAGGCGCGCCACCTTCATCGCCGGCGTGATTCCTCCGATTTGCGAGATGTGAATACGAATGTAGTCGAACATACGGTCGGCCATATACTCAAGCCATTCGTTCTGATTGTTAAACAACTCGCCCATGGCCAACGGTACGCTCGTCTGACGGCGCAGCAGTGGGAACCATCCCATATTTTCCGGTGAAAAAGGATCCTCAATAAAGAAAGGACGGTACTCCTCAAGACGCTTGATGAGATCAATGGAGTCCATTGGCTGGAGGCGCTCGTGGATATCGTGTAGCAATTCCACGTCATCGCCTACTGTTTTTCGTACCAGGTCGAATACAGCAATGGTGCCGCGCTTGTACACCTGGGGATTGATCGTATTGTCCTGTGGTGTTCCGAAATTGTTCTTCTTGTAATCAGGTTCGGCAGTCAAATGCGTTGAGCCGTATCCGCCCAGTTGTATCCGTACATGTCGAAAGCCCTGGCTGATATATTTTTGCACCTGCTCAAGCACGGCTTCAGGTGTAGGACCGCTGGCGTGCGTGTACGTGTCGACCGCAAAACGACACTTGCCGCCCAGTAGCTGATACACCGGAACACCCAGCAGCTTGCCTTTTATGTCCCACAACGCCTGATCCAGTCCGCTCAGCGCGTTATTCAACACCGGGCCATTGCGCCAATACGAACTTACGTAAGCCGTTTGCCAGATGTCTTCAATGTTGTGAGCGTCTTTACCGCGACAGAAGTCGTCCAGGTATTCATTGATTGCTGCGACTACAGCGTGCGCGCGCTGCCGGAAGGTGGCACATCCCAGGCCGTATAGTCCGTCCTGG
Organism: Cyclobacteriaceae bacterium; assembly: GCA_032907565.1. GTDB lineage: Bacteria > Bacteroidota > Bacteroidia > Cytophagales > Cyclobacteriaceae > ZC4RG29. Next base: position 35,446 of record JAJJPK010000079.1, on the reverse strand, counting down.
TCGGTTTCGACTTTGACCACCACAAGCTCGATTCCCTCGGGGGCCGTCGCAATAGCATAGACCCTGCGAATCTTTACGGCAGGCAAAGCTGCGCTTGTGTAACTTGTTGTCCCCTTTGTACCAGCAGCTGCGGCTGCAGGCGCGAACGGCAGGAGGGCAAGGCTCTTTAGTAGATTTCTTCGTTGCATCCCTAATGTGTTGAAGTGTTGAAGTGCTGATGTAATGCAGTTCCGACCATCCAATATACCCCTTCGCAGGGACTTCGTCCACTCATTTTTTCCGTCGGGGAAATGTGTAGTTTACACAGATGGCGGCTCATGGAGCAGGATGGAGTAGGATGCCATTCGGCCTATTTTTGCATTTTCAGGAAAAACATCAACTCTCATATGCGGGTACTTATTTGCCTTTTCGGGCTTGTCGCATACTTCCTTCCGGCCAGGGCGCAAGAGCTTAACGTGCCGACGGTTCGCCATACACCGAATCCGTGGAGGGCGGCCTGGATTACTCATCCTGATATCTCAGGTAACGAGTACGCGGTCGTGATCTTCAGGAAGGATTTTCAGCTCGACACGAAACCATCACAGTTCATCATATCCGTCTCGGCTGACAACAAGTATGTCTTGTACGTGAACGGCAACCGCGTTGCGCGAGGGCCGCAGCTATCCGACATCAGGCACTGGAGGTACGAGACTATAGACATCGCCCCCTTTCTTCGCGCTGGTGAGAATGTCATAGCAGCCGAGGTGGTAAATTTTGGTCCCGACCGTTTTTTCGGACAGCAAAGTTATCGTACGGCCTTCATCCTTAATGGCATCGTCGCAGCCCCCGAATCAATCCAGCCGTCTCTCGTCAATACCTCGCGCGGCAGCTGGAAGACGTTCCTCAATCCGGGCATCAAGGGAAAAGAGGTGCGCTGGAGGACGCTGCCCCGCGACATTATCGGAGGGTTTTATGCAAACAACCCGACTGACAGCCTTAACGCTGCTGCCTATCCCTGGGGATGGGAACAGCCCGGCTTTTCTACGAGCAGCTGGGACGCCGCCGCCTTTTGTGAAAATGCCAGTGCGTTCGGAGGAGGTTTCGGATGGATCCTCGAACCGCGAAACACGCCGATGCCGGTGCAACGTCAGGAACGGCTGGCTGGCGTTATCGTAGCCGAGGGAATCAAAGCAGCCCGCGGCTTCCTTCGCGGCGAACCACTCACTGTTCCCGCGAATGCATCCATCAGGATCCTTATCGATCATAAAGTGCTGACGACTGGATACCCGGAGTTCTATTTTGACGGGGGAAAGGACGCCGTCATCCGAATCGGCTATGCGGAAAACCTTTTCCTGCCTAACTCTGCCAACAAAGGCAATCGCAATGAGTATGAAGGAAAACAGTTCGTCGGGATCAGAGACGTTATTGTGGCGGATGGAGGCCAAGGCCGGAAGTTCAGCCCCACATGGATCCGCACCTTCCGGTTTATTGAACTAAAAATAGAAACCGGACCCGAGCCCCTCGTGATCCGTGATTTCTTCAACCAATATACCTCGACTCCCATTCCCATAAAGGCGACGTTTCACGCAAGCGATCCGGTATACGAAAAAATCTTTGACCTCTGCAGGAGGACGGTCGAGCTCTGTACCCAGGATTACTTTCTGAGCGATGCCTACTATGAAACTATGCAGTACGTCGGTGATACCAGGGTGCACGCGCCCGTATGGCAGACGTTCAGCGGCAACGACCTTCATACACGGAATGCATTGGAGCAGTTTCACTACTCTCGACTGTGGGACGGAAACCTTACGAGTTGCTATCCGTTGCGGTCGACCTTCGTACACCCAACGTACTCGGTAATTTGGGTTGATATGCTCTATGATTATCTCCTATGGTCGGGAGACTCAACCTTCATACGAAAATTTGTTCCGGGCATACACCACACACTGAGCATGTTTGATGCGCTCATCCAGGACAACGGACTGGCGGGCGCAACACGCTGGGACTATTTCGTTGATTGGTATACAGACTCCCAAAGAGGTGGGCTTGCGCCGGGTCAGGATGGATCCAATTCTGCTGTGGTCACACTCCACTATGTCCATGCCCTCCAAAGCGCAGCGCGGATACTGGAGTATCTCGGCGCAAAAAGCGATGCGGATGCGTATATGAAGCGATCGAAAGAGATCGCCGGCAAGGTTTACAAGCTGTGCTTTGACCGAACCCGAAACCTCCTTGCCGAACGTCCCGACAAATCGTATTTCGATCAGCACACCAACATCATGGGGGTGCTGACGGATGCCATACCAAAAGACCAGCAGCGCGGCGCGCTGGAGCGTATCCTCGATGACCCATCTTTGGGGCAGGCAACCTATTATTATAGGTTCTACTTGTTCGAAGCCCTGAAGAAGGTCGGCGCGGGTGACTTATTCGACAAGGCCCTGGAGCCTTGGAAGAATCTTGTTCGCGATGGTCTGACCACAGCGCTGGAACGAATGGAGTCCGTGAATAAACCGACGCGTTCAGAGTGTCATCCGTGGTCTACCGGACCAGCCTATGCGTATTACGCCCTGGTGGCTGGGATCAGCCCGGCAGAAATCGGTTTCCGCAGCATCCGTTTCAAGCCGGACCTGGGCAATCTGAAGTCTATTGAAGGTGTTTATCCGCACCCGGGCGGCGATATCACATTCAGTGTACAGCGAAAGGGCAAGAGGCTCGTAGCGGATATCACGTTGCCCCCCGGTCTTACCGGCGTTGCCGAAATCAATGGCAAGAACGTGCCGCTTCGTCCGGGACGGCAGACAGTGCAGTAAGGATGCAGTGCAGCGTTACAATTCAGTGCCTTCCCAAACGGTCTTTACGTTAACGAACTCTCTGATTCCATGTGAGGAGAGTTCGCGTCCGTAACCCGACCGCTTTGTGCCACCAAAGGGAAGGCGCGGATCGGACTTGACAAGACCGTTTATAAAGACAGCGCCATCTTCAGAACCCTCGATGAAGGCTTGTGCCCTCTTTCGGCTTTGGGTGAACACCGATATGCCCAATCCGAACGTGCTCGTGTTGGCGAGCCGAAGCGCTTCTTCGTCGTTCTTCGCTATGGTTACGGCCGCCACGGGACCAAACAACTCTTCGTCGAATGCAGGCATGCCCGGCATAACGTCGCGAAGAAGCGTAGGATGGTAGAAGTTATCCTTCCGGTTTCCGCCAAAGACAACTTTGGCGCCGGCCTCCACCGATTGATTGACCTGTTGTTCAAGTTGATCGGCCAGGTCTGTTCTCGCCAGCGGCCCCATATCTGTTTCGGGATCCATCGGGTTGCCGACTTTCAGCTTGGCGGTATGCTCAGAGAACTTGCGAATATAATCTTCGGCGATGTCGCGATGGAGGATGAAACGTTTCGCAGCAATGCAGCTCTGTCCCGCATTCTGCATACGTGCCCGGACGCCCGTTTCAACGGCCGCCTTCATGTCGGCATCCGGAAGCACAATGAACGCATTGCTTCCGCCAAGTTCCAGCACCGTCTTCTTGATGTTTTTTCCCGCCTGTGAAGCGACCGAGGCACCGGCGCCTTCGCTTCCCGTCAGGGTCACGGCTTTTATTGTCGGGTGAGCGATAAGTGAAGATACCTGCTCCTTGTCGACGATCAGCGTCTGAAACGCCCCGACAGGAAAACCTGCTTTAATGAAGACTTTCTCTATGAGCAATGCACATCCCAGCACATTCGATGCGTGCTTCAGAACGCAAACATTGCCTGCCATCAGCGCTGGGGCAGCGAAACGAAAGACCTGCCAGAATGGAAAGTTCCATGGCATGATGGCGAGGATCGTTCCAAGAGGCGCGTAACGGACATAGCTGTTTACTGCATCCGTTTCGATGGGCTCATCAGCCAGAAAGGCAGCCGCATGTTCTGCATAGTACTCGCAGGCCCATGCGCACTTTTCAACTTCGGCAATTGATTCTTTCAGCGATTTACCCATCTCCAGGGTGATCGTTCGCGCCAGGCTTTCCTTGTCGTCCTTTAACACGCGCGCTGCGGCTCGCATTAGCGCCGACCGGCTGTCGAAGGAGGCCTTGCGCCACGCCTTGAAAGTGCTTGCTGCCGTCTCGAGTTTGAGTTTGAGTTCACTGTCGGAAATGGACTGGTATTCGTCCAGCGCATCCAGCGTATATGGATTAACACTTGTGTATTTCATAATGCTTCAATAAATCTCATGCGAAGTTAGGAGTCGATCACGACTTGTCCGGCCTTTACCCCGGAATATGGCCCTAAGGCACCGGGTTTGTGTAATACACGCAATTTGGTCAGGACGGTACATTGGTATGAGCGTCGGAAAGATCGGACGAATCCCCTCTTTTAACTGTTAACGACATTGTGCAAATTGTAGTTTGCAGGCTTTTTAATGATGATACGGAATTTGATCCACGCCAGGCTCTTTCTTTTTGGGATGGGCCTGTTAGCAGGTGTTTTGGTATCCTGCGAGACAGCGAAAAAGGATACAAGGCGCTGGTACAAGGGGAATCTTCATACGCATTCCTATTGGAGTGATGGGGACGAATTTCCCGAGATGATTATGGATTGGTATAAATCTCATGGGTACAACTTTCTTGCGCTGTCTGACCACAACATACTTGCAGAAGGCGAGAAATGGGTTAAGGTTCCCAACAGCAGGATGTACGAGGAAGGTTTCCAGGCGTATGTGCAGCGGTTCGGCGAGGATTGGGTTACCCATCGTATGGACTCGGGTCGCATCCTGGTGAAGTTGAAGACGCTGGAAGAGTATCGTCCGTTATTTGAAGATGAATCGTTCCTGGTTATACCTTCCGAGGAACTTACCGACCGGTACGAAGATAAGCCCGTTCATGTAAATGCCACGAACATCAGGCACCTGATCCCGCCCCAGGGGGGTGGAAGTGTGCTGGAGGTCTTACAGCGAAACATTGACGCTGTACTCCAGCAACGCGAAGAAACGGGTGTGCCCATGTTTCCGCATGTGAACCATCCAAACTTTTATTATGGTGTATCGCTGCGCGACATGATCGAATTGCGCGGGGAGCGATTCTTCGAAGTCTACAACGGCCATCCACTCGTACACAACTATGGTGACTCCCTCAGGCCGGGTACCGAAACCATGTGGGACCTGATCAACATTGCGTACAGCAACCGCAACCAACCGCTGATGTACGGGCTCGCGACGGACGACAGCCACAACTATCACCAGTTCGGATCGGCGTATGCTAACGCCGGCAGGGGATGGGTTATGGTCCGCGCGGACTCGCTGACTCCTTCATCCATTATTAAAGCTATGGAGGCAGGCGACTTTTACTCAACTACGGGTGTACTTCTTGAGGAACTGTCGTTCGAGGATGGTACGTTGCACATTCGGGTGAAAGTAGAACCCGGAGTCAATTATGAGATCCGGATCATCGGCGTAGCGGCAACACAACCCGAGCCGCGTGTCCTTGAAGTTATCACGGGAGCCGAAGCAGACTTCGATGTAACGGACGACTATTTGTTTGTACGTGCCAAGATTGTATCCGACCGGCTGAAAGAGAATCCATTCAAAGAAGGCGATATGGAGGTTGCGTGGACACAACCCGTATCTGTATCTAACCAGTAGGCCCGGCGTTTTAAAACGTTTGCGGTGATCTTTCGTTCTTTTTCCACGTATCCTCGAACATTTAATGGCTGTACTGCGTAGTATGATCGGCAGGCGTTTCCTGCCGCACATTACCGCCCCATCGAGCAAAGGGGTTGCCGCACCTGCCTGAGAAAGATTATTGGGTGAATGTCTCTTGTGACAGAATCTACTGAAGGCCTTTTCGGCCAGGGTGATATAATCGATTGGAGTATGAACTGGAGTACTATATACATAAGAGGAAGATATGATTTTCGCGAAGATGTTAACCGCAGACTGGAGCATTCGCGCCTGCGCGTAATGCCCGGAAGTTTGGGTACGTCAGAAGAGGCTGCCGAAATGTACTGGGTCGGAGAACATGTCAGCCTGAAGGATTTCAAGAAAGCTATCGGCGCGCGGACAATCTGGAAATACAGGCTGAGATTCTATACTTCGCTTGAAGAGTTTATTGAAGCAAAATATACCGGGGAAAATACCGACGACGCTGTTCCTGAACAGGAAAACATTATTCCAGGTTTACCCGGCCCCTCCTGATCGTCAGGAGTCCTGCATGAGCTTCAACAGTTTTGCGTCCAGCTTGTGTCCATGCCAATCCTGGTAGGCGACATCGGCTCGTCCGGAGTCAAGGATGCCAAAGCTTCCAATGAATTCCCATAGGGCAAAACCGATGTTATTCGTTTTCAAGATGTCGAGCACATCAGCGAACCAGGCCAGGAAGACGTCATGTGGCGTCTTGTTCCAGCAACCGCACTCGCCACAGTGTACACCGACACCGTCCCGGGTGAGTTGAATCCAGGGGGCGTATGCTTTCTCCAACATCTCCCGGCTCAGGTATTGGTTTCCAACTTGCCCGGGCCATTTGGGTTCGGGCAGGTTGTCCGGATCCTTGAATGCCCACGGAGCCTTATAATGGGAGATGATTCCTGGGTTGTACCCCCTGCAACTCTGCGCGATGTCCAGATCCTTCAGTTCAGGGATAACGGTGTTGCCTCCGTTGTTACCGTCGGCGACGACCAGGCGGTCGGGATTATGACGACGGATGCTCTCTAGCGCTGCTTTGGCAACCTTCCTGTACAAGTCGCCGGGAACGGCTGTGCGTTTGGAATGTTGATCGTTCATGTCTTCCCGCATGGTTGGCTCGTTCACGAGATCGAAGCTGAGCAGCTTGGGGGAAACATTCTTGTACCGTTTAGCCCACATGTCCCAATGAAAGCAGAAGGCATCCAGCGCTTCCTGGTCGGTCCATAGGTTGTACGGCTCGTGGAAGCCGGCATTGATACAATATCCGGGGGCACGGTGGAGGTTCAGACTCACATGCATGTTGTATTTGTTTGCGAGACTGACCACCCGGTCCACTTTCTCGACAGCTGATTCCTTGATCTTATAGACTTCCTCAGGGGTGATTTTTTTGGTGTGATCGATGTCCAGATACGAGGGGTATGCCATCGGTATGCGAATGAAGTCAAATCCCCAATCGCTCATCCACTTGATATGCTCTTCCGTGGTTGTGCCTCGCGAAGATGCCGGGTTCGGTGAGAAGAAATCAAGCAGATTAAACCCCTTCCAGCGTGGAAGCTTATTTGCAGGTGCAACCGACTTCGGGGTGGCGAGGGTCTCGGCGTCGGAAAGTGCCAGAGCTGCCCCGGCAAGCGCCGTGTTCTTCAGAAACGTTCTTCTCTTCATGGTGCCAGGAATTGAATGATGCCGACATCCGGTCGGTGTTGTCCAACTTATGAATAAATTCGAATTTGGAGTATGATTTGTGTGACGAGTTGTACTATTTTGATTCAGACCGTCATCCAAAACCGTTTCAGCCATGAACCAGCGTAACAGCAAGCAGACGCTGATTGGAATCATCGGGGATTACCGGGAAACCAAGCATACACACCGTGCATTGCAGGAATGCATTCGACATTGTCAACCGCATGTTGAAAATGTGGCTTTCGAATGGCTTCCGACAAGCCAATTGAACAAGGTGATACTCAACTCGTACGACGGATACTGGATTGCTCCCGGTTCACCTTATGCCGACGACGCTGCGGTCTACACGACGATCCGCAAGCTTCGGGAGCGCGATCATGTCGTTCTGGGAACGTGCGGCGGGTTTCAGTACATGCTGGTGGAATACGCGCGGAACGTCCTGAACATTCCCGAGGCCGAACACGGGGAATCTGACCCGCAAGCGGATGTACAGGTTATTGAAAAACTGGCGTGCTCGCTGAAGGGGTCACGCGAGGATGTGGTCGTCGAAGACGAGGGATCCTGGTTGTACCGTGTTATGGGTGTTAAACAGTTTGAGGCAGGGTACAATTGTGCTTACGGATTGTCGGCCGCCTGGCAGCAGAAGCTCAGCCAGGATCCGCTAGTGTTTACCGGTTTTTCGCCTGACGGTATGGCGCGCGCGTTCGAAGTGCGAGACCGAACATTTTTTAACGGGACATTATTTCAGCCGCCCCTGACATCATCGCCGGAACAACCCAACCCGCTGATTCTGGATTTCATTAGGGTATGCCAGCGGGCAGCCTGACACGGCGTCACTTTCCCTTTTGTTCAGGCTCCGGTACTGCGACCGGAGTGACCTTCAACAGCTCGATTTCGAAGACAAGTGTTGCATAAGGTGGGATTTCTGTGCCTGCACCGCGTTCACCGTATGCCAGGGGATAGGGAAGGAATACTTCCCACAGGTCGCCTTCATGCATGAGCAGCAGGGCTTCCGTCCAGCCTGGAATTACCTCTGAAGGGACGAACGTAACCGGACTACTGGGGTCCGACTGGTCAAATACATGTCCGTCGATCAAGGAGCCTTTGTAATGGACAGTCACGCTGTCTTCAAGACCGGGCGAAGGACCGCTCCCGCTTCTGAGTATCCGATACTGAAGACCTGTTGCCGTCACCCTCACATCGCCCTTCTTTCGATTCTCTTCAAGGAACTGCTGGTTCTCGACCTTGATTCTCTCGTTCCGATACCGCATGGCCGTTTGAAGGTAAGGCTGGATCACGCGCATGCACTCGTCCGGCTCCATCTTCAACGGCTTGCTCGTGAATACATCGGTGATGGCCGCATTGATGGCGGCGGCATTCAAGGAGTCGCCGCCCTGGTTCCGAAGATTTTCGGCCATGAGTACACCAGCGGCATATCCAGCCTGTTGATGCCGGTCATTCAGGTCAAGCGGCGCTTCACGGGGTTTCTTCAATTCTTCCACTTCGGCTCGTAACCGTTTCACCTCTTCCTGAAGGTCCTTTTTGGACTGAGCAGCGAGGGTGATGTGGGTAAGTATCAGGATAACTATACAAATGAGTCGCATAATCGGGGGCATTGTCTGGAAAGGAGATGAGAAAGTTTTGTCGGGAAATTTCAGGCAAATAAGCAGAAAGTTTCTGGATATCACGGACAGCGGAGTTAATTTTATCGCGGAGCATATACCCGCCCCATGAACTTCACATCCAATTAGCTAACCTCTTTTGTCAGATGAAGGCATACGTTATTGTCGATATTACGATTACCAACCCGTCAACTTACGAGGAATACAAAAAGTTGACGCCGGCCTCCCTGAAACCCTTTGGGGGAAAATTTATTGTACGAGGTGGTAACGCCGAACGGCTGGAGGGCGACTGGCAACCAGGCCGTATTGTTGTTATGGAATTCCCATCGTTTGAAAAGGCGAAAGAGTGGTGGTCGTCAGAAGTGTATGCGCCGGCAAAAGCTATGCGGCAATCGGCTGCGGTAACGCAAATGATCGTCGTAGAAGGCGTCGACCAGTAAACGGTCAGCGGTACTTCAACCAGGCGAATGACTTGCGCCTCTTCAGGTATTCGAAGTCAGACTCATGAGTATATGCCTCCCGTTCAAACGGGATTCGGCGATAGGCTTCGTAGTGCGTGTACCCCTTCCTTCTCCATGAAAAGTAATACCAGACATAAAGGATCCAGTGGACGATAAAGAACAATTCTACTTGCTGGTAGAAGTGAATCTTTTCGTGGTTGATCACTTCATCACGGTCATGCGCCGTCTGACTTATCCAGATAAACACGAACCATGAGAAACCCGTGTATGATCCGAAGATTCGAAAAGGTACGGTGAAGATTAGGGGAAGCATGCCTTAAGTGTTGATGTGTTGATGTGTTGCCGTAAAGCAGGCCCGTGGCCGCTTTACGGTTGGTGTTGGAGTGTTGTGTTTATTGTTGGTTTTGATATCATCGTTTCTTAATTCTTTGCATCCATTCTTCGGCTTGTGACATGCGGCTGATGGTACCGTCCGCCAGATATTTTTTCAGCGTCTCGTGCATCGGACCCTTGGAGGTAAGGTGGTACTGCCCGCAGTCGTCGCAGCGGTAGATAGCGACCGGCCCGTCTCCGCGCGACCGGTCGTAGTGAACCCACGCCCCGATGAGCGCCTCCAGGGCGATCTCTTCTGAAAGATAAGCCCGCTTCCCGGTAGGACACGTTGTCATAACTATTCCCCTGAGTCATGAGGTCCGGGCCAGCGACCGGACCTTTTGAAAATTATTGTAGTTGAATAACAACAATCCTACCAGAATAATCCCATAACCGCAGGCTTGTAATATGGTGACGGTCTCCTTGTACAGTGCAATGGCAAGAATAAAGTTGAGCAGCGGGTTGATGTACATCAGGATGCCGATGGTAGCGGCATTGATGGCATTTAGCGCGTACAGATTCAGGAACAGGGGAATTACAGTAAAGACTACTGCTATGAACATGACGACGACATAAAACCATGGCTCGGTTGGCATACCGTCTACCAGGTAGGGATACAGCGCCAGAAAACCCACGAATGGAATCAGCACCTGCAAGCCAAGCACCGTAAGACGGTCGAAACCCTGAAGGGTTCGCTGGGAAATCAGGTAGAGCGCGTAGCTAAGTGCTGTGAGCAGGCTATAAGCGAGTTCCGGGGCAGAGTTCAGACCGACAAGTACGCAACTGGCCGCGCACAGCGCTACTGCCAACCATTGGAGCGTGGTGAGACGTTCTTTCAGAATGAAGCTTCCCAACACGGCAGTGATCACGGGACAAATCAGGTACGTGAACGACGCCGTCTTGACGTTGACGCTGTTCACAATATAAATGAACAACAGCCAATTGATCCCGAGCAAAAAGGCGCCCGCAACCGTAAGCCAGATAGCTTTTCGGCGTTGCCGGCGGTCGAGTTGCTGGAGCCGCCTGACGTCATCCTGCAGCGCCTTTCGTCGCGCAATGCCGATAATAAGGCCAAGTGTGATCAGCGAAAGCAGGATACGGAAGAAGGCGATCTCACCAGCTGGGTACGATTGAAGCCATCTGAGGGGTATCGGAAAGAATCCCCAAATGACAAAAGCCAGAATGGCTGCAGAATAATGCTTGCTAATGCGCATGCCCCTTCACCTGGTCGGGCGGCAATATACTATGTCGCAGCCCGCTTTGATAAGTGCTGCGTTGGCAATTATTTTCGGGAACGATTGCACCCCGGGGTGTTGATATCGAAAACTTCACCGAGGCATTTCTTGTTTTGAAAGCGTATGGAGCTGTATATAAAGAACATGGTTTGCGGAAGGTGCGTTGACGCCGTGCGTGTGGCGTTTGAGCAGGCCGGACTTCCGCCCGAGCAAGTGACGCTGGGTCGTGTTACGATCCGCGAAGAGGACCCCTCAGAAGAGGCGCTGCAGCGGGTTGATGAACTGCTACAACAATCCGGCTTTGAGCGGATCAGCGATAGAAAATCGCGAATGATCGAAGCGGTGAAGAACGTTGTCATTGATCGCATTCATCATAGCGAACGACTGGACCTGAAGACGAACTGGTCCGCGCTTATTTCAGAAGCACTTCACCTCGAATACAATTACATCAGCAGCCTGTTTTCTTCCGTTGAAGGCATTACGCTCGAACACTATATTATTCGGCAGAAAATCGAGAAGGCTAAAGAGCTCCTTTTTTATGAGGAGTACACGTTGAGTGAAATTGCAGATCGGTTGGGATACAGCAGCGTAGCACATCTTTCAGGACAGTTCAAGAAGATCACGGGATTCACGCCTACGCAATTGAAAAAGTCGCTTCGCGATGGGCACGAGCGTATCCCCATTGACAAGGTCTCGTGATTACCCCCATCGTTTGACCCGGATATCGCTGAAGAAGGCGAGCCTATAAAGTCGCGCTTCCCTGGTGCACAAGCGGGAATAAAGACGTAAATTACGGTTCTCTCCGAGATCAGATAGGGGTATGATCGGCCGAGTCTTAATCGTTTTCCTTGTTTTAGGCCCTTTTTTCGTGCATGCGGAGCCCGGGGACGAATACCGCTTTCTCCGTCTCAATGTAAATCAGGGCTTATCGCACAACCAGGTCAACTGCTTCCTTCGCGACCGCAAAGGCTTTCTGTGGGCGGGCACAGCGTCGGGTCTTAACCGTTTCGACGGGTATTCGGTAAAAGTTTTCTTAAACCGCGCGAACGACTCGACATCCCTGGTTGACAACTACATCAACAAATTATTTGAGGACCCGGACGGCCGCATCTGGGTGACCACATACTTTGGGGTATGCGTATACAGTCCCGAGAAAGGCAACTTTGACCGCAATCCCGACCACCTCCTGGAAGACTACGGCATCCCCGCGGGTCGGGTACTCGACATCGTGGGAGATCCTTTCGGCGCCTGGTGGTTCATACACGAACAGGCTGGCCTTTACCGCTTCGACCCGCAAGCAGGCAAGGCTGTTCAGGTGCTGCATCGGGATGATGACGTCCTTTCTTCGGTAGCGGTCGACAAAAATTCTGGTGAGGTTTGGGCGATCTTTCGCAGCGGCAGGATCGTGGCTTTGGACGGACGCGACTTTAACGTCCGGTACACCAACACCGAATTGCTACGCCCTACCACCTCGGAGTATCTCGACTTTAACCTCCGCATCGACAACGACGGCGACCTCTGGATATTCGTTGCTAACGCTAACCTTGGCGTCTATTTCATGGACACCAAATCCATGAACCTCCGTCAGATCACCCGAAGAAGCCCCGGAAACCTTCGCTTGAACAGTGACATTGTCCGCAACCTCGCGGTAGGCAGTAACGGGCTCATCTGGGTGGGCAGCGACCACGGGGGCATAAACCTTATCGACAAGAAGAACTGGTCCGTGCGCTATGTGATGCACGATCCGGGAGACGACCGTAGCCTCAGTCAGAACAGTATCAACACGATCTATATCGACTACGAGAACATTCTTTGGGTCGGTACCTTTAAACAAGGCGTCAGCTACTATCACGAAAACCTCACCAAGTTCAGACTGATACGCCACCGCGATACGGATGGCCGCACCCTTCCCTACGACGATGTAAATGCGCTGGCTGAAGACAGCGAGGGCAACATTTGGATTGGTACAAATGGAGGAGGCCTCATTCGCTATTCGCCGGCAACAGATACCTACACGCGTTACGTACACGATCCGGCCGATCCCAACAGTCTCGGCAACGATGTGATCGTGAGCCTTATGGTTGACCATCGCGACGAACTGTGGATCGGAACGTACTTCGGCGGCATCGACCGCTTCGATGGTAAACGATTTACTCACTACCGATACGATCCAGTCGACCGGGAGTCTATTTCCGACGACAACGGATGGTCCATCGTAGAAGACGCAAATCACGATGTGTGGATAGGTACTCTTGTAGGTGGATTGAACCGCTTCGACAGGAAGACGCAAAAGTTTCAACGATACACCGCATCCGACGGTATACGCACCGGCTATGTCCCTGCATTATTTGTGGACGACGAAAAGACGCTTTGGGTCGGTACTGGATATGGGATATCCTTCAGACGCCAGGGCGAAACGGTGTTTACACACGTCCTGGCATCGGATGCACCCGCTAGTTTGAGCAACAACAGCATTACTGACCTATACCAGGATAGCCGTGGGTTGATCTGGATTGGAACACAGGATGGATTGAATGTGTATGATCGGACGGCGAATCGCTTTCAGTACTTCCGTGTAGAGGATGGCCTGCCGCATAACGCCATCGTAGGAATATTGGAGGACGATGCCGGTACGCTCTGGGTAAGTACGCCGAACGGCATCTCCCGTGTTGCGGTCAGTATGCCGCAGGGCTTTGGAAGTCTGACCGCAGAATTCAAAAACTACGATGAGCTTGACGGGCTGCAAGGCAAGCAATTCAACCATCGAAGTGCCCTCCGCACACGCGACGGAATGTTGCTCTTCGGCGGATCGAACGGCATAAATATGTTCCGGCCGGACCGCATTGTGCAGAATACCACGAAACCTCCGGTCGTGCTCCTCGACCTGCAGATATTCAATCGCAGTGTAAACGTAGGCGAGACGCTCAACGGACGTGTGATACTCGATAGGCCGATTACCCGCACCGAAAGCATAACACTTCGTCATAATGAAAATGTTTTCTCCCTCGAGTTCGCGGCGCTGAGCTTCTTCCACCCGATCAAGAATCAGTACAAGTACAAACTTGAGGGCTTCAACAAGGACTGGCTGACGACGGACGGCACGTCGCGAAAGGTCACGTACACCAACCTCGACCCCGGTGAGTACGTTTTCCGCGTCATTGCCGCCAATAACGACGGCGTGTGGAACGAGGAGGGCGTAAGCCTCGCCATCACGGTATTGCCGCCCTTCTGGAAGACGAAGATTGCGCTCGGTTTGTACTTGCTTGTGATCCTGGGAGCGCTCATGCTGACACGCCGTCTTATCCTTCAGCGGGAGCGCATGAAGGTCAAGGTGCAACAGGAGCGGGAAGAAGCCCGGCGTGTGCACGAGCTTGACATGCTCAAGATTAAGTTCTTTACAAACGTAAGCCACGAATTCCGCACGCCGTTGACCCTGATCCTGGCGCCGATCGAACGACTGATGAAACACTCCAGGGATCCGGCCGAAAAAGGACAGCTGCAGCTCGTATATAGGAATGCGCGCAGGTTGTTGAACCTTGTCAATCAACTTATGGATTTCCGGAAGATGGAAGTGCAGGAGATCCGGCTGAATCCCGAACGCGGCGACCTGGTTCGCTTCTGTCGCGACGTTGCCTTCTCCTTTTCCGATCTTTCCGAGAAGAAGAACATAAAGTTCTCGTTTGAAAGCTCATTGCAGCGACTCGATACGCTCTTTGATCGCAACAAGGTGGAGCGCATCCTGTTCAACCTGATTTCAAACGCCTTCAAGTTTACCCGCGAAGGAGGCCGTGTCTCGGTAAAGGTGGATCTGGACCCGCGATCGGAGTTGCCAAACGCCCGGATACAGGTGTCCGATACCGGTATCGGTATCGCGTCGGACGATCAGGAACGCATCTTCGAACGGTTTTTCCAAAGTGAGACGCCCGGCAACCTGGTTAACCAAGGTTCAGGTATCGGTCTCTCCATTGCGCGGGAATTTGTCCGACTTCACGGCGGCGCGATATCGGTGGAGAGTGAACCTGACAAAGGAAGTTGCTTTACCGTGACGCTTCCGGTTCGGGATGTTGTTGCTGTTGACCGCGCTGAGTCCGTCGGAGAACCAGAAATACCGGACTTGACACCCGCGATGGCCTCGGGGGAGCCGCCGAGGGGCAGAAAAAAGCCGGTGCTATTGCTCGTCGAAGACAATGAAGACTTCCGGTTCTACCTGAAAGACAATCTCAACATTACGTATCACGTCATTGAAGCTGCCAACGGACTGGAGGGCTGGCACCAGGCCTGTGCCCATATTCCGGACCTGATCGTGAGCGACGTTATGATGCCTGAGATGGACGGCATTGCGTTCTGTCGGAAGATCCGGGAAGACAAGCGCACTTCGCACATTCCCCTCATTCTTCTCACGGCCCGGGCAGCAGAAGAGCAGATCCGGGAGGGCTTCGATACGGGTGCCGACGACTATGTTACCAAACCCTTCAGCTTTGAGATCCTGCAGAGCCGGATCCGCAACCTTCTGGAGCGGCGTCAGGCGTTGCGTCAGGCGCTCGGCAACCGAATCGAAGTCAAGGCAAGTGAAATACAGATTTCGTCGTTGGATGAAAAGCTTATAGAAAAGGCGGTCAAGTTCGTGGAAGAGCACATTTCAGATCCTGACTTTACGGTGGAGACGCTCAGCCATGAATTGGGGATGAGTCGCGTACACCTTTACAAGAAACTCGTTGCGCTTACCGGAAAGTCACCCCTGGAATTTATCCGCACGATACGACTTCAGCGCGCTGCCCAGTTGCTGGAAAAGAGCCAGCTGACTGTCGCCGAAGTCGCCTACAAGGTGGGCTTCAACAATCCCAAATACTTCGCCCGGTATTTCAAAGAGCACTACAACGTCTTGCCATCCTTGTATGCGGGGCGTAAGCAATAAGTAGAGCAAGCTCAGACACTGATACCTCCATAAGTTTTATGAGTATAAGGCGAGTTTCGCGACTTTGCTCGTAACTTCTCACATTCTCGAATCCTGTCGGAGCAACCGGGCATATTCATATGCGCTCTGGTAACAATCCGAACCCTGATCATAACGATTTTGTAGCCTATCGCGGAAGGATTTCGTGCTAGATTGACGCGAGTTTAGTCCAGAACCTCAATGTCTGCTGATAACTACCGAAAAAAGAGCAAAGTGATGCTGATCCTCGAGATCCTGCTCTATTTTTTGATCATGGGATGCATTGTTCTAGTCTCACTGATCTGATCGAAGCGTTCGCCGCGCCGAAATACTTTCCTGATTGTGTGCAGTATGTGTGTTTAAAAATTATGCGTCAATCGGCGCGGAATCGCAATTTTGCCTAACATCTCATACCCCTTCTTGAAACATTTTGACACCCTGCGTTAACCGTTCGCCCGCAACTGGGTAACATTTCAATACCCTCGAAGTCCCGGCGGAAGGGCATCTTTGGTATGCCCTAATGGCAACCGTTTGCGTAACCGTCCGAGAGAATTCGATTGCGTGAAGTAAGGGTAGAGGCGGGTAGCTTTGAAGATTTAACCGGATCAAAAGTAGTTTCAGATGGTTTGGCTGAAACGTTCTAGCCTGTCGCGGATTTCCTCGTGAAATCGCGCCAGGTGATCCGGTATTGCATGTCCAGATCGCATCATTTTATTTAAACCAACCCTATATCTATGAAGCTTGTTTACCGAAGTTTAGCACGAGCGGTCGTCGCGGTGCTCCTGCTGCTGGGGTTTGCGTCTGCTTACGGGCAGCAGCGCCTTGTCACCGGGCAGGTTACCGACGATTCGGGGAACGCCATGCCCGGCGTGAACGTGATCAGGAAGGGAACTTCTACGGGTACGGCCACCGACGGGAGTGGGCGTTTTTCTATCGAAGCGTCCGATGATGATGTGCTCGTGATATCGTTCATCGGATACATTTCCCAGGAAATACGGGTAGGTACGCAGTCCAACATCAGCGTCGCCCTTTCCGAAGATGTGTCCACCCTCAACGAAGTGGTTGTTGTCGGATATGGTGAGATGCGGCGAGCCGACCTGACCACAGCACAGACCTCCATTTCCTCCGCGGATATTGGCCGCACGGTCAACACCACCCTGGAACAGGCCATCCAGGGAAGGTCAGCAGGTGTGTATGTAACGCAAAACACCGGCGCGCCCGGTGGCGGTATTTCAGTGAACATCCGCGGTATCAACTCCATCAACGGAAGTAACGAGCCCTTGTACGTGATCGATGGCGTTCAGATTCAGGGATCGATCTCTGCATCCGGAACCAACCCGCTGGCATCCCTTAACCCGTCCGATATTGCCAGCATGGAAATTCTCCAGGGTCCTTCCGCTACGGCAATCTACGGATCCCGGGGAACGAACGGCGTCGTGTTGATCACGACCAAACGGGGCAAGGCCGGTGACATAAAGATTTCGTACGACTATTCCTACAGCCTGCAGGCCCCGCCCGACAATATCCCGGTAATGAACTTGCGCCAGTACGCGCAAATGGAGAACGAATACAAAGCCATTGCCGGAGGAGAAGTACGGGAAGATTTCCTTGACCCGACCATTCTGGGTGAAGGCACAAACTGGCAGGACGAATTGTTCAAGTCGGCCGCCATGCAAAAGCACCAGGTGAGCGTAAGCGGAGGGGGCGACAAGACCACGTTCTATTTTTCCGGTGAAAGAATGCTTCAGGACGGTGTAGCCCTGGGTTCCGGCTTCGAGAGAACATCGGTTCGGGTGAACCTGGATGTCAAACCCCGCGATTGGTTCTTTATCGGTGGCAATGTCAACTACGCCAAGACGGACGAAACGCTGGCGGCGAATAACCTGAACGGCAACAACCTGATCGTTAACGCTATTCAACTCGGTCCTCAGATCCCCGTTAGGAACCTCGACGGCACCTACGGCGGCGGCAATCCTGCTAACAACGCTGAACAGTTTGCTCCTCCCAACCCGGTTGGGATCGCGGAAATTTCCACTAACGAATTGCGGCGTGACCGCATTCTGGGTGGATTGAATGCAGGGGTAAGGATTCTAGACGGTCTGGAACTTCGTACCAACTTTAATACCGATATCGGATTCTACCACTCTACCTACTATCTGCCCACCTACAACTTTGGCTGGCAGCAGAATTCGAACGCATATCTCGAAAACAACCATAACCTGAATACGTACTGGGGCTGGAGTCAGACCATACAGTACACCAAACAACTCGGCCGACACCACATCAACGCCATGGCCACACACGAGGCGCAGGAGTCTTCATGGAAGAATCTGAGGGCTAACAGGAGCGGCTTCCTTACCAATGGTGTGCTCGACCTTAACGCTGGTGATGCCGCTACTTCCGGCAACGGCGGAGGTCAGGGTGAATGGGCGATGGAGTCCTACCTGGGACGTATTAACTATAACTTCGACGACCGCTACATCATAACCGCAGCGTATCGGGCCGATGGTTCTGCCAATTTCGGCCCCGGAAGGAAGTGGGGATACTTCCCTTCGATCTCCGGTGTATGGCGCGTTTCTGAAGAGTCGTTCTTCAATGTGCCTTTCATCAGCGACCTGCGGTTGCGTTTTGAAACCGGGCTTACCGGGAATCAGGGCAACGGCGGCGCGATCTACGGCACGTTGGCCGACGCGCTACCCACCGAATGGGGATCCGGTTTCCGGCCAGCGAACTATCCCAACTCGGACTACCAATGGGAAGAGACTAAAATGGACAACTTCGCCATCACACTGGGTCTATTCAACGGACGGATTCAACTCGACGCCGACTATTACATGAAGGAGGTCGACAACCTCATCCTCCAAAGTGAATTGCCTTGGTACATGGGTACAAGAGGTGACGCCTCTGTTGGCGCTCCGGTGGTAAACGTCGGCACTATGGAGAACGAGGGGTGGACCGTTGCACTCCACACTGTCAACATTGACAAAAATGGATTTAAATGGGAGTCCGACTTCAATATCTCAGGGTTCAAGACTAAGGTAACCAACCTCACGACAGGATCGAGCCACCTCACGCGTGAAGGTCCGGATTGGTTTCTCGCCAACTTTGCGCAGCGCACACAGGTCGGCTATGCACCCTGGCTGTTCTTTGGCTACATCGAAGAAGGGCTCTTCCAAAGTGTAGAAGAAATCGAGAACAGCGCACGCCCCGTGGATAACAATGGCGATCCGCGTCCTGCTGCGGAGAACAGCATTTGGGTTGGCGATGTGAAATACAGGGACATGAACAACGACAACAAGATCACGGCGGATGACCGCACGTTCCTCGGCAACCCCTATCCCAAGTGGTTCGGCGGATTTACAAATACGTTTTCCTTTAAGGGCATCGACGTGAGCATCCTCCTGACCTACAGCTACGGGAACCAGGTGTACAACTATGTGCGCTACCAGAACAACAATCCCAACAACATCAACCTGGGGCGCAATATGTTCATCGAAGCCTTCGATTATGCCAAGGTGGCCGTTGACGGGGAAGGGAATCCGTACCTGCTCAATCCTGAAACGCGTGTTAACCGGATATCGGGATCGAATGTGAATGGCAACTACGACAGGATCACCAACAAGTATCTGGAAGACGGATCGTACCTGAGGGTGAAGAATATTTCAGTTAACTACACGCTTCCGCAGAAGTTGCTGGGTAACCAGAATGTCGTGCGCAATGTTCGCGTAGGTGCAAGTGTGCAGAATGCTTTCACCATCACCGGATATTCCGGTTACGATCCGGAAATCGGATCGTACGTGGGACCTAATCCGCAGGTAGCACAAGGATTCATCGGCGTGGACTACGGACGGTACCCGCTCACGCCGGTATACTCATTCAATATTGGGGTTGATTTCTAGTCATAAATGAATCTGACAATGAGAAAAAGTACTATACTACTTGCCGCCCTGACAGCATCGGTTATGCTCGCCGGCTGTTCAGAGGATTTTCTGAACAGGCCTCCGCAGGACAGGTTGGTAGATGCAAACTTCTATCAGTCCGACGAGCAAGTGCTTGCCGGCACAGCGCCCTTGTACAGTGGCGCCTGGAAAAGCTATGTCGACAAGGCCAACTTTAAGTTGGGCGACATCCGCGGGGGAACTGTCTTCCGCGCATGGGGTGACCGCGATGCGGTGGAATTTAACATCACAGACGTATCGGAGCCCAACGAACAGGCCTATCAGGCATTCTTCATAATCGTAGGGCAGTCTAACCTTGCCATTCATAACATCAATACGTATGCTGGCCCTGAGGTATCGGAAGAAGTAAAGAATCACGCCATTGCAGAGGCGCGCTTCATGAGGGCCACCGCGTATACCCACCTTGTAATGAATTATGGTGATGTTCCAATCATCGAAAACAATCTCGATCACCTGTTTAACCCGACGCTGAAGCGTAACCTTGTATCGGACGTTTGGGAATTTATCAAGCGTGATTATGAGTTTGCAGCGGCGAATTTGCCCGAAGAATCTGTGCAGCCCGGCAGGCTTACGAAATGGTCGGCCGAAGGTATGCTCGCCCGGACGCACCTGACCCTCGCCGGCCTCGGCGCTTCTCCGGGCGCGCGGCATCAGGAACACCTCGACAAAGCGAAGGAATACGCGGAGCGCGTAATAACGATGAGCGGAAAGCGCCTCCTGGACAATTACGCTGACTTGTTCCGTTATCCTTACGACAACAATGAAGAATCGTTGTTCGAACTGCAGTGGGTGTACACGACCGCGCCCAACGGTTATGAAGCATCTAATACAATGGTGTCGCAGATCACCTACACCAACGACATCGCCGCCAACGGCGACGGTTGGGGTGGCGACCTGAGCGCTACCTGGTGGCTGCTCAGCTTGTACGATGGATTGATTGTCGACGACGGTGCCACGCCTGGGTTTACCCTGGACCAGCGGCTAAAGGCCTCCTTCATGCTGCCCGGGTTTACGTACCCTGAGATCATCAACAATGCAACGGGTCAACCCCACGTATTTCCGGATCCCGGAACGAGCGACAACAACTTTGCGAGCATCAAAAAATATGTCATCGGCAAGATACCGGGTGAAACAGACCGGCAACGGTATCCCAACAACACCTATATGTTGCGACTTGCTGAAATGTACCTGATCTACGCCGAAGCAGCATTGGGGAACCAGGCATCCACTCAGGACCCGGCAGTATTGGAACACTTTAACGCCATACGTGCCCGAGCCGGTGTGCCTCCCGTCAATCCTAACGACACGCAAGGGGGGCCGACCGAAGTCACATGGCAAATGATCTTCGAGGAACGCATGAAGGAGTTTGCTATGGAGAGCATGGCGTGGTATGATCTGGTGCGGTTGAGCTACTATGATGCTCAGAAAGCCTATGATATCATCAACGCTCAGGATCGCGGTCTTTTCGTAGCTACGCCAAACCAATGGCCCAATCCGACAGCATGGACCTTCACCAAGACGTCGTGGTTTGCAAACCGGTTTGCCAACGCAAACTCCGGCAATTTCAGATTGCCCATCCCTGCGTCGGAAGTCAGCCAGGCGCCCAGTCTGAACGAGGAGCCAGTGCCTTATGAGTTTGCTCAATGACGTCTGTTTAAAAGTCTTAAGAAGGAACGTTATGAAATCGAGATATAAAGTACTGATCGTAATAGCGGCCGTCGCTATGGCCGGGATTTTCACGCAGTGTTCGGACGACGACTCGGGTGGCGCACCCAGGATCCGCTATGTGCGGGTCACGGAGCCTTCGGCTGCCGACTCATTGCTCGTGGCCGCGGCTCAGGGCCAGATGGTTGCCATCATGGGAGAAAACCTTCAGAACACGGTGGAAGTGTGGTTTAACGACCAGCCGGCAACGCTCCAAAGAACATTTGTAACCAACAACTCCATCATCACAAGGGTGCCTGCCGACCTTCCCGAAGTGATCACCAACAAGGTCACGCTGGTCTTCGCCAATGGCCAAACCCTGGAGTATGATTTTTCGGTGGACATCAGCGAGCCGCTGGTTACGAGGATGAAAAGCGAGTATGTAAATACCGGTGACGTGGCTACCTTCTACGGAGACTTCTTCTACGAACCCCTGGTCGTTACCTTCAGCGGCGGGGTGCAGGCGGAAGTCCTGTCTGTGGAAGACCAGGTGCTGGATGTCATCGTGCCGGACGGCGCAGAACCCGGTCCGGTGACCATTGCGTCGAATTTTGGAGTGTCGGAAACGAATTTCTGGTTCCGTGATAATCGCAACATCTTCGCTGATTTTGAGGGGCCGTTTGTTAATGGCTTCTGGAGAGGCGGCGACTTCGTGGTCGACTCAGACCCGGATGTGCCGAACATCAGCAACAAATTCATGCGTGTTAACAGGGGAGAGCAGGGTGCGTGGCCATACCTGGAGTGTTATGGCGGACCGTCCGATGGTGACGTTGCTGTTCTGACAAAGGTTATACCCGAAGGAGCATTTATCGACCCGGGAAGCTACAGCCTGAAGTTTGAAGTGAATACTGTGGAATCGATCAGCGGTGCCATTATGCGCCTTTACCTTGGTGAGGCCCCGGGCGGAACCTTCGGTGACGCCAGAAATAACATCTACTATCAATGGCAGGCTAACCTCGATACCGGGGGAGAGTGGGAAACCGTAACCATTCCATGGATAGATGTCTACACCGCCAACCAGCAATTTCCCTATAACCCTAATGGGTATGGCATGTACATATACTTCCATGGCCCCAACCCAGCCATATACAACTTTGCAATGGACAATTTCAGAGTGGTGCCCAACACAAATGATTAACTCTTACTATGAAAAGGAATCATATCGGAAACGTAGCTGGCCTCTTGTGCTTGATGCTCTCGTTTGTGTTTTTGACGGCGTGTGACGATGATGATGACAAGGGCAGCTCGCAGATTGAGTTGTTAAGCTTTGGTCCCTCTGGCGTCAAGCATGGAGAAGAGATACGATTTATAGGCAATAACCTCGACAAGGTGACGGCCATAGTTTTCACTCCTGGCGTGGAGGTGACCAGGGATGCGTTTACGTCAGTGACGCCGGAAGTCATCAAACTTAACGTGCCGCCCACTGTAGAGACGGGGAAAGTAATCCTGAAAACCCCCGACGGTGACATCGAATCGAAGAGCATTCTGAGCCTGGAGGTTCCGGTAGTGATCGCCAGTTTCACTCCCGAGGCCAAGCCCGGTACGGAGATTACCATAACCGGGGAATTCATCAACTGGGTTGAAAGTGTGACGTTCGCCAGCAACCTCGTAGTGGAAAAGGCTGACTTTGTAAGCCAGACGCAAACAGAACTGAAGGTCACTGTGCCCTGGGAGGCGAGAACCGGCTTCCTCGTGTTTAACACCGGTGGAACGGAACCGCTTGAGATTACCACCGAGGAAGCCTTGACCGTCAAGTTGCCCGAGGCGTCGTCGTTATCTCCGGGAGCCATCCGGCATACGGATAACCTGACTATTACCGGAACCGACTTGGATCTGGTAACTCAGATCGCATTCGGAGGCGGAGCGGTCGTGCAGAGCGGCGACTTTGTTAGTCAGTCGGAAACGGAAATTGTCGTCTCCGTCCCTGCGACAACTACCGACGGTAACCTGGTCTTCACGGCACCATCTGGGTTGGAGGTAGAGACTGGCATGTTGACGATCATTTTGCCGAATGTGACGGCCTTTTCACCGCCAGACACTGACGATCATGACCCTGGAGTATTGCTGACGATGACGGGTACAGACCTCGATCTGATTGCCAAGTTGACCTTCCCCAATGTACCTGATCCGGTTACGGATTTTGTAAATCAAAGCACCACGCAGTTGCAAGTGGTCATTCCGGATGAAGCACAGGGAGGTACCGTGGTCATCACCACGATCCATGACTTTACTGTTCCGATTACGGTTCCTTTCGGTGATCAGCTGACCCTGGCTACGGTAATCTTCGACGATGAAGTGCATGCTCCTCTTGGCGCCGGAGGCGGATGGGGAGGTGTAACAACCGATGCTGAAAACAGCGAACAGGTACGCGTGGGTACGAAGGCCATTAAGGTCACGTTCGTAGGCAGCTGGGGCGGCGGCGCCCAGTTCGGGAACTGGAACGGTGACGCGGTGTCTACCGCGGGCGCCTCTTTTTACGCGTTCTCCATCTATGGAGGTCCCGGTACTGGCGGGAATTCCATTAACGTGAACGTGGCAGGTAAAGTGCTTGAAGTTGCAATAGAAGAAGGAGCCTGGAAGGATGTGCAGATTCCTTTGTCTGACTTCGAAAATCCCGCCGGCATAAGCGAAATATGGTTCCAGGATCGCGGCTGGTCGGGCGATGTGTATATCGATCATATCGGGCTGAAGTAGGTTTTAGGTTCCATAACCGACAATAAGCCGCCACATTGCAAGATGGGCGGCTTATTTTGTTATGCGTCTCAAAATTCTTAAATGGAGGTATGGAATAACGCGATCAAAACATGCCCAGACCACTAGCTGCATTGTGTCTCGTTTTGATAATCTCCTGTTCCCGGAAGGATGAACCGCTGTTCACCCACCTCAGCGAACGAGAAACCGGCATCGACTTCGTCAACGAAAACCATGAAACGGAACGAAGCAACATCCTTACGTACGAATACTTCTACAATGGCGGTGGCGTTGCCCTGGGGGATATCAATAACGACGGCCTTGTGGACATCTATTTTACATCAAATCTGTTCAGCAATAAACTCTATCTGAACGAAGGAAATTTTCGATTCAGGGACATCACAGAAGAGTCAGGCACCGCGTGCGAGGTGGGGTGGAAGACGGGTGTGACGATGGTAGACATTAACGGCGACGGACTCCTGGACATCTATGTGTGCCGGTCGGCTAATCCCCTCGATGCGGAAAGACGAAGGAATATCCTCCTGATCAACAACGGCGACCTGACCTTTACCGACAAAGCCAAAGAATACAACCTCGACGATCCCTCATACTCCACACAAGCTGCGTTCTTTGATTTCGATCGGGATGGCGACCTGGATATGGTGCTGCTCAACCATTCGCTCCTGGAAATTTCCAATGTGTACAATCTCTCCGTAAAAAACTCAAACGAGCGCTTTCCGGATGTGGGCAACAAACTGTATCGAAACGACAACGGATACTTCACGGACATCAGCGACTCGATCGGTGTTTATGGATCGGCTTTCAACTACGGGCTGGGAATAAGCCTTTCCGATTTCAACAACGACGGATGGATCGATATGTACCTGGGTTGCGATTATACAGCACGCGACCGGATGCTGATCAACGACCAGGGCAGATTTTTCATCGACGTCACGGCCGACCAACTGAGCCATATATCCAAGTTCACCATGGGAACCGATATCGCCGATATAAATGGTGATCAGCTCATGGACATATTCACCCTGGATATGCTGCCTGAGGACAACTATCGGCAGAAACAACTCATGGGTGTCGATGAGTACAACGTGTTCAACACCATGGTAAGGAGCGGCTTGCACGCACAATACATGCGAAACATGCTTCACCTCAACAACGGCAACGGGACGTTCAGCGAGATCGGGCAGCTCTCCGGCGTATCGAACACCGACTGGAGCTGGAGTTCCCTGATAGCGGATTTCGACAACGATGGCGTGCAGGATCTTTTTGTGACGAATGGATTCAAACGCGACCTCACCAACAACGACTTTGCCAAGTTTGAAGCGGCAAAAAGTGTCGAGGAGAAAGTCCGTAAAGGTGAAAAGGTGAGCCTGCTGGAAGTCATCGACCGGTTCGAAGAGAACAAACTTCCCAACTATATTTTCAAAGGTAATGGCGACCTGACGTTCACTGACGTTACGAAATCGTGGGGCTTCGACGAGCCTGCCATTGCCAATGGAGCTGCATACGCTGACCTTGACAACGACGGCGACCTTGACCTCGTAGTGAACAATATGAATGAACGCGCCGGGATTTATCGCAACAACTCCGAGCGCCTTCAGCATAATTTTCTTTCCGTGAAGTTGACCGGCCGTGGGAACAAATTTGCCGTGGGTGCACGCATAACGGTCTTCGCGGGGGGCAAGGCGTTGGTAAGGGAGAATTTGCCGGTCCGTGGATTTCAATCGACCGTTGACCCGATTTTGCACTTCGGCCTTGGTGAGATGGATCGCATCGACTCGGTTGTCGTGCGGTGGCCGGCTGGTGGATACCAAACGGTGAAAAGCGTCGCTATCAATCAGCGTATCGAAATTAAGGAAGCAGACGGCAATGAAGACATGCCGGTGCTTTCGCCGCGCACCTGGTTCACAGAAACTACACCCTTGCCCGACTTTACCCATGTGGAGAATGAATTTGTGGATTTCAACATTCAGTCGCTTCTGCCGAGAATGTATTCTACTATGGGGCCGGCCCTGGCCGTGGCGGATGTGAACGGCGATGGACTGTCGGATGTGCTTGTGGGCGGAGCAAAGGGTCAGCCTGCTTCGCTGTTTCTGGGCAACAGGAGCGGACGCTATGTGAAATTGGATCAGCCCGCTTTTCAGAGCGACAAGAACAGCGAAGACGTTGATGCAATCTTTTTCGACGCCGACAACGACGGTGATATGGACCTGTACATCGTGAGCGGTGGGTATGAGTACAACAAGGCAGATCACGACTTGCAGGACCGGCTGTACTTCAATGATGGCAAGGGCTTGTTTACGAAAGTCACGCTGCCGGAAATGCGCATCAGCGGTTCCTGCGTCAGGCCGTCAGACATAGACGGGGATGGCGACCTCGATCTGTTTGTCGGCGGACGGATCGTCCCGGGGCGGTATCCTGAAACGCCGGAAAGTGTAATACTGATCAACGACGGAACGGGAGGATTTACCCTTGGCGAAATTTCCGATGAACTGAGAAATGCCGGAATGGTTACTGATGCGGTGTGGGTCGACCTAAATCAGGACAGCTATGACGATCTGGTTGTTGTGGGAGAATGGATGGGTATTGAGGTATTTCTCAATGAGCAAGGCACGATGCGAAGGGCTACTACTGAATACGCACCAGAACCTTCATCAGGTTGGTGGAATTGTATTGTTGCTGCGGATTTTGACAAGGACGGCGACATGGATTTTGTCGTGGGAAATGTCGGTCTAAACAATCAGATCAAGGCGTCGCCTGAACGGCCCGCGTCGATATGGTACGCCGACTTCGATGACAACGGGTCAGTAGATCCAATACTCAACTACTATATCATGGGTCGCAGCTATCCGTATCCTACCCGTGATGAACTCGTAGGGCAGCTGCCGGCTTTCCGAAAGCGTTTCAACGACTATGCTTCCTATTCGCGTGCCAGTCTCGACAACCTGCTTACTTCTGAGGAGAAGGAGTCGGCCGCCAAACTGACCATGGTGCAAATGCAGAGCTGTTTTGTAAGGAATGATGGTAACCGGTTTGTGCTTCAATCGCTTCCCATCGAAATGCAAATTGCTCCCGTCTTTGCTGTAGCAGTGCTCGATGTCAATGGAGACGGTAACCTGGACATTATTGCAGGCGGAAATCTCACCGGTACGCGATCGAGGACAGGCAAGATGACGGGCAACACCGGGTTTGTCTTCCTGGGTGACGGACAAGGGGGATTTGATTTTGTTAGCCCGTCAGAAACAGGACTGCAATGGACCGGCGACGTGAGGAAGATTGTCGTTGATGGAGAAACGATGATAGTTGGGATCAACAATGCACCGGTGCGCACGGTGACGCGAAATCCGATGGGACAGTCGGTTGTACAAGTGGGCCCTTGATCCCACTGCAAAAGCGTTTAGGTCGGGAAGTGTTGATGTTCGTTAACGCTTTCTCACCGCCCCATATATCCATGTGCCCACCAATGCCGCGAGGATCGTCACAATCAACGCCGGGAAGCCTGCTCCCGCCAATGCATAGAGGGAACCCGGACAAGCGCCTGTCATGGCCCAACCCATGCCGAAGAGCATGCCGCCGATCACAGTGCCTTTGTTGAGTGTCTTGCGCTTGGTCTGAATGGCTTCGCCTTCGGCAGTCTTGACACCCGACTTACGGATTATGAGTAGCGAAAGGGCGCCTACTGCTACCGCGGATCCAATGACGCCGTACATGTGGAACGACTCAAAGCGGAACATCTCCTGCAACCTGTACCACGAGACGATCTCGCCTTTTACGAGGGCGACGCCAAACCAACTCCCGGCAAGCACGTACTTCGCGATGTTCCAGATGCGATGCATCATGGAATGTTGGGCAACAGCGGTACCGTTCGCTTCACGTGCCTCCAAAATCTGTGTTTCAGAAATCATATTTCAAGGGCAAGAATGAAGGGAAGGATAGCGTGAGTCATGAGTACACCACCGGCCATAAAGCTGCCCGTCGCTACCAACGACGGTACTTGGAGGGAAGACAAGCCGAGAATAGAATGGCCTGACGTGCATCCTCCGGCATACCGGGTGCCGAATCCGATCAACACACCGCCACCTACTGCGAGCAGGAATCCACGAAGGGTAAGCAGGCTTTCCGCTGAGAACAACATCTCCGGTATAGGAGCAGACGTAGGAACAATCCCGAAGCTCCCGAGGTATTCGCGGAGGTCGGCGTGTATGATTACGTCGTCATCCGGTGC
The DNA here is from genome assembly GCA_032907565.1 of Cyclobacteriaceae bacterium. Classification (GTDB taxonomy): domain Bacteria; phylum Bacteroidota; class Bacteroidia; order Cytophagales; family Cyclobacteriaceae; genus ZC4RG29. Next base: position 6,913 of record JAJJPK010000079.1, on the reverse strand, counting down.
AAGGACGGTGCCCGACAGGAGGCCACCCAGGATCAGACCGACGACAAAGAACAGGTTCCATCGCTCAATCCGCCAATCGTACGCAAAATATGGGAATCGTTTTCCGGGAAGCACTGCCGCACAGATGTGCCTGAACGAAGAAGACACGCCCAACGACTTGTTACCAATAAGAAGCAGTATCGGCACAGTGAGACCGATCATGGGACCTGATATATACCAGGGCCATGGTTTCGACAGGATTTCAAGCATATGATTCGAAACAGACCGCAGATCGCGGCATCAACAAATACAATGGGCTTCCAGGATGGCCCAAGCAGAATATGTCGTTCGTATACGGTGGGAAGGAAAAAAGGTTGTGTAGTGGATTAAAAGTAATCAGTTCAAGGTAGGTTCGAGGCTGGCGGTCTCCTCACCCTGCTTCCGGGCTTTCTTCTCTTTTTTGGCAAGCGATTTTGCGATTTTGTCCGCCTTCTTGTTCAGCTTCTTGAGTTCCGCTCTTAACTGCCCCGAAATTTTCTTCGAAGCCTTTGTGATCAACTTCCTTGTCTTGCGGGAAGCGGGCGACAGTTCAAGGTCTTCGATGGTCTTGTTGACGGCCTCTTCGATCTTGGTCCGGACGTATTTTTTTGATACTTTTTTCATGGAGACGTATCCAATAGGGTACAGCTAAATTAGGAGACATTTTTCAGAAGTAACAGAATTAATGCAAACTTAACGTAGGCAATACGACTACGGGTGATTCCTATTGTACAACTAACTGAAACTTAGGAAATTACCTGTTTGTTAGGGATGTGTTAGCTGGATTTGATGGTTTAGGAATGAAACAGATAATTGAAACATTGTCGCAACCCTGGCCCTGGTACGTTTCAGGTCCGCTGATCGGGCTTACCGTGCCGTTGTTGCTGCTGATCGGGAACAAGTCGTTCGGCATCTCATCTTCGTTTTCACACGTTTGCGCTGCAGTATTGCGTCCGAAGATTCCTTTCTTCCGGTACGACTGGAAGAAGGAGGCGTGGAATCTTTGGTTCGTAGGTGGTCTCGTGCTGGGAGGCATAATAGCCGCCACCGCATTGCCCTTTCCGCAAGACATACAGGTCAGCGATTCGCTTAAGGCTGAGCTGGCGGGCTACGGGGTTGGGCGTTATGACAGCCTCCTTCCTCCCGAATTGTTTTCTTTTGAAGGGCTGGCAACGCTGCGTGGATTTCTGCTGATTGTGGTCGGTGGATTCCTTGTAGGGTTCGGTACGCGGTACGCCGGAGGATGTACGTCAGGACACGCCATCATGGGTTTGTCCAACCTTCAATTGCCTTCGCTGGTAGCGACCATGAGCTTCATGGGTGGCGGTTTCATTATGGCAAACGCGATACTTCCTTTCATTTTAACGCTTTAAGCTATGGGCAAGAGTGAAGTTGTTACGGAATTTCGGAAGCTGACAGATACCGACCCTCATGGCAGGGCTATCGATAGCGGTCTCAATGAGTCGCGCCTCTCCCATGCATGGTGGCATGATCTCAAGTATCTCCTTGCCGGAGCGTGGTTTGGTTTGCTGTTGGTGAAAAGCGAAGTGATCTCCTGGTTCCGGATTCAGGAGATGTTCCGGTTGCAGTCCTTTCACATGTATGGGGTCATCGGATCGGCGGTCCTGGTAGGCATGCTTTCGCTCTGGGTGATCCGGAAATTCGGAATTCGAACGATCTATGGGGAGCCCATTGTAGTGGCCGACAAGAAATTTCACAAGGGCAACATTTACGGCAGCCTCTTGTTCGGCTTTGGCTGGGCGATGACAGGCGCCTGCCCGGGTCCACTTTATGCCCAGCTTGGCACAGGGATGCTGGTGATCGGCGTGACTATACTTAGTGCGTTGGCCGGAACCTGGGTGTACGGGTTGTTACGTCCGAGGCTTCCTCATTAGATTATAGATTATCGATTTGTGATTTGAGTGAAACGAACACCAAGGAGTATTCTTGCGCACCAAAATCGAAAACCACTAGTCGCCAATCACTAATCGCAAATCAACCGGTCCACCAGGGTAGAGGGAGAGGCACGTCGTTGACGGAGTCGACAAGCAAGTCGGGCTTAAAGGCGTAATGAATAAGTTCTTCCCTTCGTGAGATGCCTGAAAGCACAAGCACAGTCTTGTAGCCCATAATGGCTCCGCCCAGGATGTCGGTGTCCATAGTGTCGCCGATGACGGTTGTGTATGCGGTTTCAAGGCCCAGTGCTTTGCGCGCGGAGCGCATCATTACCGGGCTCGGCTTCCCGATGACAAACGCGCGTTTACCTGTTGCTTCTTCTATCATCGCAGTGGTAGCAGCGATGCCGAGGTTGTTCCATCCTTTCTTTTTGGGAGAAGGGTCGCGGTTGGTGGTTATGAATTTTGCTCCCGCCAGTATCATATCAACAGCGCGTTGTACCATTTCGAGGGTGAAGTTCCGTCCTTCTCCAAGTACCACCCAGTCGGGATCCGTTTCCACGAGCGATATGCCCGCCTCATTCAGGCTGCTCAGCAGTCCGCCTTCTCCCAGCACATAGGCGGATCCGCGAGGGATTTGCCTGCTGAGGAATTCGGCAGTTGCCATTGCGCTTGTATAGATATGGTGTTCCTCAACATGGATGCCGAGCTTTCCAAGTTTTCGCACGACCTCAGTCCTGCTTCGCTGGCTGTTGTTTGTCATGAACATGAAGGGGATGTTTTCCTCCAGGAGTCGGGCAATAAACCGGTCGGCGCCGGGGATCATGACGTCGCCCGAATAGATTACTCCGTCCATGTCGATGAGTATACCGTATTTCATGGTTCCGATTTGGCGTGAATGAGGCAAAGATAATTGTTAGCGGGGGAATCCGGCCTTTCGCGATGACAAAGGTTAGCGCACAGACCCTGTCTTTTGGCTCGGCGGGTTATATTTGACACGCGACCCCTACGGAGAATGCAAACCGATATAGTCACGCTTGCCCTGATTGCCGCCAACGTTCTGATATCTTATAAAGGTTTTCAGGATCCTTCATTCTTTGATCGCAACCTTTTCGACGTGGGTAAAGTACTGTTAGAAGAGGGACACGTATTGCACCGCCGGGAATATGGGCGTCTGTTCATGTCAGGATTTTTGCATGTCGACTGGACTCACCTCTTGTTCAACATGATCTCGTTGTACAGCTTCAGCGTTATCATGGAACGCATGCTGGGGCCGGTGAGTGTTCTGATCATTTATTTCGCAAGCCTCTTTGGTGGCGATCTGCTTGCCTTGTTCATTCACCGTCGCCATCCGGGATATCGTGCTGTCGGAGCGTCTGGCGCGGTGTCGGGCGTCATCTTCGCGGCCATTGCAATTGTCCCCGACATTTACGTGAGTCTGTTTCTCATTCCCATCGGTATTCCCGGTTGGCTGTTCGGTATTTGCTACGTTATCTATTCTATGTATGGCATTCGGACGCGGTCGGGCAACATCGGCCATGAAGCGCACCTCGGCGGCGCATTGGTCGGCCTCGTTACTGCCGTGATCCTCGTTCCACAAGTACTACGCGAAAATACCCTCCCCGTTGCCCTCATCGGCATCGCTGGCACAGCATTCCTCCTCCTGATCATATTCAAACCGGACGTGCTGAGGCGGAGGTAGGGTGTTGGAGTGTTGGAGTGTTGAAGTGTTGAAGTGTTGATGCGCGTTCATCTTCTGCACACCCAACCTAAACACTTAAACACCCAAACACTTAAACACGTTAGAGGATCTCCTCCGCCACAATCGGTTCTTCGGGCTCGCGCAACCCGATATACCCCTGAACATAGTTGATGATCACAGAATAATTTTTCAGGAAAGCCATTCCCACTGAGGCGTAGTCGTGCCAGGGCGAATACGTGATGGCAACCGGAACGTCGGTGGCAGTGTATTCGTGTAGGTGAAGGCGTTGGGCGATGGTACGAGACCCGGAAATGATTCCGTTGATACCCATGCCGAGCGTTTCCTTTCCGGTCTTTGAGGTGAGGTGTTCCTTATCGGATGATTTTAACAGTACGTACAACGTTGAGCCGGTGTCGACCAGCATCTCCGCAGATACTTCACGGTCCGGAAGCGCGAATGTAGCATTGATCGTCGGCCGGTGGTGTGAAAGGCTCAGCGGGATGTGATGGTAATCGCGTGGTAGCGTACGATTAAAGGCAGATCGGAAAATGATTTCCTGGCGGATGGGGTGCAGCTCGATTTCGAATCGCGTGAAGAGGTCGTATCCAATAAGTCCATCGACCTGGAGGTGGCGTCGGAGAACCTTTTTACCAGGTACGATGACAATGGGAATGTGTTCTCCCTCGAGGGGTCCCAGCGTTACCGTATTTTGCAAGGATACACTGCCAACGGCGGGCTTTCCGTTGCCCATGCCGGAGAAGGTCACCCTGAAATCCGGTACGATGTCAAACATCTGTTCGTACCGCTTGCCAAACAAGATGAGTGTTTGACATCCGGTGTCGAGGATGAGGTTCACACGTACGTTGCCGTTGATGAGAAACGGAAGCACGATAAGATTGTCAACCGTAAAGTACGTAAGCGAGAATTCGCCTACGGAATCGGAAAGTGTGAAACCGGGGCCGAGCGGGAACAACGAGTTGTTGCTGTGGGCATTCTTTCCTGCATAGATTGTCAGCGCGACAAACAGAGCGAAGGTTGCTGCTTTGCGTGGCGTCATGGGCGGCTCTTTAGGGAAGTAAGCTACCCTTGAGCAAGAGCCCGTACGAGACGCAAAAAGCCTGATTTTTAGACGCAGCGCAAAGCTATCGTCTGCACTGCAGGCAATGGGTTACATCAAAATTCGGTATATGAATAGGTAATTACGCGCCGTCTTCGTAACCAAGACTGGGGTAACGGATTGGAGCCACACGGAAAATTGGGACGCTATTCGGGGCGCTTCTCCTTGCTCATGTTCATCGCAAGGCGAACTGCTTCATAAGCATTTATAATACCGCCGGCAATGCAGAGTTGGTCGATCCGCACCTCCTCAAGCGTGTCCGGTTTTCTCACCTTGACACCATTGAGACGGCGCGTAGACTCCCGCAAAATGTTTCTGATGTCCTCCGCGGAGAGGTCCGGGAAGTACGACATCAGGATGGCGGCGACACCGGAAGTGACCGGCGATGAAAGACTCGTTCCGTCAGCGCTATCATACCCATTGCCCGGATCCGTTGAGTAGATGTCGACGCCAGGCGCAAAAAAGTCCACCGTCTTCTTGCCGTAGTTCGAGAAAGACGCGATCAGGTCGGCGCTGTCTGTGCCCTGCGTAGACGCGCCAACTTCGATCCAATTGCTGGCTTCCTTGCCGTTGCGGTAGAAGCGCGTGGGGAAGCTCTCGTCCAGGTCGTTGTTGTCTTTGTCGTTTCCAGCGGAGTGGATCAACAATACGCCCTTTGATTCTGCATAGCGTACGGCGCGGTCGACCACCTCCTTGTGCGGAGAATAGCCCTTGCCGAAGCTCATGTTGATAATGTGCGCGCCGTTGTCAACGGCGTAGTAAATGCCGTTGGCAATGTCTTTGTCGCGTTCGTCGCCGTTGGGCACGACCCGTATCGGCATAATGCGGACGTTGTCAGCGATGCCGTCGATCCCGATACCGTTGTTGCGTTTCGCAGCGATGACGCCCGCCACGCTGGTACCGTGGGAAGGATCGGGGCCTTTCACATCATTGTTTCCATAGTAACGTTCGTCGGGATCATCATAATTGTCGCCTACGATCTGACGTGAATCGAAGTCGGGGTTATATCCGATTTCTACAGCCGTGCGGTAGTGCTCGCAGACTTCGCCGTTGTGTTCGATGACATACTCGAACTCCTCAAGCACTTCGTCGAGCGTGACGTCCGGACTGGTATTCTGGAAGATCACTTTGATGAAGTAGGCAGCCAGTTCGATGTCCTTATTGTCACTCTTGAGCGTATCAACCACGGCTGGAGTGATTTCCTCCAGGCCGTAAGTGTTCTCAATCAGGTCGATCGAGCGTTTCAGGTTCTTGTGAAAGGCGGTGTACGAATCGAGCTGTTGCTGGCAGGTCTTGTAGTCGTTTTCGCTCTTGGCCTTATACCGTTCGAACCGGTCTTTAATAACGAGCCAGTATTCGTATTCACTTTTGTCCTTCCGGCGAATTTTCCGGGGTTCGGCGGTCTCATACTTTGCCCGGAGCCGCGCATATTCCCGTGTCAGCTCATAGGTGTCGGCGTGTACGTCGCCGATAAAGTTCCAGCCATGAACATCATCGACATAGCCGTTCTTGTCATCGTCCACGCCGTTGCCCGGGATTTCGTCTTCATTCACCCAGATCACGTCCTTCAGGTCTTCGTGGTCGATGTCCACCCCCGAGTCCATGACCGCTACCACCACCGTTCGCGAGGGCTTTCCTTCAAGAAGCTTGTACGCGCGCTCGACGCTGACGCCCTGAACCCGGTCCATTTCCGGATCGAGGAGAAACCATTCTTTGCGCAAGTCGATGGAGTCGGCCCCTGTGATGTAAGTATAAAGCGACTGGGCGTTTGCAACCAGGCCACTGATTATCAAGAGGCTGGTTAGAATGGTCCTTATTTTTTTCATGCTGGTGTCGTTTTTGGTGCGGGGCGCTTTCCGCCGTTTTTGTTCGGGTGCGACCAATCCTTACAGGCCGGTTGCGGGTCAAACATAGTAAAGACGCGGCATCCGGGCATTCTTTTTTATCCGGATGAACGCAATCTGGCAAAAGTTGTGCTAAATCTTACTTCAGTGACATCTCCGGGTATCAGCCCTGCCGAATTAACGCACAAATACGCACTTTAGCCTCCGCAACCGCTCGTGTTATGGAGATTTTTGTGTTTGTTGGAATAGCGCTGTTTTTCTCTTTTTTCTTTTGGGTCGCAGCCAAGTTGAATAAGGAAAGAGGACTGTAGGAATAGTTGCAGGTGCAGAGGCAGAT
>JAJJPK010000078.1:0-20644 GCA_032907565.1 Cyclobacteriaceae bacterium | reverse complement strand
ACTGGCAGCACAGAATTGAAAATCACACAGGAAGGGATTGCATCGGAAATTCCTGCTGAGATGTGCTACCTGGGGTGGCAGGAATCCCTGGATAAGCTCACCAGGCTGGTAGAGCCGGAGATACCGGACGCCTGATGTAGCGGAGCGGACGTTCCAGCAACTCGGACAGGTTGTTTACTACACATGGCCTGGATTGGACGGCGCAGCAGCATGCGCTGTGCCGCTTTTTCAGGAATGGACTGCTACAATTCCAGCACGACACCGGTTCGTAACTTGCTACCTTGATATCCATTTCGTCGAGAATCTCCTTATATTCCGAAGATAGCGTTGTGGTTTCAATCGTAGTTTGAGTTCCTGTGTTGTATAGTCTTCCGACATATTGAAAGCCGGCTTTCTGAATGCCCCGCAATGAGGCATTGTTCTCCGGTGCATGGACTATCCAGAACTTGTCAGCGTTCGGCCTTTCCAGATTAATTATTCGTTGGAGCATGGCAGGGTATATGCCCAAGCCGCGGAACGGCTCCAATGTTCTAAAGTTCCACAGATAGCGATGACGGTAAGGAAGAATTAAGCGGTGATTCAACTCCCCGATGAATGCGCTTCCCCGTGCCATCCACCCGAAGGCTGCGGGTACTCCATCTACGGTCGCTACGTATGCTGAATGATCATTGCCAAGCCGTATCACGATCTCGCTGAGAGGGCTGGAACCCATAGCGGAGAGCAGTTCGATATTCACAGACTCTTCAACCTGTATTTCGACACGCGGTGTCACGCGAGGAAGGCTGTCGTGTGCATTTAATGTGTAGAGTGACATTTTTCCAGGAGTTTAGGTGATAATGAGAAGGACGGGAGAGACTCATCCCCCCGTCTTTCATTGGTTATGCGCAATGGCTGCAACCACAAGTGCAGCTTGCGCCCGAACAGCTAGCGCCGCAGTTACATGTAACGGAACCGCATCCACAGTTTTTCATTGTTGTTTCCATAGTTAGAGAATTTTTGTCTTGGTAGATGATAGTGTGTTATACGAAAATTGACTTCGAACTGCCATCGGGTTTTTTATAGTTTACCGGGAATGATTTATACTTATTCTTTTTCCATGTATTCGACTATGTTGCTGGTCTGTTCCATTTTTGGTACTTTTTGGTTAATTGATGGTACAAAGCTATCGCCGTGGCCTCTCCCGGATGTTATAGTTTGGCGGGATAGATTTATATGATTTCAGTGGAACTCAAGGAATCCTTATCCTGCGAGGGCTGGATCTAAAGCAAGTGACATGAAGTATACGCTCCTGGTTTTCTGGTCATTCGTTGCAGTGCTCGGCGCGGCACAGGACCCACTTGAAAACATTGTGATAACATCTAATGGGAATAGAGTCGAAGTCACCAACGATGATCGCGGCCAACTGCTGGTAAACGTGCCCGAGAAGGAGGTCCTTAGACTTCAGTCGCGGGGCGTCGTATATTATCACGACTTTGGGGCAAAGGGAGACGGTAAGTCGGATGATATAGACGCCATTGCAGCCGCTCACGCGTTCGCCAACCGGCATAGACTTTCGGTAAAGGCGGATGACAATGCCAGCTATTATATAGGAGGAAAGATGCGTCCGGTAGCCGTCCAGACCAGCACGGATTTTGGCACGGCAGCCTTCATTATTGACGATACAGAAGTTGAGGATCGTACGGCGCACGTCTTCGTAGTGAATTCTTCGTTCCGTCCATTCAAACTCGATGGCATATCGTCGTTAAAGAAGGGCCAAAAGAAGATTGACGGTCCCTTGCCGGGACCCTGTATTGTCACCGTCACCGATTCAAACGTAAGGCGTTACATTCGCTTTGGTCCGAATCAAAACGAAGGATACCCTCAGACCGACATATTCATTGTCGATAAGGATGGGAATGTTGATATGAACGCCCCCATTGTCTGGGATTTCGATCAGATCACTGACATTACAGCCCTTCCCATCGATGAGACGACGCTGACAATCAGGGGAGGTCGTTTTACTACTATTGCTAACAAAGCGGAATCGAAATACACCTATTACAGCCGTGGGATAGCCATCAGGCGTTCCAACGTAGTTCTAAAAGGGCTGGAACATCGCGTAATTGGCGAGGGCGACCACGGCGCGCCTTACAGTGGTTTCATTGGCATTGGCGACTGTGCCAACGTAACAGTAAGAGACTGTATACTCACAGGTCACAAGACGTATTACACCATTGGCTCGGCGGGAGTTAACGTCTCCATGGGTAGTTACGACATCAATGTGAACCGCGCGCTCAATGTATCGTTCGTAAACTGCAGCCAGACGAATGACATCAAAGATAGCCGCTACTGGGGAATCATGGGATCCAACTACTCCAAAAATCTGGTATACGACAGTTGTGTCTTCTCCCGGTTCGATGCGCACATGGGCGTCGCAAACGCCACGATCCGAAATTCGACACTGGGCCACCAGGGAATAAATGCGATCGGCTTTGGAGTTTTCACGGTGGAGAATACCACGGTGTATGGAAGAAGTTTCGTCAACCTGAGGTCCGACTATGGGAGTACCTGGCAAGGTGAATTCTTCGTGCGCAACTGTAAGTTTGTCCCTTCCGGCGGCAGGCCGGTCAGCGCCAGCCTGCTCGGTGGATCCAATTCCGGCCAGCATAACTTCGGATACACTTGCTATATGCCCGAACGAATCACTATCGAAACGCTCTTCATCGACGACTCCAACCATCCGGAGGAATACAATGGTCCCGCAATTTTTGCAAATTTCAATTCCAAGATGACGGTTGATTCGTACCGTGAGGCGTTTCCCTATGTCAGGACTCGCGAAGTTGTACTGAAAAATGTGACAGTCGCCAGTGGAAATGCATTGCGACTTAGCGATAACAATTTTATGTTCAAAGATGTGAAGATTATCGCTGATCCGGCTATGCGACTAGCGCGATGACCCATTGCCATTCGCGTCAAAGGGATTATGTTTCGTGTCTGGTATCAGACAGGAACTGTTCTTAAGCGAGCATTGTGGCGGTCAATTGCCTCTTGACTAAGCGAATTTCTTAAGGCACTTTCATTGCCGTCGTGATCGCTGCCATTGCGTTACTTTTTCGCCGGAAATGGTTGGGCGGATTGAGCGCCGTCCCCGAATAATTTCCCCTGCCATTCCAACCGGTTGCTAAAAAAATGTGTCTCTACCATAGGCAGGTCTGCAGGAGCCACAGATCGCATTCCGTTCCTTTACCTATCTCAACCAAAAAACTTATGAGAAAGAGCATCATTCTCCTGGTGCTGCTCCTGTCCTTAGGTTGTCAGCAAGATGTGGTTCTTACTCCCAGCCATCCCTCAATTGGCTCAATGTACAGCGAAAGCGGCTTCTGGATGGGTGGATCCCCGGAGTCCGGTTTCGGTGACCGCTACAACGACTTTCAAGAAAATCCATTTGTATCTGTGGCAGATGTGCCCGTCTCGACCTTCTCGATTGATGCCGACGGTGGATCCTACGCTAATGTCCGCAGGTTCATTAGCGAAGGCCGGATACCTCCCCCCGAAGCCATAAGAACGGAGGAACTGATCAACTACTTTCCACTGGACTATCCCAATTCGACTCGACTGACGGGCCCCCCATTGCCCTAAGCGGTGAGATCAGCGTGTGCCCATGGAATACTCAGCATCACCTGATACGGATCGGGATTAAGGGCAATAGCATTCCAAAGGATCAACTCCCACCTTCGAATATCGTGTTGCTCATTGATGTGTCGGGTTCTATGGCATCGCCTGACAAACTCGAGCTGCTCAAGTCTGGGTTTCAGTTGATGGTTAAAGAATTTACATCGAGCGATCGAATATCGATCGTCACGTATGCCGGGGAGTCGAGTGTTGCGTTACCTTCGACACCCGGGCATGAAAAATTTAGAATTATAGCGACGATCAAGTCACTTGGAGCAGGAGGTAGTACCGCCGGCGCTCAGGGAATAATTACAGCATATACCATTGCAGAAGAGAACTTTATTGAAGGCGGGAACAACCGCGTTATTCTGGCGACCGATGGAGATTTCAATGTGGGCCTCTCAAGCGAGGAAGAGTTGGTTGCCCTTATCGAGGAAAAGCGCGAGGCAGGAATCTTTCTGACTACGGTCGGCGTTGGCCGGGGCAACTACAATGAGGCTATGCTCGAGCAGGTGGCCAACCACGGTAACGGCACGTATGAATACATCGATGACCTGCAGCAAGCGAGAAAGGTCTTTGTTGATGAATACTACAAGTTTTATCCGGCGGCCAAGGATGTGAAAGTGCAGGTGGCTTTCAATCCTGACTTAGTGGAAGCGTATCGGCTGATCGGATATGAGAACAGGTTGCTTGACGAAGAGGATTTTGAGGATGACAAGAAGGATGCCGGGGAAATAAGTATAGGGCAAAATGTAACTGCCCTTTACGAGATCAAACCTGCTGCAAGTGGTCCAGCGTACAGATCGAATCCTACTTTCACCATTGATTTTCGATATAAGCTGCCTTATGGCAATGAAGGAATTCCACTTTCACTGGACATCTTCAACGAGGGTAAGAGCTTTGCGGAGGCTAGCGAGCACATGCGGTTTGCTGCCGCCGTTGCCGGTTTCGGAATGCTGTTGAGAGATTCCCCTTACAAGGGGTCAGTTACGTACAAAGACGTTGTAAAATGGACCGAGGGGGCGAGGTCATTTGACCCCTACGACCGTCGGGCAACATTCATCGAGGTGGTCAGGCAGGCCCAAGCCCTGGATTCGGAGTGACCCGCGATCCTTCAAAACGGGTTGCATTTCCATCATCTTTGAGAATGTAAAGGCTAACGCTGACCCTTCCCGGTTACAGGAACGGTGATCCACCCCTCGCCGATTTTTTTGTAATTTTCACTATTCGGGCCCGAAGGTCTGGACAAACCAACTTCCCGGGCACGTCCATCCGGCAACTTCCTTATGAACTCAACAAGGAGCAATGGCTTTTTGGTCCTGGCCGACATCACGGGATTCACGTCATATGTTGCAAGTACAGAGCTCGAACATTCGCAGGAGATATTGCAGGACATATTGAGGGACATTGTTAGCTTTTTGACGCCGACTTTCAAGTTGGCGGAGGTTGAAGGCGATGCTGTATTTGTCTATGCCGACCGTCTGCCCGGCCGAACGACATTGTTTGAGGCTATCGAGTCCGCATATTTCAAGTTTCGAGACAAGAAAGCCTCCTTCGACAGGTCGCGAACGTGTATGTGCACGGCTTGCGAAAAGGTTGCGTCGTTGGATCTTAAGTTCATTGTGCACTATGGGGATTACATCATGACTGATGCCGGCGGGAGAAGCAAGCCCCTGGGCACCTCCGTCAATGTTGTGCATCGGCTGCTTAAGAATCGCCTAACGGAGGCAACAGGATGGACTGCTTATGCTCTTTTTACGAAAGATTGTTTGACAGCTATACAAACATATCCCAACAAATATCACGAGCAGGTGGAGGAGTATGATCACATTGGCAAAGTGCAGACCTTCAGTATCGATCTCGAAGCACAGTACAATAGTCATCTGTCTGAAAGAAGCCTATACCTTCGCCCGGAAGAAGCCGATTTGGTAGTTCACTACGACTTTCCATTTCCGCCTGCACTTTTGTGGGAATGGTCTAATGATCCGAAGAAAAGAACTTTGTGGGTCGAGAAATCTGACTGGCAGGTGAGATCACGCCCGAGCGCAAGCACGCGCAGGGGAGGTAGTAATCATTGTGTGAATAGCAAAGTGATTGAAACAATCCTCGACTATAGACCCTTTGAATACTACACCTCCCTGATGGAAAGGCGTCCGCTCGCCTTTACACTCACGGTCAAATTCGACGAGATTGATTCAGGTACACGGTTGTACTGGCATGTCAAAATGAATGCAAACGCGCCAAAGCTTATGAGGAAGGTGATTTGCAGATTGATTGTCGTGAAGGGAATGAAAATTTATGATAGCTTCGAACTACTCCTCCGGTTGCTTAATGAGGAGCAGCGTAGTTACGTCAGTACTTCTGAATTATCAACATGAAGAAAGCGATCGATCGTACATCCAGAAGGGACTTTGCTCGCAAGGTTACAGCCGGCATTGTTGGAGCAGGGTTAAGCACCACAACGTTTGCCCAGGGCACTGCGCCGGCTTCCGCGAAGCCTGAGAAGAATATGCTAATGCACGTGGGAGCTGACTACCATGTAGTCGTGGCCGATCCATCTATGGGTTGGAATGAAAAGCAAAGGCATTGGACAACAACGAGGAACTTTGAGTATCACGAACGCTGTGGTGTACGACATTTTACAAACATCATGAGCGGGGCGTGGGATCTTGATCAAATGAAGCGATGGAAGGATGAGTGCGACAAACACGGCAAGGTATGGGAGGCCATTCGGATGGATTCTTCTTACATTTTCGCGCGGACCCGTTCCGACCAGGATATAAAATTGGCTGAAGTGTCCGACAACATCCGAATGGCATCGGCGGTCGGTGTGAAAGTGGTAACCATGCACTGGACTTTAATTCCTATTCGACGGAACGGGCACACGAATGGCCGCGGCGGGTCAAACTATCATGCCTTCAGGCTTGAAGACAATTGGAGGGATCTCTCGGTTGAGAAGCATGGCGTGGTAAAATATGACGACTACTGGGACCGGATTATCTACTTCCTGAAGAACATCATCCCTGTTTGCGAACAGCATGACGTGAGACTGGGTGTCCACCCTTATGACCCTCCTGGCTTGCCCCGTGGTTACCAGGGTGTCGACAACTGGAATTCTGCGCCGACTTCTGTGTTTGATTCCTTGAAAAAGTACGAATCGATTGTGGATAGTCCATACAACGGATTTCAGCTTTGCCTGGGCACGGTGATGGAGGGGTTAAAAAATCCCAAGGAGGAGGTGCTGCCCGTCGTTAAGTACTTCGCGGAGAAGGGTAAGATCTATCAGATACACATGCGAAATATCAGGGGTGGCCTCGGCAATTTCGAAGAGGTATATATCGACGAGGGAGAAGCGGACTTCATAGAGGTTATACGAATCCTCCGTGACACTGGCTATTCCTGGTCCATTTGCCCGGATCATTGTCCGACACATCCGGATGACCCCGGCGGCTTACAGGCGTTCGCGCAAGCCTATGGTTATATTAGAGGATTGATCGACGCGGCCAACGCCGAAGCAGCATAGCATGAGAATAGCCCATGTGTTCCTTGTCTGCTTCTTGATATCTTCCCAGTTATTATTTGCACAGCTGGAAGAACACGCCGAAAGGGAAGTTGAAATCAAGGCTATTGCCGGTTTGAGATTTGACCTCACGCGGTTCAGCGTAAAACCTGGAGAGCGCATTAAGCTCACACTGGTCAACGTCGACGAGATGGACCATAATCTCGTTATCACCAAGCCGGGACGGCGATTGGAGGTTGTGGATGCCGCTAACAAACTCGGAGAAGATGGTCCGAAGCGGAACTACGTGCCGGTATCCGATGATGTATTGTGGTCGGTCCCGGTCATACGACCCGGTCAATCAGCCCACGTCATCTTTACGGCGCCGCAAAAGGAAGATGTATATCCTTACGTTTGCACATTTCCCGGTCATGGACTCGTAATGTATGGAGCCATGTATGTTACGACGAAGGACCTTCCTCCACTGGAAGAGGACCCCAACGTTCCACCAGGTAGTGCCACCGGTGTTGAAATGGACCACAACCATCCGGTGGCGAGCTTGCATCCTTACCCAACGACACCGCCCTACTTATACAGAATTTTCATGCCCGATGCCGGACCTGCGGCCATCGCGGTGAGTTTGCCGAACGGACTGTCGTATTGTTGGGACGCCGGATCGTGCCGGCTGCGCTATGCATGGCAGGGCGGATTTCTTGATCCAAGGGATTACTTCGACAAGAAGGCAGAAAAGCATGCGAAGATTATTGGGACCGTCTTTTACCGCGACAAGACCACATATCCTCTGAGATTTTCTCTTGACAACATTCCAGTAGTAGACTTCAAAGGATACAGGCTGATAGAGCGTTACCCGGAATTCCATTATACCATTGATGGCCAGGATGTCTATGAACTTATTAAGCCCAAGCAGGATGGGAGCGGGCTTGTTCGGTCGTTCAAAGTACCAGACGCGGATCAGCCACTGTATTTTGTGTTTGATGTCAACGACGGAGTTGAGTATACTGCTTCAAAAGGAACGCTTCATGGCAATCAGATCAACCTTAGTGTCAGCGATACCCGCGAGTTTGAGATTATTATGACCAAAAAGGCATTAGGGAGATGAGAAAGCTATTCGCCTTGTTGTGCCTTGCTTTGCTTGTTGCGGGATGTGGCAAGAAATCAGAATATACCGATGCGAAGGTTTCCTATATCGTCGAGGACATTGAAACCCCTCAGGGCCTAAACCCTCAAACTGGTGGCTCGGAATTTTTCCCCGACGGCCGACTCGTCCCCTCTTTTCTTCGAGGAGAGGTGATGATCTACGATCCGGAAACGAAAGCGTGGAAGCTTTTTGCTGAGGGGCTGCACGAGCCCCTGGGCATGCTGCCGGTAACAGAATCGGAAATCCTCGTAATGCAAAAACCGGAGTTGACCCGGCTCAAAGACACCGACGGCGATGGCCAGGCCGACGTGTATGAAACCGTTACCGACGATTTTGGCATGGCAGGAAACTACCATGAGTGGACATACGGGCCCGTGAAGGACGGCGATGGCAATCTGTTCATTTCGCTTAACACAGCATCGGAATGGGGAATCATAATGGATGAGGTGCGTGGCACACTTGACACAACACTCGTTCCATTTGAGCCCAAACAGAAGTTCGCAGCGGTACCTTACCGGGGTTGGGTGGTCAAGGTGACGCCCTCCGGTGAATTTGTCCCTTATGCTTATGGATTTCGTTCGCCGAGCGGACTGCTCATCACTCCGGATAACGAATTGCTTGTTGCCGACAATCAGGGCGACTGGGTGGGAACAAGTCCGCTGTTTAAAGTAGAACACGGTAAATTTTATGGACATCCTGCCAGCATGATCTGGGTACCGGGGTGGAACAAAGGCGACCCGTCCAAACTCCCCGCTGAAGAACTGAACGCTATGCGCCAACGGGCGGTGGTACAATTCCCGCACGGCATTATTGCTGCCTCACCGACGCAACCGGTGATCGATAACACCGACGGGGCCTTCGGCCCATTCGAAGGTCAAATCTTTATTGGCGAAATGAACCAGGAGCGTATCATACGCGTGATGCTTGAGGAAGTAAACGGAACATTGCAGGGCGCATGCATTCCCTTCATCGACAAGCATGGATTACTCAAAGGAAACAATCGTCTCGCATTCGCGCCAGACGGGAGCTTGTATGTGGGCCACGTGCAACATGGCTTTGCTGGCGACACGGGAATTCAGCGGATCGTTTTTACAGGTAAAGATCCCGTGGACATCCACACCATGAATATCACTGATGATGGATTCGATTTGCACTTTACTCAGGCAATGGATGAAGCGGCGCTATCGGATACCTCCAACTATCATTTCAGGCACTACTATTATGAGTACCATCTCAAGTATGGTTCAGATCAGTTCGATGTCCAAAAAGTGGATATAAAAAGCATCAAGATTAAGAATAACGGAAAGACAGTTTCGCTGCAACTTGAGAATTTGAAGCCCGGTTACATTTATGAATTGTCCCTAGGCGCATTGAAGTCAGAAAAGGGGCAAATGTTGGAGAACAGATTGATTTGTTATACTGTGAATGCGCTCCGATCAGGAGCAGGTGACATGCCACCGCTGGCATATTGATTCGTTAATGCGTCCCGGTAAGTAGAGACGATCTACGCCCAGTTGCGTTAGCTTATTACGACGACTTCGTGATCAAGAATTGTTTTTATTTCAAATTGAATCATGCCATTCCTAACTGTCGACGGGACTTTTTGATTGCCGACCAGGGTGCGAAGGTTCAAGTCCCATATCTCCAGCCTGCGGTCATAATTCCATTGTATCCACTGCTTATACACCATATCGTCCCAGTTTTTTTCGCGCGGAAGACTGCTGTGACCCGTTTTTTCATAGAAGCTTTTTTTACAATTGTCGCAATAACAAATCGAGTCCCGGCCCAGTCCGCTCCAACTATTGTCAGTGAATCCTTCGGGTTTATACAGTTCAGCAATCTCTTTAAGGATTGCAGGGATGTGCTCCTGGTAGTACGGTCCGTTAATGCAGGTGATATAAAGGTCGCCAGCCCTATAGGGTTTGCCTGAGGCATCGATGGCGAACCAGTCGGGATGCGCCTGGTAAAATTCCTCGTGAGCTCTGTTTGAATCCATGCGAGCAAACACGGCGATCCCTTCTTCCTGGGCCGCCTTGCGCAATTCACCAAAGAGGTCGCGATTCTGCAGGTATTGCGCCTGACGATGAAGCGGAACGCGTGTGGGATAGTACGCGACGATTCCGCCGGCGTTGACTACGATGCCCTCGGTCCCGGTTTCCTTCCAATAATTTCGCCACCAGCCAATGTCATATCGCGTGGGATCAATTTCGGTGATATTGATTTGCCCCCAGCGCGTTACACGCCGATACCACGGCAGGTCATCTCTCTGGCTCATAGCGTTCGTTTTTGTTTTTCCTGCTAAGGGTATGGCGCCGAATAAACCAAAGTCTGCCGCTGCCAATGTGGCCGTGGCCAGGGCGGATTTTTTCAGGAAGGACCTTCGACTGTTTTCCACATCGTTTGATTCTGATTTATCCATGTCTTGTGGAAGTTGAAGCTTTTGAAAATTCTTTGTCGATCTAAAGCCTTGGCGTTCCGGGCTTAATGGGTTTTTCAAAATTGTTGGCCCCTTTCACTTTTACCTTTCTGCGAAAGACTTTGTCGTGACAAGTGATGTACAGCACGTCAAAGTCTGGTCCACCGAAGCAGAGATTCGATACCTGACCCTTTGTGCGCGGGACTGGGATGATGGCGTTAACCCTTCCGAGCTGATCCAGGACCTGGATACCGCTGAGGGATGTGACATAGATCCGGCCGTCCCGGTCGCATTTCAAACCGTCACTCCATGCATTTTCGTCGACGTCGCGAACATGCAGCCACCCGTACTTTTGTTTGTGCAACAGTGTACCGTCTGGTTGTACCCGGTACACCCACACCCAATGGCTGGTGGACTCGGTGACGTAGAGCTGTGTTTGATCGGGCGACAGACATAAACCATTGGCAAATCTCAATCCCTCATCAACAACCTTTCGCTCACCATCGGGTGTGATCAAATACAATTTGCTTGGCCGCTCCCTGCCGTCCGGTGAAGTGACATAGATGTTTCCGTTGAAAGATACGGTTATGTCGTTGCCTGGCGTTTCTGCCGCCACCACGGCATAGTTATCTGGTGTTCTGTACCGATGTACTTCCTTTGTAGGGGGGTCCGACCACCCGCCTGTTATGGTAAGCATATCGCCATTGGCAGTGAATGTCGTACCGCTGGCTTTCTTCGAATCTGCGATGTACAGACCCACTTTCCCGTCAAGGCCGACCTTGTAGGTTTTGGCGTTTGGAATGTCCTGGAAAAAGACTTCGCCCTTGGCATTCACAGCGATGCCTTCAGTAAATCCATAGTTTTCGCCTACCAGCTCCCATCCCTCGTTGTCGATGAGAATGTCCGTGAGGAACGCGTTCTTGCTCTTCCCGGCGACAATTGGTTGCGGATAGTCGCGCCACAACCACCGCATCGCTTCTGGAAAGACAGCCGTTCCGTGTCTCCCATTGTGCCCACCGGTTCCCCAAACATGGTTGACATCATAGCCGGCAAAGGTCAGGGCCCGCTCCATCGATTCATTCGCCTTCCACCAATCACCCGCGTAGATATTGAGGTCATTCGAGCCGTCTTGCATAAAGATCCGGATGGGCTTTGGCTCATATTTTCTCACCAGGATGTCGTAGCGGTCTGCGCCGCGAAGTCCGACATAAGTTCCGATAGCGCTGAATACTCTTGAAAACTCTTCCGGGTGTTCCCAGGCGGCCGTGAAGGCACAAACCGCTCCGCTGCTCGAGCCACCGATGGCGCGGTCGTTCCCATTTCGTGAAAGGAGAATCGGCCTGCCGTCAGATGCTTTTTGTTGCTCTACAAACGGGAATACTTCTTCCAACAGGAATCGTGCATACCGATCACCCAGTCCGTCGTACTCAAAGCTCCTGTTGAACCGGTCTAGCGCAGCGTCTTTGTCGCGTGCAAGTACCTTTCCCGGCGTCACGAAAACGCCGATGGTCACCGGCATTTCGTTGTTGGCAATTAGATTGTCGAAAACCGTTGGAGCATTCCACTGAATACCATCCTGGTTGACGTATACACAGGCCGGCTTGTCACCTTTATACTGAGCTGGAATATAGACGCTGATTTCCCGTGACGTGCCGGGAAATATTTTGGAGTCCTCAAGCGTAAACTTTAGTATTTCTCCTTTCGGAACACCTGTCTGCTCTTGTGAATCGGGGTCCTAGGGGTAGGTTTCCTCAATTGTTTGAGCGAGGGTCTGGGTATAACACCAGACCAGCAGCAAAAGTAATGTTCGGTTCATTGTGTAGGGGGTTGGGCCTGTACAATTACAGTAAGCAATCTAATTAAAAAGGATTCTAAGGTGCCATTTTCTTTTGTACGTGCAACAAATGGCTACGCTACCTTTACTCCAAAAACCGGTAGCTTGCATGCACGTCGTAGTCAATGCCGACCTGAATTGTTCATGGCGGAAAATTTTGCGTGAGTCCTAAAATACACATTAAACGCACATTGTTGAGTTCAGTATTGCGGCACGCCAACCATAACTTTTATATTCCCTCGAATACCAAAATGCTCGCTTCTTTTTGGCGAAAAAGATACATTGGCTTATCTCATCATTGCCCTGACACCATGAAATTCATCATACCGGTTGCGGCTCTTATAGGCTTAAGCATGTCGGCCGCCATAGACCCTCCTTACGAGTCGTTCCGGGAAGACTTTGAGGATGCCACCCTGACGCACTTCAGCTACGCGTCGGGCGGAAATCAGGCCGAATTCACCCGAGCCTTTGGCGTGAATTCAGTTTCAGAACCCGGCACCCGTGTGTTGTCTTTCAAGATAGATCCCAAT
Source organism: Cyclobacteriaceae bacterium (assembly GCA_032907565.1). Taxonomy (GTDB): domain Bacteria; phylum Bacteroidota; class Bacteroidia; order Cytophagales; family Cyclobacteriaceae; genus ZC4RG29. The sequence continues at coordinate 7,555 of JAJJPK010000078.1, read as the reverse complement.
GATCCGCCGGGTGCGGGGCGGGGACCGGAAATAGTTTCGAATGAGTTTACTCACTTTGGCACGTATGCAGCCCGGATTAAAGTCCCTGACGTGCGGAAGGATCAGCCCAATGTCGGCGCGGTGGTGGGGTATTTTACCTATCACATGGATAGTGTCTTCGGTCTCAGCGAAATCGACATCGAATGGCTTGTCGCTGATCCGTCTGTGATATATGTGGGGACGTGGACGGGTCCGCGGGGTGCGCTGAAGCGCATAGGACGCACCATAAACCTGGCCACGGGCACGATCTATGGCACAACATATCGTGAAGGCCACCAGGGCGAACGGCATCCTCTCACCGGCCTTCAAAACCAGCCGGAAACCATCCAGCCAATTGAGGGCTACGATGCCTCATCGCAGTTTTATACTTACGGCTTCGATTGGCACGCCGATCGAGTCCGGTGGTGGATGGTGCACCCGGTGACGGCTGATACGGTGGTATTGTGGGACTATCGCGGGTCGCCGCGCGGTATACCACAACATGCGTCGAAGTACCGCCTCAATTTCTGGCATACGAGCGATTGGTCAGTTGTCACCAATCCCAACTCGCTGGAAAAACCACTGAAACCATTCGAACTTGAAGTGGATTGGATGACTTACGACGCGAAAAAAGTAGAATAGTAGAAAACATACCCCATCTCACTCAGCATCGAGTGTGACATTTGTCATTGGAATGCATTTTCGCATTCCTTTTTTTGTTGGTGATAAGAACAAAATCGCTTGCCATGAGAAAGCAATTCTCTTTTGACAACCATGTGGAAGAGTATGAGGCTTGGTTCGAACGCTACCCCTGGGTATTCAAGTCTGAAGTGGAGGCGTTACGGGAAATGTTGCCCGAAGGCGATAAACTTGCCGGCATTGAAGTAGGAGTTGGTACAGGACGCTTTGCCCAGGCCCTGGGAATTAAGGAGGGTATTGACCCATCGGCAAACATGCGCGCACTTGCCGTGGAACGCGGCATCGAGATCATGGACGGTGTGGCGGAGTCGCTTCCTTATGCCGACCATCGGTTCGATTTTGTCCTGATGAATTTTTGTATTAGCTATTTAGACGACATCAATAAGGCGTTCAGGGAGGCACATCGCGTTCTGAAGGGTGATGGTGTGCTTGTCGTGGGATTTGTCGATAAAGACAGCACCCTGGGCAAACAATATGAGGAACGCAAAGCCGAGAGCACGTTTTATCGACAGGCGAAATTCTACTCGGTGGAAAAAGTGATCTCTGAGTTGAACCGTGCCGGCTTCAAGTACACGACGACCCGGCAGACGCTGTTTGGTGAACTTGACGATATTAATGAATTCCAACCCTCAAAGCCCGGTCACGGCGAGGGATCATATGTTATAGTAAGAGCTGCAAAAAAGAAACTGCCCGACTGAAAGCCGGACAGGTGTAATCGGGCTTTGCAATACTGTCGCCGCTTAGAAGATATCTTCGATGCGGTACGTGATGTCGCCGTACGAGAAGGTGTCGCCTTTTTTCTTTCCTTCCATAGCCTTGAAAAGCGGTGTTTTCTGAGACAAGCCAAATATATCCAGGTCGTCGACGTGGAATCGTTCTATGCTGACGGAGACGAAAAAGATGTCCTTGTCTGTAACGACCACGCTTCCCAACTGTACTTCGTCGTGAATGTTCTTGATGGTAGCACGCATCTCCTGCAGGATGACCATTTCCTTGTTGGCAAACTCCAGTTGCTCGGCCAGGTGGTTTACCCGTAGCGCGGCCTCCTCAGTTGACGCCTGCCCGTTACGGCTTTCCAGCAATTCTTTTATTCGGTGCGTAAAGTCGTCAATTACGGACTGATGCTTCTTCATGCCCTCCTCGAGTATCTGCTCCTTCAGAAGGGCGCGATCTATGGTGGTGCTTACTGTTTTCATCATGATAATCCGTTTTTGGTTTAATATAAAGTTGGCCCAATCGCGCAAGTTTTGGAAGGAGCAAAGTCAGGAATCTCTACTGACGATTGTTATGACTTTATACACCTGTCTGTCGTACCTTTGCAGCGTAAATTCGTGTCACGATGCGCATTTTTGCCCCTGGTACCCAGCGCGATTTCGCCGAAAAAGTTGCCGCATCCCTGGGCGTCCCGCTTGATCCACTCGAGGAACGTAGTTTCGAGGATGGAGAGCATAAGATCCGGCCGCTCGTGAACGTGCGGAACCGGGACGTCTATGTTATTCAGTCGCTTTATGCCGACACGGATCAAAGCGTTAACGACAAGTTGTGTAAGCTTCTTTTTTTTATAGCTACGTTGAAAGATGCCGGCGCCGATCGCGTCACGGCCATAACACCATATTTGTGCTACACGCGGAAGGACCGTAGGACGAAAGCGCGCGATCCCGTCACCATTCGCTATATGGCGTCACTATTCGAAGCAGTGAACCTCGACAGGATCGTAACCATTGACGTTCACAACCTCCAAGCTTTCCAAAATGCATTCCGGATACCCGCCGAACATCTTGAGGCAGAGATCTTATTTGCTCGCTATTTCAACGAGGCGCTAAAGGACAGTAAGTCCATCGTGGTGATGTCGCCAGACATTGGAGGTGTCAAGCGCGCGCAACAATTTCAGCAAAGGTTGACGCGCGTCATGTCGGCCGACATCGGCTTTGCCTTCATGGAAAAGCAGCGCAGCCAGGACGTACTTAGTGGCGAAATGGTGATTGGTGACGTAAAGGGAAAGACGGTGATTATTGTTGACGATCTTATCAGTAGCGGCTCGACTTTGGCGAGAGCTGCATCCGCCTGCGAGCGTATGGGCGCAAGTCGGACTTTTGCTGTTGTCACGCACGGAATGTTTTCCGGGAACGCCGATGCGATTCTGAGTGCCACAGCATTACACCGGATCGTTGTAACCAACACCATTCCGCCGTTCAGACTGGAGGGGGGAGCGTCAAGGGAAAAGTTGGAGATTGTGGATGTTGCCCCGCTGTTTGCTGACGTTATTAACAGACTACACAGCGGCGGTTCGATTGTGGAGTTGATGGATAGGGTATAGGCATGATGGCGGTATCACAGCAGCGATCGACAGTAACGTTGGCCGATAAGGTAGCCTTTCTCAGCCGCCCGGATACTTATCCGGAGACTTCGAAGGTCGAAGCCCTGGAAACCCACATGTCGTGGGTTTTTCTCACGGATCGCGACGTTTACAAACTGAAAAAGCCGGTGCGCTATGACTTCCTTGACTTCAGAACGCTGGAGGCCCGTCAACGGTTCGCCGAGGAGGAGGTGCGCATTAACAAGCGCCTCGCGGCAGATGTGTACCAGGGCACCGTGCCGCTTACCCGAGACAAGTCAGGCTCACTGGCATTGGATGGAAGAGGAGAGGTAGTCGACTGGCTGATAAAGATGAAACGACTTCCCCGTGAGTTCATGCTCGACACGGTGATTGCAGAAAACAAAGTCGTGGAAGAGCCAATACGGAAGACGGCGGAATTCCTGGCGGATTTTTACTTCACATCGCCGCCGGTCTACCCTGAGTCACGGGAGTTCAGGGCGAATCTTGCAGAGGACATCCGCCGGAATAGCCGGGATCTTCTTTATGAGGAGTTTGGATTGTCGGCGGCATTCATCAGCGACATAGCGAACGATCTTCTGAATTTTCTGGATGTTCACAACGAAGTATTTGCTACCCGAATTGCGGAAGGAAGAGTAATTGACGCCCATGGAGATTTGCGGCCCGAGCATGTTTGTGTATTGCCCGAACCAGCTATTATCGATCGTTTGGAATTTGATCCTGCGCTTAGGGTTATGGATGTGGCTGAGGAATTGTCCTTCCTCGCGATGGAATGCGAAGTGAAGGATTCATCGTCTGTCGGAGAACTTTTTTTTGAGGTGTATCGGGAAAAGACTGCTGACGAAATTCCCAGTGACCTCATTTCTTTTTACAAGGCAAAGCGGGCATTATTGAGAGCCAGGCTTTCTCTTAATCATTTGTTGGACGAGAATTATAGAACCGATCAAGACAAGTGGCGCAGCCGCGGAAATAATTACCTTTCTGCTGCGCGGAGGTACTGTGATGCACTACATAAAAATGGACATGCAAAATCTTGACGGAAAAAATATTGTGCGTTTCAATTAATATTAGATGGGCTCATGTTCCCTTTCCCACTGGTCCAGGAATGCCAGTGTTTCCTCATCCGTAAGATTGTAGAAGTTTTGATAACCCTGCGAGACAGCCTGGTACAAGACGGGTTTCTTAAGGATGATAACCTCGTCTGCTTTTCGACGCAGCATGGACTCAGTACTTCTTCCTGAAATCGGGGCGGCGACGACAATCCGACCTGCTTCCCTATTTCTGCAGAGCTCAATGGTTGCGAGTACGGTGGCTCCTGTCGCGATGCCGTCATCTGTGATAATGACGGTCTTGCCTTTCATCTGCGGAAGGGGTTTGCCGTGCCTGAATTTTTCAATTCTTCGTTTGATCTCCGCTTTCTCTTCCGCGATCACCTCATCCATTTCTTCTTCCGTCACTGTGTCCCTTGCCCAGTCCGGAATGTATACGCTGCCATCTTCTGCAATGGCCCCAAAAGCTGCTTCGGGGTTTTGAGGATATCCAAGTTTTCTCGCAATTACCGGACAGAGTTCAGCATTGAGGTATTTGGCAACGTAGTAGGCGACCTCTACGCCACCGCGTGGGATACCTACCACGATCACATCCTGGTTGCGGTATTGCTCAAGTGCCTGCGCCAGCTTTTCTCCTGCATCTTTTCTATCGATAAACATGGCTTTTGGATCTCTGCATTTCGGGATTGTTTCCACATGCTAAGATGATCCAGACGTGGCTGGATTGCCATGATTACCTGCATTTTTACACTATGATAATCATCATAGTGCGAGGCTATGAACTTATACCTCTATGAGTTTCAGGGCTTTCCTGATGGCTTCCATGTTGATCTTGAGTGCGTCGTCGTTTTCCAATGCATTCAGAGCCTCGTTGAAGGGTTCCGTTCGGACTGGCCCGTCATAACCGATATCGATAAGTCCCTGCAAAAAGTCCTTAAGGTTTATGACACCGGTGGCGAGGGGCAACTCCCGCTTTCCATCGACTTGTTCCTCCCTTTTGAAGCCCGCCCTGGCGTCGTTCAGGTCGACCGTGATGATGTCGGCGGGAGTGAGTGTTTTTATGTCGTCAAGGGTATCGTTGGCGCAATACCAATGAAAGCTGTCGAGGACAAAGCCGACATTTCCCGCGCCGATCGCAGCAATCAACTCCTTTCCTTCCTTCATTGAGCTGATGAAGGGATAGCGGCCGCGGATCAGCAACGTGCGCATCCCCAGATACTCCAGACCGAGCCTTATTCCGTAGTCGTTCATGATCTTTGCGCATTCACGAAGCCGATCGGCATGCTGGCGCATGTTTTCGTTGTACGTTAGTTCATCGTGCGTCGATATGATCCAGGTGTTGATGCGGGTGGCTCCCTGTTTCTGCATAGTTTCGCAAAACTTCGGCAAATCCTTCAGGCCTTCCTTGAATGTTGCATCATCGCGCCGGAACTCGACGGGTATATTGATCGAGTCATAGGTGATATTATGCGCTTTCATTTTTGCCGTGATCTCGTTGAGCTGTGCGTCAGAGTAGTCTTTCATCACCTCCTGAGTAAACGGGCTGATGGCTTCGTACCCGTATTGGATGGCGTAGTCGAGCGTTTGCGCAAAATTCGCTTTCACCCCGATAATGCCGGGGTTAAGGGCAATTTTGAATTTCCGTTTTTCGGCCGTGTTCGCAAATAAGGCATGAAGCGGCGTGACGCTGGCGGCAGCCATAGCCAGGGCGGAATTAAGAATAAACTGTCTCCGGTGCATGGGGCCAGGATAATTAGGATTTAAGGATTATAAGGATTTTTAAGGTAGGATATCGAAGAGGATTTCGAAAGGGGAATTGGATGGCTGGTTTGGCGATCAGAACGTTAGGCTGGTCCACTCAGGTTAATGGTGCCTCAGGCTATCTCCGGGATTCGAAAGTTGCGGAGGGTGAGTTTTAGGTAGTAGAGGAGCATTGGGTGGCTTTACAGGTGAACGATTGTGTCTGTGAGTAGTCAGCTTCGACCTTCTCAATGTAATATCGAAAATCAAATGTCCCGTGGCAAGACTGGCATTGATGTTTAAACTGAGATTGTTGTAAGCACAGTTGTAACATCCAAAATACATCACAAGTATTGGAGGCATGGCAGCAATCCACACATGAAATTTTCTTAAATTCCATTATCACGCAGCGTTTCTGACGTTAGCTCGGTCTGGAATATTGGGGAGGTGCCATTAATCGCAATGGCAGTGCTGAAGTTCATACGCGTATCATCGCCTACTCCTCAGAACAATGAAAAAGGCACTATTAGCTCTGGTAATACTTTCGTGGCTTCTGGCTTGTACAGGGGACGAACCGCAGGCCGTCGTCTGGCATTCGGGCGCCGATGAAGAGTTGATCGCCTTCTTGAGGCGCGACCTTGAGAATTTTGTCAGCCGCATCTACGTCATGAGGCCTGACGGATCGGATGTTCAAATGCAGGGAACGCGAGCAGGGGATGTCGACCGTAATCTGCGTTGGTCAAGAGATGGCGAAAGGCTTGCCTATTTGTGGGACACGAAAATATACATTTTGAGTGAAACCGAATTGGTCCGTAAACGGTTTGATCCACCCGTTGTACCAGAGGGTTTTACATGGTCACCTGATGGTAATTACTTTGCATTTCACAGCCAGCATGAATACTATGACAATTGGCACGCCTTTCGGATCTATATATCACCTGCCAACACTCTAAGTATCTCGCGTACTCTTCCACTGGTTGATACTATTAATTTATGGGATGTGGATCCCGACTGGTCCCCTGACGGAACAAAAATCGCTTTTAGCAGCGATAGGGCGAGAGACTCGGGAAGAGATATTTATTTGATGAATCCAGATGGTTCGGAAGTCGAACGATTGACCTACCGACCCAACGACAAGTTTAGGCCAATATGGTCACCAGATGGAAAGAAAATTGTCTTTGAAAGTCGTTCGGCTGAAAACCGGAGCTGGAATATCTATGTCATGAATGCAGACGGAACCGGAATCGTTCAGGTTACTCATAATCTGGAGTCGGAAGAATGCCATTGTCCTTCGTGGTCACCCGACGGCACTAAACTGGCCTTCGCTTCCAGCCATGAGGGAAACAGTGAAATATATACGATCAATATTGATGGTACTGGTCTTAAGCGACTGACCAATTATCCGGGACGCGATTACGCTCCTTCCTGGTCACCGGGCAAAGGTCACTGACTGTTATGACATGTCTATTGTTAGACACACTTGCATACTCCTCTGCTGGATGCTGCTGACATCCATAATCGTTTCATGCGATCCATTCCACGAGGACGAGATCGCAGACGGCAAGGTAGTAACAATTAATCCTGAGCGGACGGAATATTATCTTCCAGACTACCTGTATCCCAACCCTTCAGTTGTCATCAATTTGGGAGAGATAGTAATGTTCACCTTTGAGACAATCAGTATCAGGGTGACTGAATACCCGACGTATGGAAG
>JAJJPK010000077.1:0-4845 GCA_032907565.1 Cyclobacteriaceae bacterium | reverse complement strand
CTCCCGCATGTCGCCGGAAGAAAGGGAGGCATTGAAGCAGAGGATGTGGGAAAAATGGTGCCGGCCTCACGACGTTGGGTCCGAAAAGCGGAAAGCCGGTGATTCTTCGGAATAAACTCCCATCCCGCTGCTAAATTGCGGCGATGTTACAGAACAAGGTTGTACTCGCTTTCATCCTGGTATCCATTATCCTGGCAGTCGACTTCATGTTTCTGGCCATGCTACGGCGAATCACGCCCAACATGAAGCGATTGACGCGAATCTTCCTGTTGTCGGCCGTGGCCGGGACTACCTTATTTGCCATCGCTACCGTGGTGATGTATTACCAGGCGGACATGCTTGGAATCGAGGAAGGTATTAGCCAATGGAACATGACGGCCCTCCTGGTGATCTATGGCACCAAGGCTATTCCGGTGGCTACCACCATTGTGCAGGATACGACGCTGTTAGTCGTAAATGGTATCGCAGCCCTGCGCAGAAAACGCACAAGCACAGGCGATACCTATACTAAAATGACGCGAGCCGCCTTCCTTGAAAAGGCTGCGTTGGCTACCGCTGCTGTTCCCTTTGCTGCCTCGATCTTTGGGATTTCGTATGGCGCTTACGATTACCGCGTGCTGCGTCGTACCATTCGTCTTCCCAACCTGCCAAAGGCATTCGACGGCATCCGCATCGGACAGATCTCTGACATCCATTGCAACCCTGCGTACTACAAATCGAGGATCCGTGGCGGCATTGAATTGTTCATCCAGGAAAAGCCCGACCTTATTTTTTTCACGGGGGATCTTGTGAACTACCGGACCAGTGAACTTTATGATTTTGCCGACCTCCTGCGCCTGCTTCGTGCTCCCATGGGAGTATTCTCCGTGACTGGTAATCACGACTACGGCGACTACATTTCCTGGCCCACAGCGGCGGCAAAGCAAAAAAACTTTGAAGACTTTATTCAGGCACATCGTGAACTTGGCTTTGACCTCCTTATGAACGAGCACCGCTTTCTACAAACAGGAGGGGAACAGATTGCAATTCTGGGCGTCGAAAACTGGGGGAAGGGGCGCTTTCCAAAGCTGGGCCGTCTTGACCTCGCATATCAAGGTGCAGAGGAGGCGCCTGTAAAACTTTTGCTGTCTCATGACCCCAGCCACTGGGATGCTATCGTCCGGCCGGGCTTTCCTGACATCGACGTTATGTTTGCCGGGCACACGCACGGGTTTCAGATGGGCATCGAGATTGGCGACTTCCGCTGGAGTCCGGCAAAATATTCTTACGTCCAGTGGGCCGACTTGTACCGTGAAGGGAATCAGTACCTGTACGTGAACCGTGGGTTTGGATGTCTCGGCTTTTTGGGTCGAATTGGTATGCCCCCTGAGTTAACGATTATCGAACTCAAGAGGGCGTAATTTCAGCTTTCGCTACGCATCTGATGCAGTAATTCCATTTCTTCTTTCGTCTTGGCAAAAAGGCGTCGGAATAATTCGAATGGCTTTTGGTATTGGTTATGCCGGCCAGCATCGGGGAGGAAGACCTCCGGTGGTTGTGGTGGTTGAAACTTCGGATAGGTTGGTAAGTTGCGCGCCGCACGCGCGGCCATCAACGCGGCACCAATCGACGACGCGTCTTCGGTGTTGTTGCGATGCATAGGCATCCCAAAAATGTCGCTTAGGATTTGCAGCCACTCGCGTGAGTGTACGAACCCTCCGCTGGCGTTGATCTGTTCCATTTCGCCTCCCGCTTCGCGGAGAAGACCGGCAACCTGATAGAGCGCAAAAGAAATGCCCTCTATCACGGCACGTGTAAAATGCTCCTGACGATGTTCCGTAGTAATACCAAAGAAGGCACCACTTACACGGCTGTCCCAGATCGGAGCCCGCTCGCCCATCAGGTACGGAAGGAATATCAGACCGCCCGCTCCGGGAGGAAGAGCAGCAGCCTGCGACAGGTACGATGCGTAATCGCTTAAGGATTCGAGTCTTTGGCCAAGCAGGTCGCTGAGATACCATTGAAGAATGACACCGCCGTTGTTAATCGGACCTCCACATATGAAGGTTTTTTCATCCAGGATGTAGTTGAAGGTCATGGATGAAAAGTCATAGCGGGGAGCGGATGAGGCTACTCGAATGGCACCACTGGTTCCAATGGTGAGGCAAGCGATACCACGCGTGATGGCGTTACTGCCCAGGTTGGCCAGGCAACCATCGCCGCCGCCCACGATGAACCAGGGAGTCGGTATCAGCGTGAGCAACCGTTGCATGGTCTCAGGAAGATCATTTCGCCGGTAGCGCGTTGGCACCAGGACGGAGAGTTGACTTTCTTTTATTCCAGCGAGATCGAGCGACCGGGGGTTCCATTCGCGGCGGAGGATGTCCATGAGTCCGGTACCCGAGGCTGCAGAGTAGTCCATTTCGTAGTCACCGAAGAGGCGATGCCAGATGAACTCCTTGATAGAGATGAAGCGCGCGGCCTGGCGGAAGATTTCGGGTTCCTGTTCGCGGAGCCACATGAGTTTGGCAAGGACGCTCATTGCGTGAATAGGTGTTCCTGTCACCTCGTACAGTTCACGGGCATCATCGGATTCGCGCAGTGAACGGGCCACGGATGCGCTGCGGCCGTCTGCCCAGGTCAACATGTTGCGGAGCGGGCGACCGTTCTTGTCGACAGCGATCACCGAATGCATGGCGGTACTGAAGCCTATTGCCTCGGGAGGTCCACCGAGCCGGGCTACCGTGGCTTGAACGCATTTGACGAATGCCTCCCATATCTTTTCGGGATCCTGTTCGCTGGCGAAAGGAACCGGATGGTATGTCGGATAGGGACACTGTTGGACCGAGAGCACTTCGTCCATCGATTCACTAATGGCCACAGCTTTCGTGCTCCCTGTGCCGATGTCGATACCTAGGAAGTAGTTCACGTTGTAAGGATAAGGGGAAATGGGGAGATTTGGAAGCGTCTTGAAGATGTGTTGAAGTGTTGAAGTGTTGAAGTGTTGAAGTGTTGAAGTTGGCCTCGCCCGACGCTTCGAGCAAGGTTTGACGCGTCTATTACGTGGAGGGTTTACGGTGTATCAAGCTCTGTCGCCGTTAGGCGACCTTTCCTATAATCTAAGAGATGCCCGTTCACCTTGCACGCACCAACATCAACACTTCAACACTTCAACACTTTAACACAAGAAAAAGGCACCTCGTCGGTGCCTCTTCCAGTTCAGGTTATAGGTAAAAATGCCGGTCAGGGATGCGTTGCCGCTTTCATTTCCATTCTGCGTTTTGCATCAAGAGAAAACCTACCGGCACCAAATACCATAAAAAGGATCAGGCCAACCAAAACCAAAATAGATATCTCCAACTCCATAAGGTTTCCGACAGAAAGAAAACCCTCAGGATAGTTGACAAACACGATGGCTCCGATCAGGATCGGAATCTGGATCAGGCAGACGATGCGGGTGAACAATCCTACCGCAATCAGCGGTCCACCAAGAATGTGTGCGAAGATAACGTAATGAGCCAGTGCCGCACCGGCGAAATAGACGTTCAGGCCGGCCGTAGTCATTTTAAGGTCATGCATGTTCGTGATGAAGTACAGACCTTTGTAGGTAATGAAGATTCCCAAAGCCACCCGGAAAATGTCAAGAAATCCGGGTCGGTGGGCGTTTCCCCATTTTTCGACGTCCCCGATGACACTCATAAGCCGATGGTTTTGTATATACAAAGTTTACGGATTTTTTCCGGTGATTGCAAGGGGAGATGCGCATAAACAAAACGACCGGCATTGCAGCCGGTCGTCCGTATTGGGTACAGATGATGTCTAAGAGATCTAGTAGTTGCGGCGATTGAAATTGCCACCACGGCTTCCTCCACCACTGCGTGGTGCGTCAGTACGAGGACGGGCCTCGTTCACTACTAAGTTCTTTCCCATGAAATCGGAACCGTTGAGTTCATCTATTGCCTGGCGTGCTGCGGTGTCGTCATTCATTTCCACGAAGCCAAAGCCGCGACTGCGCTGGGTAAACTTGTCAAGGATGATCTTTGCCGAACTGACTTCGCCGAAGGCCTCAAATAATCCCTTTAACTGATCGCTTGTTGCCTTAAAGGGGATGTTCGCGACATAGATGTTCATAGTCTTTTTTGATAAGGTGATTATACGTTACGTGAGAACGGTAAAACTGACACCGCCCTTTAAAGCAGCGCGATACTCGTTGTCATTAGTAAAGGTAGAATAAAAATTGAGAAAAGAATACTAATCCCTCCGCGCCCTTTTTCGGATTCGAAAAACAGCGATTTTGAATCGGTATGCCTGCATTTTCGCAATACGGCTGTCCTCCTTCACCGCACCCGACGTTTTGCGGGGTTCTATGTTCCACCTCATAACCCCTGCACCACAGGCTTGTCGAATTGAAACTGATCCTTATATTATACCGTCACCTATGCGCATCGCCAACGTCCAGTCCTTCCTGATGTCATATCCCATGCCGGAAGAAATCGTCCTGCCTTTTTGGGGCGGACGTCGGTCCATTCTCAAACGCGATGCGATGCTGATCAAGGTGACAACCGACACCGGGCTTGTCGGATGGGCACCGGGACCCGCACATGAACGTGCCAGCTGTGAGATCGCGGAAATCATCAAGCCGTTTCTCACGGGAAAAGATCCGCTGCGATGGCGATCGTTTCAATTTTCTCATAGTCCGGATACAGACAAAACGTATCACGCTGTAGAAGTTGCCATCCTTGACCTCGTAGCGCGTTACGAGGGGTGCGGCGTTTCTGAACTCATGGGTGGACGAAAGCGCGACCGCATCAAGTTGTACGGAAGTGCCGGAATGTATATGCCACCCGAAGCGTATGCCGAAGAGGC
>JAJJPK010000076.1:0-4855 GCA_032907565.1 Cyclobacteriaceae bacterium | reverse complement strand
GCACAAGCTATGGCGGCAAAGTCGCGCCAGGAAACCGACGACAAATACCTGGCGGGTCTGCTTGCCATGCAGGCATACCATTTCCACAAACGCTACGAAGGCAAACAGTACGATCCTTACATCTATTCCGGTTTGTACTATGCGCTCACCAAGCTCGACAACAGAAACTACAACGCAATTAAGGTCGTCGGCCCGCCGAGAAATCGGATCAACTCTCTCATCTTGAGCCAGTCGGGTAGCGGCTTCTATGCTGCGGGCGCTGATGGAAGAATATTCTCGGGCGATTTCCTTACCCTCAACAGTGAGCCGACCGACTATCGCAACGCTTTCCCCAACAAGGTGCTGGCGGTAAGTGCCGACCAGCGCTACCTGGTAAATGGTACAGATTCGACGTTCATCCAGGTGTACGACCTCTCCGCGCGAGGCAACACACCCCGGGTTATCCGCGGGTTTAAAGGCGCGACGAATGACCTCGAGTTTCTTAACGATGGCTTATTGCTCGTAGCGAGCGGCGACGTCAACCGATCGGAGTACGCCATCAGCAAGGTCGACATCGCTACCGGAGCTGTGAATACTCTTGCGACGGTTCCGGCAGAAGTAAAGACCATGAGCGTGAGCCCGTCGGGCGATCGCCTGGTATGTGGTACGTGGGACGGCAAGGTGATCCTTCTCAACCTGGCGAACGGTTCATACGAAACCTTTATCGACGAAAAGAACGCGCGCATTCTCACCGTAAAATTCAGTGCTGACGGACGTTACATTGCTTACGGTACCTACGATTACACGACACGGCGCGTCTCCTTAAGAGTTGTGGAACTGGCCACGCGTGAAACCCGGAACTTTACCGGTCATAATGCGGGCGTCTTCGACGTAGAGTTCAGTCCTGATGGCAAGCTACTGGCAAGCGCCGGTGCTGATCGCAAGTTGCAGATGTGGGTGCTCGATTTCCCGGAGGACTTGCCTATCGAAATGGACAACAACAACGGGTATCTGTTCGATGTTGTCTTCAGCCGCGATTCAAAATACCTGGTGGCATCCACAAGCGAATCGGAGATCCGCGTGTGGCCTACCGACTATTCCATCCTTGCCGAAAAGGTATGTCCGCAGATGACACGCAATCTGACGCCGGACGAATGGGAGAAATACGTTGGCAACGACATCGACTACGAGTACACGTGCCCCGGTCTTTTGATTAACGACTATTGATATGCGGAGACGTATACCGAGCCTGTTTTTATGCTTTCATTTCCTTCTCTGCGTCAGCGCATACGCCCAGTCGAGCGATGATTGTGAGATCATTCTGAACCAGGCTGCTGAAGAAGTCAACGCCGGCCACTTCCTGGGTGTCGATTCATTACTTGCCGACTGTCTTAAGGGAGGATTCACCCGTGAGCAACGTCAACGGGCCTACCTCTTGCTCACCCAGGTGTACCTGCTCCTCGACGATCCGGTAAAAGCCGAAGAGAGTTACCTCGAACTGCTCCGCGCCAACCCCGAATTCGTTACCGACCCCTCGCGTGATCCCATCGATGTAGTTTACTTGAGTAAAAGATTTACGTCTACGCCCATATTTTCCCTGTTAGGACGTATCGGCGGCAACGTCACGTTCGTCAATGTGCTGCGCGAGATGAGCCTGTCGGGTGTTCCTCTCGACACGAAATATGTGCTGCTGCCGGGATGGACGGTGGCGGTCGGCGTCAACTACAACATCAACGACAAGGTGAGCATTGGGACCGAACTGCAGTACGCCTATACCACCTATCGGAAAGAACAGAGCGGGCTTTGGACGACTGACGATGCGATCGTGCAGGATCGATTGGGATGGTTTAACGTTCCCTTAACTGCTATTTACAATTTCAAAACGGGCAAGGTGGTGCCGTATGCCTATGGCGGCGTCGCCATCAACTACCTGTTCAGCAGCAAAGCGAATCCGACCCTTAACGACAGGTTTACGTCCGGAAGCGAATCGATGACGCCTTCAGAAAGTCCCATCGTAAAGTACGGCTACAAGAGAAAAGATTGGAACTGGTCTCTTGTAGCGGGTGCCGGACTGCGCTACAAATGGGGGCTCCACTACGTGTTTGCCGACGTTCGCTACACGCTTGGGATGAAGAACGTCATGGACTATGGAGGCGTGGTGAACGACTACACGAAGGAAGGTCCCCAGCTGGTGGCAAGTTCAGAACCGACATGGCGGTATGCCAGCTCGGATGATTTCTTTAAGCTGAACCATTTGTATTTCACGATCGGATACATGCATCAGCTGTACAACCCGCGAAAACTTAAGCAGGCGCGTACCGGGTCGGTGTTACGAAACATACTCCGTGGGAAGCATGACAACTAGGGTGTACAACCATATCGCCCTCCTGTGCTTTTCAGTCGTGCTAATGACACTGACCCTCGCATCCTGCGATACCGAGAACAACCTGGACCCGGTGTACGAAGACTACTTTGTCCGGCTTTTCGGGGATGAGGGATACCAGGAAGGCGTTGATCTTGTCGTTGAGGAAGCCACTGAAACCGTTCTGCTTCTGGGTACTACAACCGAACCGGACGGAAGCAGAAGGGTCTTTCTGGTAAAGGCAGATTGGGCGGGGAACCTTATATGGCAGAGAAAGCTGGGCGGTCCGGACGACGAAGCCCGCGACATTGAGCCGGCGAACAACGGGGGCTACATTATCCTCACGCAATCAAAAGATCCGCAGTCGGCCGATCCGACGGAGAACGTAAAGCTTCTGCTCGTGACGGCAGAGGGGGAGAAGACAGACAGTGTGGTCTTCGGTTCACCTGTGCTGGAAGGTGTCGACTACGGCATTGAAAATCCAAACACGGTAACAACGCTGGAGGACGGTTATCTCGTGACCGGATCGCTGGAGTACACCACTACAGAAGCTGATGGCGGCCTGAAAAGAGTCAGCTACATGAAACTCAGGTTCACCAACGATCTGGAATGGGATGAGGAATTTCTCTATTACAATAGTCAGGCAGAAGTGGCATCAGGCGTTCGTTCCGTGCGCACAGGCGGTGATCACATTTACCTGCTCGGTTCTGACAACAAGCTCTACCGCACGGAGAACGGTACCAACCACAATTTCTGGCTCTTTGGCTTTGACAATAACGGACTGCCTGTTGGCAATAAAGATGCGCCGCTTAGTGAGGACCGGCAGGGCATGGATGAGTTTCTTCAGGCTGTGTGCCCATCGTTCGGTGAAGGCTTTTTCCTGGTAGGGACGCAAAGGGATCCATCCGGCCGCCAGGATATCTATGTAAGTCATGTGGCTAACGATAACGGCGCGCTATTGCCCAGCGGTCAGGGGAACAGGGTGTTGCCCTCGGATGGTGTCAACCGGCTTATCAACCCGGTGTCGGTGTGCAGGGCAATGCGAGGTCAGCAAGGATACCTGATCCTCGGAACCGAGGGCGACGTCGGAACGCGCAACATGTGGCTTTGCAAGGTGAGCATTTCCGGAGAAACGGTGTACTGGTCGTCCTCATTTGGCGCGGGCGACCGGAATGACGACCGGGCGGGAGCAGTAGCAGAGCTTCCCGACGGCCACATTCTCGTTGTCGGTACCATCAACGTGGGTGTGAGCAACCTGAAGATGGGATTTTTCAAACTGAATGCCGCAGGGCGATTTGCCCCGCAGCCAACAACACCCTGAGGGGATAGAACGAAGATATGACAAGGATCGCGTTGTATAGTACATTCCTGGTGGGCCTCCTCGGCGGAATCTTTCTGCCGTCGCGAGACCTTCGTGCGCAATGTACTATCACCAATCTCGATCCTACTTATTGCAGCAGCGATGCACCAATTGCACTATCGAGCTCACCCGGCGGGCTGCAATTCTACCGGGCTGGTGTTTCGACACCCATTGCATCGTACGATCCTTCTTTGGTAATAGGCGCGGATACGGTGGTGGCAACGAGTGGAGTGGCCACGAATTATACCGTGTCGACGGCGGGAACATTTGCACCGATAACGCCACCCGCAGGCAGCACGAGTATTCCGCTTGTTGACAACTCGGAAACGGGCCCGATATCGATCGGCTTTACGTTTAACTTCTTTGGCGTCAACTATACTAATGTTTATATAGGTTCAAACGCCATTATCGGGTTTACGGCGGGTGTCAGTACGCCCATCAACCAGTCGTTGCCCAATGCTGCAGCGCCAAACAACATCATTGCGTTGGCGTGGGATGAGATGACGCCGGCACCCGGACCCATTGAGTACTTTGTCACGGGGCGGAGTCCGTTCAGAAAGTTTGTCGTGAACTACAACGTGTACCGCGACAGCAACCCGCTCTTTGTAGTGAGGACGCAGGTGCAGCTTCATGAGACGACGAACATCATCGAGATTCACTCGACCAACGTCAATATTCCCGCAAATTTCGCCACCATGGGGATCGAGAACGCCACGGGCACCGTCGGCGTCCCCGTTCCTGGACGCAATGATGCCTCCTTTTCAGTGACGAACGACTATGTTGCATTTATTCCGGATTGCGTCGACATCCGTTACCTAACCGTCAGCGAAGCGCCCACAACTGCAGATGCCGGTCCCACTGAAATCGAGCAGTGCGACAACAGCACGTTTGTGATGAGTGCCAACACACCGGTTGTCGGTACAGGCGCCTGGACAGTCGTTTCAGGTACAGCAACAATCACCAATCCTACGTCTCCTACAACGACGATCACCGGTGTGCCAGTGGGAACTACTGCTACGTTACGCTGGACGATCAGCAACGGGGGATGTACGCCAAGCTTTGACGACATTGACCTGATCAACCACGAGCCTCCGTCAACAGCGGATGCGGGTTTGGACAAAGAAAACTGTAACGACGGCAACTTCACGATGACG
>JAJJPK010000075.1:0-4855 GCA_032907565.1 Cyclobacteriaceae bacterium | reverse complement strand
GGTCGTGCGGGGGATCTAAGGTAGTGAAGTTTTTAAACCACATAGGAGATAGGACACATAAGAGCCACATAGGAAGTGTGAGTGTGCGTCTATTGCCTACTGCCCATTGCCTACTGCCTATTGTCTACTGCCTACTATTCAACAATTCCTTCCAACGACGCTTTCACATCCAAAATCGGAGTGCCGTCAAACGCCTCAAGATCCGAGACCTGGAAGCGAAGGGGTTCCATGATCGATAACACGGTCACGCGATGCACGCCAATGGGATTTGGACGGTCTTGAGATCGTGTACTGAACACGCCGCGTAAGGGAGCTTTCGGATTATCACGCGGATGAACCTTCAACACACTTCGATCAGCGCGGTCGAGCCACGTCAACAAGAGCAGCTTATCGCCAACCTGGATATCCGACAAGGCGTCCTCGACCGACTCATCGAAAACAAGCACGGCCGGAGGCGAACCTTCTTCTCCCTGCTTTGGCGCTTCTTCGCTACTGTGCAAGGGGGATTCTACATGTCCGATCACTCTGAGGGTAATTTTCATGTCCGCCGAAAGATCCAGTTCCTGCGACAAAGTTGTAGAATACAAAACAAATAAACTATCCGGTCGCTGAGCTTGTCGAAGCGCCGATTACCATCTCACCTTACCCTCACGCTGTCCCCCGGCCTCAAAATATAGTACCGCTCCTTCAGTTCCTGTGACAACCGTATCTTCACTTCATCAGGATATCCCTTCGCCCAGAAACGATCCTGCTCCTTATAATTGATGGTGCTGTGATGTTGCGGGAAGATGAAATCGGGATTGAGGGTGTTAATGAGGATCACGGATCGGTCGATGTACATGTTGTGTTCTGTGGGGGAAAAGAACAACACGCCGACGTGCTTGAGAAACAGGTGGTCTTCCAGCAGGTATGAATCGCCAGGCTGTAAGAACGTGGTTCCATCCAACGTGATGACGTAACCGCAGTCCTCCAGGTTGGCCTCGTAGTAAATGGCGAAGTTGGCGTTGCCGTGGATCGCGCGTACCGGGTCGACTTTCATACCCATGATCTCGAAAGATTCGCGTGGTTTCGCGATACGGATTCGGCTTTCTGGGATGTTCAATTCCCGGGCTTTCGCCAAACAACTCTCTGGCATCACAAAAATGCATTTCGATTGCTTGACCAGAATAGATGTCGTGTACTTGTTGAAATGATCGTCGTGTGCGTGGGTGATGAACGACACATCCAGGTCTTCTGCCAACTCCTCCGCGGTTATGGGCGACGGCTCGAAGCGGTAACCGTCTTCCAACCACAGGTCGGTGGCGATAAGTATGTCCCCCGACTTAATCAGCCAGCTGCTATGCCCTGCCCACCACAGTACCGTTCCTTCCCGATGTGCCTTGATCTCGGTTATGAGCTTTCCATCTTGTGCAGGACAAGCCGCGGAGATTACCAGGAGGAGAAGGAAAAGGGGGCGCATGCGGTGTTACTTTATCCAAGTTATGGATTAATGGCCATGAGTCAAGGGGAGGTAGGAGATCACACTTGGCTTTTATCCGAGCCCCGTGTATCTTTCCCTATGGACGACCCGCATACGAAATCACGAAATACCATTTACTCGGGGATAATCCGATACGGTAGTATTCCATCGATGCTGCTGTGGATCGCTAGTGGTTGCATGCCGGCGTATTCGCAGGTGTTCACGCTCGACGACACGCTCCGCGGCAGCATAACGCCCGAACGCGCGTGGTGGGACCTCACGTATTACCACCTGGATATCCGCGTGTTCCCGGAGAGCAAATCCGTGTCGGGAAGCGTCACAGTTCAGTACACGGTGATCGAACCTTCGCAAGTTTTGCAGATCGACCTTCAACCGCCCCTTAGGATAGATGGCGTGTCGCAAGAAGGTCAGGAATTGTCATTTAAGAAGCGGGGAAATAACGCGTACTTTGTCACGCTCACCAAACCGCAGCAAAAGGGCAGGACGGAGTCGGTAACCGTTCGCTATTCAGGCACCCCGCTCGAAGCGGAAAACCCGCCGTGGCAGGGTGGGTTTCAGTGGATATACGACCGCAACGGACTGGCTTTCATCGCCACGTCCTGTCAGGGTCTCGGTGCCAGCGTCTGGTGGCCCTGCAAGGATCACATGTATGACGAACCCGATAGCATGCTGATGAGCGTCACCGTGCCCGAAGCGCTGCAGGATGTTTCTAACGGTCGGCTCAGGGACGTGACAACGAATTCCGACGGGACGAAAACGTATCACTGGTTTGTAAGCAATCCCATCAATAACTATGGAGTAAACGTTAACATTGGCGACTATGCCCATTTCACTGACACGCTCCACGGCGAGAAGGGCGTTCTGGATCTGGATTACTATGTGCTGCGCTACAACCTCGAAAAGGCTAAAGAGCAATTCAAACAAGGAAAGCTGACGCTGAAAGCATTTGAATACTGGTTCGGACCGTACCCGTTCTATGAAGATGGCTACAAGCTCGTGGAGACGCCCTACCTCGGCATGGAACACCAGAGTTCCGTGACCTACGGAAATGGGTTCGCCAACGGATACCGCGGTCGCGACCTGTCAGGGTCCGGTTGGGGCATGAAGTGGGACTACATCATCATCCACGAGTCGGCCCATGAATGGTTCGCCAACAACATCACGTACCGGGACATCGCCGACATGTGGGTACACGAAAGCTTCGCGACATACGCTGAAACACTTTATACCGAGTATCACTTCGGCGTGGAGGCAGGTAACGATTACAATTACGGCATCCGGCGAAATATCAGAAACGACGCCCCGATCATCGGCAAATACGATCTCAACCACAGGGGATCGGGTGACATGTACCCGAAAGGTGCGAACATGCTTCACACCATTCGGCATAGCCTGGATAACGATGCATTGTTCAGACAGATTCTGCGGGGGTTGAACGAAACGTTCTATCATCAAACCGTCACCACAAAACAAATAGAAGACTACATTTCAACACAAGCGGGATTCGATTATTCCAAAGTGTTCGATCAGTACCTTCGAACAACACAGATTCCGAAATTCGAATATTATTTCGAGGGGAACACGATCTCCTTCCGGTGGACAAACTGCGTTGATGGGTTTAATCTTCCCCTCGCGCTGAGGAAGGGGAAGACCCATATCAAAATCACACCCACGACCACCTGGCAACGCCGAAGGGTTTCGGGCCGCCAGAAGGCATTGTTCGATCCGAAGCTGGTTGAACGTTTATACTATGTGACGACGACCAACACGAAGCCCTGAGGCCGGGCGGAGGTAGCAGCTACGCTTCCCTTCAATCTTTCCTCAGGTCTTGGGTGTGTAGATTCGGAATTGTCCGCTGCAATGCAACAGGCTCATGAGGTGCAATAAACCGTGGTAGTAGCGTGCGCCGAACGAAGAAGGGACGGGTTGTTGCCAAAGGGCTTCAACGAAGTCCTTCGCGATGTCGTGTGTGGCTGCCAGACTGGCTACGGCATTTGTGGCTACCAAACC
This sequence comes from Cyclobacteriaceae bacterium, assembly GCA_032907565.1. Lineage (GTDB taxonomy): Bacteria > Bacteroidota > Bacteroidia > Cytophagales > Cyclobacteriaceae > ZC4RG29. The sequence goes on along the minus strand of JAJJPK010000075.1, from coordinate 1,365 downwards.
CTGGCCATGTGATGGGTTGACGACCTGGCCGTCGAGCTCATACACGCTGCCGTAGTTATTGATGCCCTGGCTGTGAAAGAAGGCTTGTATCCTGTTGCTGAGTTCTTGCTGGCGTGGGTCTTTTCGAAACCACGACCAATCCACGCTCCAGTTCATGGCTGTTCGCCATGAGTCGTAAGCAAACCGTTTTGAATTGGGATTAAATCGTGTCTCTACCGGTCGGCCATCAAAATGGCCGTAGTCAGGAGCGAGCCCTGTTTCGGGGTGAGTTGCCTTGACGAAATACTCCCGGCTCGAGTCGGCCGCCGCTGCCCAGAACGCGCGGTCGCCTTCAGGACCCCACCGGGCCCAAAGTTCGTAGAAGTGGGGGAGGTGATAGGACGGGTCAGTGAACGCGCGCCCTCCGCCGCCAGCGGGACCGTTGGGAACGAAGAGGATCATCTTCTTCTCTTCGTTTACCATGGGCCCTACGGTTTGTGTTCCCCGTATGGTAGGGCCGGTTTTCTCGGGAGATGATGCCGCATGGCGGTAAGGATCTTGTCTGCCCATGCTTTGTAATTGTAGATGCCCTCGCCGTCGCCCCACCGTGCTGACGCGAAATACAGGGCGGTCACGAAATATTCCTCCCCGTCGGGTGCAGGCGTTTCGGAGTTGGGTGTTCCATCGCGTTTTAGGGACCATGCGAAATAGCCTTCTGAAGGATGCGCCGGGTCGCTGATATAGGAGTAGGTCATCGCGTAATTCCAGAGCGCATCGAATTCAGTTTTTTTGTCGAGTTGTACGGCGATCATCATGCCATACGACATGCCTTCGCTGCGGATGTCGTTGTTGTTGACGTCCAGCATGTAGGCGAGTGGTCCGTTTTCATTGCGGCCCACGGGAAAGTACACGCGTTGCGTCGCCGAGTCGCCGTGAAATAATTGTTGAAAGGCCTGGTTTATTTTTGCGTCGATCTCTTCTTGCGTGTGACCGTTTTCTAGGAAGAGGTTCCGATAGGTTTTTGTCGCGTACGCGCCGGTGCCGTCGTTAAGGGTGTGTTGCTGAGACAATGCCGCGAAAGGCAGAAGCAAAATCAGGCAGAGCGGGATGCGAAGAAGTATGGTCATAACGGGAATGAAGATAACAAAAAGTGGACAAACGGTGTCCGATTTGTGAATAGCGGTATCGTTTGTAACGTTGTCGGTTAACGTTCTGTTGTTCGAATGGTATTCTAATGTTTTCAGGGCGTAATGGGCAAACCGTTTTTCCGTTCCATCCCAATCAGGGCCGGCGTGTCTTTAGAAAAATCGAGCCTACCACGGAGTAACATTGAGGGGCTGTCCAAAAAGTCCGTTTTTGTTCGCTGGTTGATGGTGTGATGAAGGA
>JAJJPK010000074.1:0-21096 GCA_032907565.1 Cyclobacteriaceae bacterium | reverse complement strand
GCTATGGCGCAGAAATTTTTTTGGTTAGCGGCCGCCGTACTTTTTTTGGCCGCGTGCAGTTCGGGCAAAAAAGCCTATGAGCGCGGCGACTATTACGAATCGGTAATGAAGTCAATCCAGCGGCTCAGGCAGAATCCCGACCATTCAAAATCGCAGGAAACACTGAAAAACGCCTATCCCCTGGCTGTCGATTTCCTCGAAACACAGGCGCGAAACGAAATTGCATCAAATTCGCCGTATAAGTGGCGGAACGCCATTCAGGCGTATACCTCGATCAACAGCATGTATGAGGCAATACGGCAATGCCCCGGCTGTCTGAAGGTGGTGCGGAACCCCAAGGAGTACTATTCCGAAATCGGGCCTCTAAGGGAAAAGGCGGCGGAGGAAAGCTACAATTCAGGGATTGCAGCCCTTATGAAAGGAACCCGGGAGGACGCCAAACGCGCCTATTTCCTGTTCGCGGAGGCAAACCAGTACGTGGAAGGCTATAATGACGTACTGGAGTATATGGATAAGGCCAAATTCCTGGCTACCGTGAAGGTGGTGGTTGAGCAGATACCCGTTCCTGCGCGATATGATTTGAGCGGGGGCTTTTTCCAGGACCAAATCGAGGAGTTTCTCCACCGAAACTACACCGACGACGGATTTGTAAAGTTTTTCACCCCGGAAGAGGCGCAATCGATCAATCTGCAGGAAGCCGACCAGATCATGCGAATCCAATTTGACGATTTCAGTGTAGGTAACGTTCGGATGACCGAGCGCGAAGAAACCGTCACACGCGACAGCGTCAAGATCGGGGAAACCAAAGTAGACGATAAGACCATCCCCGTATACGGGACGGTCAAGGCAAAACTGACCACCTACCGGAAGGAAGTGATTTCAACGGGACTGCTCAGCATGGTAATCCTGGACGCTAAAACCGGCGGGGTACTCACACACCGTAAGTTCAATGGCCAATACGCCTGGGTAAGCAACTGGGGCCGATTCAACGGCGATGAGCGAGCTCTGACCGACGAGCAACTGGCCCTGTGTAAGTTGCGAGAGATGCAGCCCCCTGTGCCACAGGAACTCTTCCTGGAGTTTACGCGGCCCATCTACAACCAGATTGTCCCGGCCATCCGGAATTTCTACCAAAACTATTGATTTGAGATTAGTGATTTGAGATTAGTGATTTGCGATTGGGTCTCAGGGGACCAGTTTTGCCGATCAAATCGAAAATCAAAAATCGCAAATCACTAATCGCAGATCAAAACCTTTTTCCCTCCACCGCGGTTTACCTTGCAGACACTACCTTAGCGGTATGAAATACTCTTTTGCATCCGCGGCACTCATCCTGCTTTTCTTTGGCAGTTCATGCGGCCAGCGGAATAATCAAACTTCGGTCAACGCTATGTCAAATCAACCCATTCCGGAGGGCAGCCAACTGGCAACCTTCGGGTCCGGATGCTTCTGGTGTACAGAAGCCATCTTCCTCGACGTAAAGGGTGTCCTGAAAGTGCAGTCGGGTTATTCCGGCGGTACGGTAGAAAACCCTACCTATAAGCAGGTATGCACCGGCACGACAGGCCACGCGGAAGTTGTTCAAATCACCTACGATCCTTCCGTGATCACTTACGATGAACTGCTCGAGATATTCTGGCACACCCATGACCCTACGACGCTCAACCGCCAGGGCAATGACGTGGGCCCGCAGTACCGGTCGGTGATCTTCTATCACAACGACGAGCAGAGGAAGCTTGCAGAGCACTATAAACAGAAGCTCAACGAAGAAAAAGTGTACGACAATCCTGTGGTGACGGAGATTGCACCCTTCAAGGCATTCTACGTGGCAGAAGACTACCACCAAAACTATTATGCATTGAATGGTAACGCTCCCTACTGCACGTTTGTTATACAACCTAAGGTGGAAAAATTCAGAAAGGTTTTTGCTGACAAACTAAAAACGGCGAAGCAGACTCAATAAAAAAATTTTTCATTCGTGCGTAACCTATGCGTCGGTTATTCGTTTTCTAAAGCAAGAGTAGAGTAATTCTTCTCATAGGTTTAGGTTTAGGTAACAAAAAAGCCCCGAGACGCGGGGCTTTTTTGCTTGTAGTTTAATTTTCAGATATCCGCTAACGATCCTTTCTGCAAGGCGGAACCTAACTTACCAGGTAAGCGATTTCCATGATCTTCACAACTTCGCCGGAACGGTTCTGAATTGGCGAAAAGCTGGACCGGAGCCGGATCGTTTCACCGCGTTTGGTCATGCGGGTAAAGACACCGGCCTTTGATATACCACCGGCAAGATCTTTCCAGAAGTGGCGGAATTCTTCGCTCATCTTTTCCTCCTTGGTTGCGAAGATGCGTTGATGCTCGCCGAGGACCTCGTCCTGGTTGTAACCCATCATGTCGAGGTAGTTCGAGTTGATCTTTGTGATCTTGCCATCGGTATCGTACTCGGCGACCGCCATCGACGCGTTGATCGCCGTCATCGTGCTTTCGGTTTCGGCCTGGCTTCGCTGCATCTCCTCCTGGGTTGCCTGAAGCTCTTCCATATTCTGGCGCATTTCCTCTTCCTGCGCCCGCATTTGCTCCGTCATCTCCTGCGACTCTTCCAGGAGGCGCTGCGTACGCGCGTTCACCTTCACCGAAGAGATCGTTGACGCAATGCTTTCCGCAACCTTCTTCACAAACTCTATTTCGAAGTCCTTGAACGCAGCAAAGCTTGCGATCTCTACCACGCCAAAGATGTCGTCGTTCACCTTAAGCGGCACAATGAGAATGCTGGTCGGGTTGGCGTCGCCCAGACCGGAGACGATCCGGACGTAGTTATCCGGAACTTCCGTCAGGTAGATGATGTTGCCCTCCTGCCACGCCTGACCCGCGAGGCCTTCACCCTTGTGGATCTGGTGATTCAGGAACTTCTTCTTATCCCATGCATAGCATGCCTTCATCGACATCGTCGGCTCTACTTCAGCATCGACATCGTCGACGATGTAAATGGCGCCCTGATTTGCATCGAGATATTTAACAAGGTTGCGGATGATCTCATCTGCCAGCTTAACCAGGTCGTTGTTGTTCGTGCGGAGGATTTCGCCAAAGCGTGCCATACCCTCCGTAGCCCAGTTCCGCTGTTTGTCTTCCTCGGCCACCTTGGCCAGGTTGTCCCTCATGTTGAGCAGCGCGTTACCCAGCACATCGTGTTCGCTGAGAGGCCGGAACTCAGACTTGTAGTTGCCCTTTCCAATATTCTCGGCAAACATCGTTGTTTGCTTGAGTCCGTTCACGAGGTTGTCCATGGCAACAGCCATTTCGCCGATCTCGTCGTTGCTGAAATTCTTTCGCTTTTCCTCCACGAGTTCGCCTCGTCCAAGCTTGACGACAATATTCTTGAGGAAATTTACCGGCACGGTGATGGATCGCATCAGCAGGAACGCGCTCAGCATACCCAAGCCGATAAAGACGCCAGCCAGGATCCACGTGACGTTTCCAAGGCTGCGCACGGAACGAATCAGTGCTGCATCCGATTCAGCTGTAACGCTGTTTTGCGTTGTGGCTATGCGCGAGAGGATTTCGATGATCTCGTTCGACTGAGGAATGATCTGGTTCGCCACCACATCTTCCGCCAAAAGTTTGGTAACGGGGTCTTCGTAGTTATCGAACGATACGAGTTGCTTCATGATGCCTTCCTCCTGGACCTGCAGCACTGCATCGAACTTGATGAACACGCTGTCCATCAGCATACGCTGGCTGTCGCTCTCCCACCGCGGCATGAGCTCTTTCACGAGGGCGGCAAGCTGCGGGTACTCGTTGTTCCGAAGGTTCCGCAGGGCCTGTTTGTCTTCCTCGTTGCTCTGCAGGTAAACCCAATTGGTAGCCAGCATCTTGGAACGTGTAACAAGAAGGATAAAATCGTTGATGGCGTTTTGAGAAGGACGTATGGTATCGGAAGAATGCGTCACCACGTCCTGGATGGTAGTTCGTGTGAAGAAGATGATGGCGACGTTAATAATGTACAAGATCATCAGCGCGGAGAAACCTGCCAATATCTTGTTACCAATCGTCAGGCGCATGCGTGATTTTAGTCTCTTCTTTTCCATAGGTCTAAATGAGAATGGCCAGTCGCGTGAGCTCCGTAGATACTTTCAATTTTCGTTTGCTGACCGAGGTCTGGTTCAACTCAAAGGCGAGCCTGCCATCCCGGTCGACAAAGTTGATATCGCTGCCCCGCGCACCAAGTCCGGGCTCCTCGGTCACCACCAGTACCGGGCGGTTGTCGAGGGCTCCGAGCACTTCTTCAAGTCGTTCTGATTGCGATAAAGGGATCACCAGGATGTGACAAACCCCGATGTCGCCGGCATTTTCCACCCGTGTCACCCGGATGTTTCGATTTCCCACTTTCTTGGATTGCGCCATGACCTTCAGTTCCTCCTCCAGGCTCGATGTGCCGAGGATCTTAATCTCAAAATCGCCCGTAGCCGCTGATTCGGGCCAAAGCACATAGCGCGTAAAACTGTACAAGACAACTGCCTTGAGCTTTTCGTTCTGGGAATACCCCGAGGTGACCACCAATGAAAAAAATAGTATCAAAAAGGCGACCTTCTTCATTCGAAAGACGGGTGCAGTGTAAGTTCAAAAGCATTCAAAATTATGATTCGCTGCCTCCCAAAAAGTGTAATTCCTGCAGGATTTCTCACATGGCTGCAAAAGAGGCCGAAGTAGGAAAAATTTTGAGGAGGCCATAACACCGCCCTACGCCCTGTTTTTGGCGAATGCTTTTTTTGTGATAGCTTCGCCGAAATTTTGCTGCATGCAGTACGATGTACTTATTGTCGGTGGTGGCGTCGTTGGCCTGGCCACAGGCTTGCAATTACTCTCTGGAAATCCCTCGCTTAACGTCGCCATCCTCGAAAAAGAAAACCAGGTTGCCCGGCACCAGACCGGCAACAACAGTGGCGTTATCCACTCCGGCCTGTATTATAAACCCGGAAGCCTCAAGGCGCTGAACTGCATCCGGGGGTACAACATGCTGATCGAGTTTTGCCAGCGCCACAACGTCCCCTACGAACTGTGCGGCAAGATCATCATCGCCACCGAAGAGCGCGAGTTGCCCATCCTTCAAACCCTGTATGAGCGTGGACTGCAGAACGGTTTAAAACCACTCACCATCCTGTCGGCAGAAAAAATACGCGAATATGAGCCCCATGCAGCGGGCATACGTGGGATACTGGTGCCTCAAACCGGCATTGTCGACTTCCGTGTTGTCGCACAAAAGTACGCGGAAGTGTTTCAGCAATCAGGAGGAAACCTCTTCCTGGGCGAGAAGGTGATTCGCATTCAAATGAACCAGAGTCAGGCCCACGTGATCACGCAAAACAAGACCTACGACGCGAAACTCGTGATCAACTGCGCCGGCTTGTACTCCGATAAGATCGCGCGGCTTACGTCAAAGAACATCAACGTTAAAATCGTCCCGTTCCGGGGTGAATATTACAAGCTCAGACAGGACAAGGAATACCTCGTAAAAAACCTCATTTACCCGGTCCCCGACCCCGCGTTCCCCTTTCTCGGTGTACACTTCACCCGCATGGCGCGGGGCGGCGTCGAAGCAGGCCCCAACGCCGTGCTCGCCTTCAGCCGTGAAGGGTACCGGAAGACGGACATCAACCTGGCCGAACTCAGCGAAACCCTGGCGTGGCCAGGATTCAGAAAGGTCGCTGCAAAATACTGGCGTACCGGCCTCGGCGAGATGTACCGTTCCTTCTCGAAGGCAGCCTTTACAAGGGCGTTGCAAAAAATGGTTCCGGAAATACAGGAAGACGACCTGGTGGAGGGTGGCGCCGGCGTACGTGCACAAGCGTGTGATCGCACCGGCGGTCTTGTCGACGACTTCATGATTGTTGAGGAGGCGCGCGTTATCAACGTGTGCAATGCCCCTTCACCGGCGGCAACCTCTTCCCTGTCGATCGGGAAAACCGTGGCAGAACTCGCGCAAAAACGACTTTGATTGGTGATTTTTGATTTCTGATTTTTGTTTCTTCATTTGTACACCCCAGAATTGGGCGCAAATCGCAAATCACAGATCAAAAATCAAAAATCGCAAATCAAGCATCCTCCCCAAGCATGAAAGAAATATCGGTTGAAGAACTTAAGGAACTAAAAGACTCCGGTGCCGACTTCCAGTTGATCGATGTCCGCGAGCCGTATGAGTATGATATCTGCAACCTTGAAGGCGAACTAATCCCTCTGGGTGATATCCCTAAAAAGGTAGAGCGCATTGCGCGCGACAAGCAGGTGATCCTGTATTGCCGAACCGGCCGCCGGAGCGCCGACGCCATTACATGGCTGGAGCGCAACCATAAATTCGACAACCTTTATAACCTTGCCGGCGGTATCATGGAATGGGCACGGGAAATCGATCCCGACATGGAAACTTACTAACGGGCTATCTAAGCGGAAGCTTCAAGTGCCTGTTGGATATCCGCAACGACGTCGGTGACGTCTTCAAGACCTACAGAGACCCGGATCGTACCCGGGCATATTCCCACCGCTGCGCGCTCTTCGTCCGTGAGCTTTGAATGTGTAGTCGAGGCGGGATGCGTAACGATCGTCCTCGTGTCGCCAAGATTCGCCGTCAACGACGCCATCTTCAGTGCATTGAGAAAATTTCTGCCCCGGTCTACGCCGCCTTCCAATTCAAACGCCACGATACCGCCACCAAGCTTCATCTGCTTTTTCGCAAGCGCATACTGCGGGTGAGAGGGTGAATGAGGATACTTCACCGACTTCACACCGGCGACGCCTTCCAGCGACTGCGCCAGTTCAAAGGCATTCTGGCAATGACGTTCCATGCGCACAGCCAGCGTCTCAAGGCTCTTCGAAAGCACCCAGGCATTGAATGGTGACAAGGATGGCCCCGTGTGACGTACGAACGTCCGCACCTCGCGAATCAGTTCTCTGCTGCCCAGGATCGCTCCGGCGATCACGCGGCCCTGGCCATCGATAAATTTCGTCGCGGAGTGTGTTACCAGGTGTGCCCCCCAACGGGCAGGATTCTGGAGGTATGGCGTTGCAAAGCAATTGTCGACATTCAGGATCAGGTTGCGCTTACGCGCGAGGTTTCCCAACGCTTCAAGGTCGGCTATGTCAAGCGCCGGATTCGACGGCGTCTCCACGAACAGCATTTTCGTTTCCGGCCGAATGGCGGCCTCCCACTGTTCAATGGGCCCCGTGATATCGACATACGAGTGGGTGATGCCGAATCGGGGAAAGATGGTGTTCAGGATCTGGTGGGTAGACCCGAAGAGTGAACGCGAGGCAATGATGTGGTCGCCCGCGCGAAGCAACGCCGCCATGCTGGCAAACATTGCAGCCATGCCCGATGCTGTGGCCACACCGTCTTCGGTGCCTTCCATAGCACAGAGCTTTTCTACAAGCTCCGACGTGTTGGGGTTAGAAAATCGGGAATAGATGTTCCCGGGGATCTCATCGGCAAACATGGCCCGCGCCTGTTCCGCGTCATCAAACACGAAGCTGGAGGTTAGGAACACTGCAGATGAATGTTCACGAAAGGGGGTTCGTTGTTGGCCTTCCCGCACAGCGCGGGTTTCAAATTTATGTGGATCGTTCATGTACCTCAGCTTCCTGATATGATTTCAAAACTATGGGTGATGGTTGTATTCGCCATGGTCTCGGCCACCGAGCAATATTTTTCGACCGCCAAACTTACTGCTTTCTCCGCTTTGTCGTGATCAATGTCGCCATAAAGCTTAAAATGAAGATGGGCTTTCACAAACGGCGCCGGTACGGCATCCTTTTCGCGCTCACCAGTCACTGTGATTCGGATATCAGTAAGTGGCTGTCGTTGCTTGCGCAGGATGTTGATCACGTCGATGGTACTACATCCACCCAGGGAAGAGAGAAGCAGCTGCATCGGTCGCATGCCCAGGTGTTGTCCTCCAATATCAGGTGAAGCATCGATGTGAACGGTGTTGCCCTGTTCGTTCGTGGCTTCAAGGTGAAAGGCATCGTTAAGCCTTCGCAGTTCTATTTTCATCGTCGACAAAGTTAGCGATTCTGCGGTATGGTATAGCCGAGCCGACCAGCATAGCAAGTGTGCTCGCCGCCAGGCCGGGGACCAGAGAAGGCACGCTGGTGGGGTACGCTTCGAACCACGCCCAAACGGTAATACCTGATACCATGGAAAGTAGTGCTCCGATGGGTGTAGCGCCGCGCCAGTACATGCCCGCAGCCATCGGAATAAAGAGTGATACCAGGCTCATTATGGATGAACCGGCAACAAGCTCATAGATGTTGGAATTGAGACAACCCATCGTTGCCGAAGCCGCTCCGATCACCACGATTGCCATGCGCGTCCACCACACCAGACTGCGGTCCGACATCTTTCCCTTCATCAATGGCTTGACAATGTTTTCGGAAACGATTGCAGAAGGCGCGAGTAGTGCAGAACTCGTTGTACTGAGCACAGCACTGAGCAGCGCGCCGAAAAAGAGCACCTGCACCGGAAGGGCAGTGTGCGCAAGTACCATAGCTGGCAGAACAAGTTGAGTGTCCGTCGTGGTTCCCTCCGGGTATAGATGTCGGGCACAAAGGCTGATAAACAACGGCAGCATCGCGACCGTCAGGTACAACAAACTCGAATAGTAGCAGGATCGTACGGCAACCCGGGCGGAGCCCGATGCCATCACCCGCTGAAAGACATCCTGTGACGGTATGGAACCCAGCCCCAGCACGGACCACGCAGCCAGATAGGTTGTCACCCCCGCTGTTGTCACTTCAGGGTAGAAGCGAAAGGTTTCAGGAGGCGCGTTGCCGATTACATTGAGGATACCACCTGCCTTCTGGTTGACGACGACGGCGAGCACGATCAGGCCGACGACAATGACAATGCTTTGCACGAAGTCCGTGATCGAGATGGCCCACATGCCCCCGGCACAAGTGTACAACGTGACGACTGAAGCGCTTATGGCAACCCCTTGCCACAGGGGCAAGCCCGTCATGATGTTCAAAATGAGACCCAACGCCACAAGCTGACCCGCCGCATAACCGAAATAGGATGGCACCATAAACACGCTGGCAAAGAATTCCGTCCGGCGCCCAAAGCGCGCTCTAAAGAAGTCGCCCAGCGTTAGCAGGTTCATTGCATAAAGCTTGCGTGCGAACAGCGCCCCGAACAGAAAAAGGCAAAGTGCGGCGCCAAAAGGATCCTCGATCACAGCCAGAAGGCCACCCTGCAAAAATTCTGATGAGGCCCCGAATACGGTTTCGGAGCCAAACCACGTTGCAAATAAGGCGGATGTGCTGAGCAAAAGGGGAAGGCTGCGCCCGGCAAGCAGGAAATCGCGCGAACCCGACACCCGTCGTGCAGCCCATACGCCCAGGGCGACCGTGAGCAACAGGTAGACTATGACCGAGGCAAGTAACAAAAGCTATGCAGACGATGTGCCTGCAAAAATAACGGCGACGATGGTCGCGGCAAGAGAATTAGGAAGGGCCTTAAAATGAAAATCCCCCGAAATCCTGGATGACGGGGGATAATCATTGTCTATAGTTGGCTTTAATCTTATTTCAAATGTATAGTATACACCTCAATTCCGCGCGGCGAAATCGACCATACGATAAAAAAGGGGTTAAGTGGCTATTAGGCGGGCTGAAAGGGTGTAAAATCGCACCAGGCGTAAAATGAAAATCCCCCTAAGTTCTCGACTAAGGGGGATAGTCATGTCTATAGTTGGCTTTAATCTGCTGTAAAAGTAAACAAAAACCGCAATTCCGCAACCGATTGTCGGAAATTTATGTCATTTGGGAGCTGTCTTCACTTTATCCTGTCCCGGGAAGGTCGTTCGCCGGCCAATGTCGTAACTCAGATACAGCAACAAGGCCAGGAAGATAGCCGCCAGGATGAGAAATATTTTCTTTTGCCTGCTCATCGTATCGCAGGTTAAATGTACGCCAAAATGCGGTCCGAAAGGTTGACATTGTCGGCGAGTATCTCGTAGAACTGATCCTTGTTGAAACGCAGTGCCACGAGGTCGGTTTGGGCGACAATAAGATTCGTGTTGAGGAAGGTTGGCTGCGATAGCATCTCACCCACGAACTGGCCCTCGCGGAAGACTGACTTCACCTCTCCCCGCTCATAATATTTGACCGATCCCGACACGATGACCAGGAAGTCGTTATTCCTCGTCGTGTCGAGCGTGAGCGATGATCCTTTGGCGAGGCGGATTTCCGTGCTGATGTCGGCCAGGTACGATAGCGTAATGCCGTTGGTATCGGCAAAGACGGGTATACGCTGATAGAACAACACCTTCTCGAACGTGGTCATGCGCGACCCCCGCAGGATAAGATCGTCGAGCTCTCGTTTCTTGACAGCGCCAAGACGGGGCGTATGCTGGAAATATTCGTCTGGATTGATCTGATGCAACGCCCAGGCAGCAATCTCGCATATCAGGTTGTCGGGATTGAACAACTGCGCGATAAGGTCAAGATTGAAATCCTCAATCCGTTGCGTTCCGATCTGGAAGAGGATACACGCCTTGGTCCACCGGTTGGCCTGCGTGAAATCCCGGTTGATCATGAACTTGAGAACGAGTTTCGAGTTGAGTTTCACCCTGGGGTAGAATACATCGAGGCGGTGAATGCGTTCGTTGTCCGTCAGGTCGTCGAGCACAGGTATTACGCGCTGCTTCAATTGATCAGAGAGGAACACGTCGAGCAGCTCCACCGCGTAGGTAATTCCCTCGCTTGTTCCACTGTCGATGTTCTCTTTCACGAGCTGGATCGATCGTGTGTCGTACAACATGGCGAGCAACATGTAGATGTGCTCGATGTCGCTTTGAATCTCCCACCGAAGCGACTTCTTGATTTGGTCCGCAAATCCTTCGTCGCCCACCTCCTGGATGGCGCTGAGGTTCCAGCGGATGTCGGCAATGTCGGCCTCGATAGCGTGTTTGATGCGCGTGATCTGCGAAATACCTGCCTTGAATCCTGCTTCCCCAAGTGACAGCAGTACCTGGGAGACGATCACCTTATCAGGATAGTCGATCTTGCTCCAGAGCATGTCTTTAGCTCTTTGTCCGCCGATGCGGCCCATAACCTGTACCAGGCGTAACATGACCTGTGTGGGCTGGCCGCTCCGGTAGAAGGCCGCCTCAAGCGCCTGGAGTGTAGGCTGCCCGATCAGCACCAGTGCATTCATAGCCTGGCTGCTGAATTCAGGGTCAGCCAGGTTTTCAATCAATGCATTGACGACCTCGTGGTTATACTTCTTGGTCGCCGTCTTAATTGCCGTATTGCGCACCTTGGGTTCCTGGTCGGACAACAATTCCACGAGGAATCGCATCCCATCGTCCAACGAAGTGTGAAGGAGCAGTTCAGCAGCATAGTGTCTGTCGTCCGGATCCGGCGAACGCGACAGCTTCTGTACCCGCGCGCGGGTGATGTCCCCGCCGTTTTCCAGGATCATCCGCAGATCGGACTTGCTCAAAACGTTTCGCCCTTCATTGCCAGGCACGTTGTCACTAGCGCGGATAACATACCGGTCTGAAACTGAGAGGCCTTTGTATTCGTTCATCCGCTCCTGGGCGTATTGACGAGCCGACTCATCGGCATTTCTCAACAGCGTGTTAATCCACGCGGGTACGTTGGCCGAGTTGATCTTCTCCAGGAGTCTGAAAGAGAATACCGCTTTGGAAGCCTCGGGTTTTTGCAGCATTTCCTCCAGGCGCGACGTCACGCGTGCGAACCCCTTCTCCAGTTTCTCCTGCTGAAGGTCGGAACTTTCCAGCTTGGCCCGGATTTGCGACCGGTAGCCGTTGTACATTCTGTGAACCACGTAGTAGTACAGAACGACCATGATGAGCAGCAGCACGACCACGTGAATGACTTTAATGAATGGCAGGAAGGCTATGCCGAAAATCAAGAGCCCCGCGCCGAAACGTGCACCTTCATTGACGATACCTTCCACCTTCGTTTGAATATTGAACCGGATCCGGCTGTCAAGTGGAATAAAGAACAGCTTGAAGACGGGGTTTTCGAGGGAATCGCGCAGCGTCCAATTGAACATCCTGCCGATCGCGATGAAGAGGAAAAAGAATGCAAAACCTGCCGGTGACGTATCCTTTTCAAAGCCCATCGTGACACCGGTAAGCAACGAGGCTACGGCAAAGATGCCGACGATGGTGGGCAGGAGAAAAAGTGCGATCCGAAGACCATAGTTGCTGATGATCCTGTTGTTGGCGAAGGTCTGCATGAGCAAGCTGAGCGCATACACCGAACCGGTAAAGAAGGCGTTGAAATTGGTGAGCTCGCGTTCTTCCGGGTATTGTTGTTTGATCAGCTGTTGGAATGCATACTGATTGAAGACATACGTGAGCATTGATACAAACAGGAACAGCGAGAGCAGCATCACGTACGGGTTCCGGACCAGCTTGCGCACACTCGTTTCGTCGCGGACGACGCTCCCGAACTCACGGGGATTATCTTTCGCCAGGGTGAAGCCTGTTGTAATGACCACCATCAGCGCAAGGCATACGAGGATGCTGGCAGCACAGAACAAGAGGTAGTCGGACGTGCGTGGGACTAGCCTGTAGGTCAAGGGTATGGAGAAGGTAGCCACGATTGCTGCGATGAGCTGCCCGGTGTCGATCCAACCGATGATCCGTTTCGACTGCCTGAAATTGAAGAGCCGACCGAAGATACCCCAGAAGCTCAACAGCAAGACGGCAGTAATTGGGCCGGTCATGCAGTACATGGTAAACAGCAGGGAGTCGTGCAAGGTCGGATCCCCGTACTCGAGAAGTCCGTAAACGCCGACGGTGAACAGCAGGATCAGGAGCACGCTGGTCAACACGAGCGTGCTGAACTTTATCCAGTTCTGAAAGAGCGTAAAGAGCGCGGTAGTTGCAAGGCCCAGACCCCCGGCGACAAGGAAGGCCTCGTCAAGGTAGCTGGCCAGCCGGTTCAGAAAGAGCGAGTCGGCGGTAACCTGGTACGTCGCGATAAAGGCTCCCATGAAGAAGCCGGTGCAGAGCATCAGCACCACCTGCCTCTGCTCGTCATTTCGCTGCAGGGAACCGAGAAATCGACGTACCATAGTTCACCGGAAAGTCAAATATAGCGCGATACGGAAGACCGGCTTTTGGCGAAAACCGGCCGTACATTGCATGGGTTATTTGTGCGGGGAATCAGCGCGTTGCGGCGGAATCGGCCGGTGCTTTTACATCACCCTGCTCATACTCGGTGTTCAGGCCACGGATCACTTCACTGGTAATGTCAAGCGAGTCGCCGGCGAACAGCACATCGCTGGTTGGGTCAAATTTCAGGACAATGTGAAGTCCATGGGTTTGTCCGTATTTCTTCAAAAAGGTCGTCACGCGGTCGTAAAGCTCCTTTTGCAGCCTTGATTCTTCAGCCATGAGTTCCTGGGTGAGGGTCTGCTCATACATCCGAAGGTTCTGTTGCTTTCTCTGAAGATCTTCCTCGACCGCCCGCACCTGCGACAGGGTCATATTACCAACGTTGCGCTGGTAGTTGTTGATCTCATTTTGCAGTCCTTCCGTGCGGGCACGGTATTCCTGCTCCATTTTTTTCGTCTTTTCCTCCAATTCCTTGCGTTTGACATCAAGGTATTTGTAGTGTTTCAACACCGAGTCGGCGTTGATAAAAGCGATAAGAGGCTTTTCTCCCGACGAGAACACAGACCCGCCCTGGGCCGAGCCGGGGCTGCTTGAAAAATGGAGGTAGTAAAGGACGGCGACAGCAACGAGGAGAACGCCGTTGATGGCCAGGGATAGATTTTTCATCGGTTGAAGTTTGAGTGTAGCCCGCAAATATAAGTATACTGTGGAAATTGAGCGCTTGCCGTCCCGGAGTCGTTCGGTTCCATCCTAACGAAAGTCGCAGATGCAGACGCAGTCGCAAAGGCCCAACGATCACGCCTGAAACACCCTTGCATCTGCATCTGCCTCTGCCTCTGCGTCTGCATCTATTCCTCCCGGTACCATCCGGCGTACATCGGATAATTCATCGCCGTACGCCGGATTGTCTCACGCATCTCATCTCCGATGTCCTTCAATTTCCGCGCGGGCATTCCGCCGTAAATGCTACCGGGTTCCACCTTCGTGCCTCCGAGAACTACGGCGCCGGCGGCAATAACTGAGTTCTCACCGATCTCGGCGTGGTCCATTATGATGGCACCCATGCCCACGAGCACGTTGTCGCCAAGGGTGCAGCCGTGGACGATAGCACCGTGAGCTATGGAAACGTTATTGCCTATAACGACCCGCGCTTTTTGGTACGTGCAGTGGATGATAGCGCCATCCTGGATGTTCGTGTTGTTGCCGATCGTGATTGAGTGCACGTCGCCCCGGACAACCGCGTTGTACCAGACGGTGCAATTATCGCCCATGACGACCTCGCCCACGACGACGGAAGTTTCTGCCAGAAAGCAGTTTTTCCCGAATCGCGGTGTGAAACCCCTGACGGAACGGATAAGTGCCATTTTGTGTTATTTTTCTGCCAATCTAGCACATCCGGGAATTTATTTTCGAACCGTGGACGGGGCCAAATCTGCCTGACAAGATGTCACGGCAAAAGACTAAAAGTTTGTATTTTTGCGTCCCTGAAGTGTGTTTTTATGGAGGATTTGCTGGGAGATATTGGATTTTACGAAAAAGCGGGCACGGCTGCGGAGCCCGGGATTACGCGGGAAAGCCATACCGGAAAGCAGCGGAAGCTATACATCGAGAGTTACGGTTGTCAGATGAACTTCTCCGACAGTGAGATTGTGGCTTCTATTCTCGCAAAGGAAGGGTTCGACACGACCTCCGACATCGCTAATGCCGACGTCGTGTTTCTGAACACCTGTGCCATACGGGAAAAGGCAGAGCAGACGGTCCGCAATCGCCTGGATCATATACAAGGTCTCAAGAAAAAGAAACCGGGAATGCTGGTTGGCGTTCTGGGCTGCATGGCGGAAAGGCTAAAGGCCCAGTTGCTGGAGGAGGAACAGCTTGTCGACCTGGTGGCGGGGCCGGATTCTTATCGCGACCTGCCGCGGCTGATTGGCGAGGCCGACGAAGGAGCGCGTGCCGTTAACACATTCCTGTCGCGTGAAGAGACTTACGCTGATATCAGCCCGGTGCGGCTGAACTCGAACGGCGTAACCGCATTCATTTCTATAATGCGGGGATGCGACAACATGTGTACGTTCTGTGTCGTTCCCTTCACGCGAGGCCGCGAACGCAGCCGTGATCCCGAGTCGATCGTATCGGAAGCCACCCGACTGTTTGAAAACGGCTATCGGGAAGTAACGCTTCTGGGTCAGAACGTTGACTCATACAAGTGGTCGCCTGTCGCCAACGCCAAGTCGCGAATTGAGCGGAACGGCCACACGGATGTGGTAACTTTTGCTAACCTTCTCGAACGGGTTGCTCAGGTTCACCCCGACCTTCGCGTGCGTTTTTCAACGTCGCACCCGAAGGATATAACGGATGAGGTGTTGTACACGATGGCCCGGTATGAAAACATCTGCAAGTACATTCACCTTCCCGTCCAGAGCGGGAGTACGCGCATACTGGAGATGATGAATCGCGGGTATACGCGCGAGTGGTATTTGCAGAAAATAAAACGGATACGCGAAGTGCTTGGAGAAGATTGCGGCCTGTCGTCCGACTTCATTGCGGGGTTCTGCAGTGAAACGGACGAAGATCACCGCGACACGCTGAGCCTTATGGATGCCGTTCGCTTCGACTTTTCTTACATGTTCGCCTACTCGGAACGTCCGGGAACGCCTGCAGCGAAGAAGTTCGCTGACGATGTACCGGCGGATACAAAAAAGCAACGGTTGAACGAGATCATCGCGAAGCAGTCCGTTCACGGCCTCGAACGAAACCGGACCGACGTCGGCAAGACGTTTACCGTACTTGTGGAAGGTCCGTCGAAACGTTCGGAAGCATTCCTCCAGGGGAGAAACTCCGCAAACAAAGTTGTGGTGTTTCCCAGAAAGAATTTTGTCAAGGGTGAGTACGTCGAGGTACGGGTCGATGACTGTACCGGAGCGACGCTTATTGGAAATGCTGTTTGACTATGACAATTACAGATGCTGACATACAAAGTGTAAAGCTTAGGTTCGGCATTATCGGCAACTCGCCGTTGCTGAACAACGCGGTTCGGGTAGCCATGCAGGTGGCGCCGACGGACATGTCGGTGCTTATCACAGGGGAAAGTGGAAGCGGCAAAGAGTCCTTTTCCAAGATCATCCACCACCTGAGCCCACGCAAGCACGGACAGTTTATTGCTATCAACTGCGGCTCAATTCCTGAAGGAACCATCGATTCCGAATTGTTCGGT
Source organism: Cyclobacteriaceae bacterium (assembly GCA_032907565.1). GTDB lineage: Bacteria > Bacteroidota > Bacteroidia > Cytophagales > Cyclobacteriaceae > ZC4RG29. The sequence continues at coordinate 4,743 of JAJJPK010000074.1, read as the reverse complement.
CACGAAAAGGGATCCTTCACCGGCGCATACGAGTCACGGAAGGGCTATTTTGAAGTAACTAACGGAGGCACTATTTTCCTGGATGAGATTGGTGAGATGCCGTTGGGAACGCAGGCACGATTACTGCGCGTCCTGGAAAATGGTGAATTCATCCGCGTTGGATCTTCAAAGGTGCTCAAGACGGATGTACGGGTAGTCGCCGCTACAAACATTAACCTGATGCAGCGCGTGGAAGAAGGAAAGTTCCGCGTCGACCTGTATTACAGGCTCAGCACCGTCCCGATTTACGTTCCTCCCCTCCGGGACCGTGGCAATGATATCGAGTTGTTGTTCCGCAAGTTTGCGGGTGACTTTGCCGAGAAATACCGCGTAAAACCCATAACGCTCACAGACGACGCGCGAGAAGTACTGCTTCAATACCGCTTTCCCGGCAACATCCGCCAGTTGAAAAACCTGGTCGAGCAGATGTCGGTGTTGTCGACGGGCGATCGGGTTATTGACGCAGCCACGTTGCGACAATATCTTCCGCAGGAAAGTAATCTGCCGGCCCTGGTGCATTCATCGCCGACGGAAAAGGATTCCATTAGTGAGCGCGACCTGCTGTACAAGGTACTGTTCGACATGAAGCGCGACATGGTCGACCTGAAGAAGCTCGTACTCGACATCTACAACAACCAGGGCAAGGGCGGCCAGATCGTGAAAGATCACCCGCAGCTTTTCGATGGACTTGAACACGAGGTACACAAGGACGTGCCGGAACCGGTGTTGCTGAAAGTCCATACCAACGAAGAGCCGGAGGAGGTCCAGGATATTAGCCACGAAACAGAAGACGACGATTCGCTGTCCATTGAAAAGAAGGAGCGCGAGTTGATCGTACGAGCCTTGCGCAAGAACAACAACAAGCGAAAGTACGCTGCGCGCGACCTCGGTATTTCGGAGCGCACGCTCTATCGCAAAATAAAGCAGTATGACCTTGACTAAAGTATGGTCTGTTGTTGCGCTCCTCGCGCTCACAGCAAGTCTGGCGGGCTGTGGCGTGTATTCGTTTACCGGCGGTGGAACGCAAGCGAGTACCATCACGATCGAAGACATCTACAACAACGCTGACATGGGTCCTGCCAACATGGGGCAGGACTTCACGAATCAGTTGAAGAATTATTTCGTGCAGAATACGAAGCTGTCGGTTGTTCAGCAAGATGGCGAGCTTCTAATGAGTGGTGAGATCTCAGGATACACGCTGAGCCAAATTGCGCCGGTTGCCACGGGTCAACCTGATGATTACAGCCCTGCATCGATGACCCGTCTCACCATCACCGTCAGGATCTCATACACGGATACACTGGACGAAACAAAGAGCTTTCGCGACAAGACTTTTTCGTTCTATAAAGACTTCCCAAATGACCAAAATCTGAGCGATGTCGAGGACGCTTATGTCAGAGAAATATTTGAGCGACTGGTTAACGACATATTCAACGCTTCGGTTGCCAATTGGTGATTTTTGCCCTATTTTTAAAAGTCATGCAAACCAAAAACCAGTTCATTAAGATCCTTCACGGTTACCTGAGCAGCACACAAGAAGATGCCTGGCAAATTCAGGCGCTGAAAGAGGCGTATCCATACAGCCAGGTGTTGCATGCGCTTGCCGCACGGCTAAGCAAAGATCATAGCCTTCCCACAGAACAAGCAGATCTGCAGCGCGCTGCAGTACATGCCGGCGATCGCGCGGTGCTCAAAGACATTATGACGCGTGCACACACACCGCGCATTTCTTCTGAAGAAATTCCAGCCGCACCTGTTGCTGATGTTGTCGACGAACACGAGGTTGCCGAAGACGTAATGAATGAGTTGAACCGCCTGCACGAACTGCGGCAAAATTTTGAAAGCCTGTTCGAGGCGGAAGCGGCACGACAAACCGAAACGCAGACAGAGGTAGTACAGGCTGAATCAACCATACAGACTGAAGTTGAACAACAACCTGCCGAAACACCGCCAGCGGAACCAAAGAAACCTAAGGGACGGGTTGGCCGAAAACCCGGCAGGGCGAAAGCCCAGCGCATTATCGAACTGGCACGGGCGCTGAACGCGCAGCAGCAAAGCGACGGTAACGAGGAGAGCGATGAACCGAAAAAGAGTGAGGGTCAAAAAAAAAACGCCGGAGGTCCGGATGACCTGATCCTGGATGCCATAACGCAGTCAAAAAAAAAACTCGCGCCGGGAAGTGAACGGCAGCAGGAACAGCTTCACATCATAGATGAGTTCATCAACGCTAGCCCCTCGATCTCCAATCTTAGAGCAAAGTCTGCACCGGTCTCCAGCGACGACCTGAGTCGGGTGAGGGCCGGAGAATTCGGCGAACACCTTGTCAGTGAGACTCTTGTGGAAATTCTTGTGAATCAGGGCAAGAAGGAACGTGCGATCGAAGTGCTCAAGAAGCTCATTTGGAAGTTCCCCCAAAAAAAGGCTTACTTTGCAGCGCAGATCGAAGATTTAAGAAAGTAGACCATGTACGAGCTTATCCTTGGCATTATCATATTCCTGGCCATACTCCTGGTTCTTATCATTTTGGCCCAAAATTCCAAGGGAGGCGGCCTGAGCAGCCAGTTTGGCGGCAGCGGAGCCAGCAACATTATTGGGGTTAAGAAGACCGGCGATCTGCTGGAGAAGTTGACCTGGGCTTTCGCCATCGGTATTATGGTCCTTACCCTTTCTGCGAGTTTCATTCTTCCCACTTCCAACCAGGCGCCCACAAACGAGATCCTGGATGAAGCCGGACAGCAGGGAAGCCCCGGCATGGTTCCCCCTATGCCGCTGCCCGATGAGGCCGAACCTTCCACCCCGGCTGACTCAGCAAACTAAACTCAAACTCTGGGATTTTGTGCATCATGCAGGCGCGACAGGTGCTTGACGAAAAGGCGCTTCGCAACCGGCATAAGTGTTTCCGTAAAGGGAAATTTCATCTTTGAAAGGATTAGATAGGTAGCCGGATTCGGCATATCCTTCCATCGCGCCAGCAGATCGAGCTTGATGCGCTCATACGTATACAGCGGCTTTTTTTGGACGCTTTCCAGGAACTCCGTGTTTAGGCTCCGAAGTTGTTCCTGGCTGTCCTCGTAAAAACTGATCTGGTACCGGTATACGTTAGTCTCCTTTTCCGGGGGCTGCGTTACGAACAGGTATCCCTCCCGGGCATACAGCGGAGTAACACCAACCGGGGAAATCTCGCACTGCGATTCGACATAATCGTAGATCACCGTCCCTTCCTCAAGCGAGTCCTTGATGCGGGGAATAGCAAAAGCGATGATCTCGTCCAGCTCCGCCATCACATCGTCGTCTTCAATCAGCTTGCGGTAGGACAGTTCCAGCCGCCGGAATTCCTCCAGGGAAAGCTCTTTGGGAAACGATTCCCGCAAAAGGGCTTTGTTTTCGCGGATGGCCAGTGCGTTCCGGTAGTGGAACACGAGGTCAGACAAAAACGGGTACAGTTCGCTTTTTCCAAAGGATTCGCTCACCGTCTTCAGGTAGGCCAGGAGGATGTACTTCTTGTACTCGAAGTCAATCAGCCCCTGCGTCAGCCAGTCTTTTGACAATTGCATAATCCAGAAACCATTATTCCATACACCACCAAAATAATACGAAAAGACAGCGAATGAGACATCGGAAATCTGTTGCCGGTGTGGTGTTGCCCGGCTTACAGTTCAAAAAAGACAGTTTTCGTGCCAGAAAGGGCCGGAAAATGTCATGTCAGAATTGCACATTCGGGCTGACAACCTGCCATTGAAAACGGCCGGCAGAGGGCCCTTTCACCCAATAATATCGACAAAAAACTGCCATTTTGTAGCAAAAATGTGCTTTCTTGCATCCCCTTTCACATTGGCACAAAAGATGAGTGCCGCTGTGGCAGAACTAAAAAATTTGTTCAACCAAAACTTCCATTACGTATATGGCGAAAATCAATTTCAAACCGAACGAGGACCGGGTTCTTGTTGAGCCGGCCGAGGCTGAGGAAAAGACCGCATCCGGCATCTTCATCCCCGATACCTCTAAGGAAAAGCCCCAGAAGGGGAAGGTCATCGCAGTAGGTGAAGGTCTTAAAGACAAGCCCGTTACGGTTAAAGTTGGCGATCAGATCCTGTACGGAAAGTATGCGGGTACTGAGATCACTATAGATGGAAAAGAATACCTGATCATGCGTAACTCCGACATCTTCGGAACCATTTAATCCTGTAAAACTTAAACAATCTAAGAAATGGCTAAAGAAATAACCTTTGATACCACTGCGCGGGACAAGATCAAGAGGGGTGTAGACAAGCTGGCTGACGCTGTGAAGGTCACCCTCGGCCCGAAAGGAAGGAACGTAATCCTGGACAAGAAATTCGGCGCCCCCACAGTAACAAAGGACGGGGTAACGGTCGCCAAAGAAATTGAACTGAAAGAGCCCATTGAAAATATGGGTGCCCAGCTGGTTAAGGAAGTGGCCTCCAAGACCGCCGATGCGGCCGGCGACGGAACTACGACCGCCACCGTCCTCACCCAGGCCATCTTCGGTCACGGCATCAAGAACGTAGCTGCCGGTGCCAACCCGATGGATCTTAAAAGAGGTATCGACAAGGCTGTGACCGTAGTAGTGGAAAGCCTGAAGAAGCAATCCAAGAAAATCAAAGATTCAAATGAGATCGCTCAGGTAGCGACTATCTCATCTAACAGCGATGAAGAAATCGGTAAAATGATTGCCGATGCAATGGA
>JAJJPK010000073.1:0-21140 GCA_032907565.1 Cyclobacteriaceae bacterium | reverse complement strand
AAATGCCGTGGTATACGGGCCGTCCGCTACTCGAGATCCTCGAGACAATGGACGTCCACAAGAGCGAAGCCCAGCTTCCCTCCCGCTTTCCTATACAATATGTCATCAGGCCGAGAACAAACGAATTTCACGACTACCGGGGATATGCAGGTCGTGTGGCTAGCGGCCGGTTTTCCGTGGGCGACAAGGTTACGGTACTTCCTTCCGGTCAGAAAAGCGTGATCCGGAAGATCGATCGTTTCACGCAATCACTTGAGACTGCAGAAACCCGCCAGTCGGTTACCCTGGTCCTTGAAGATGACATCGACGTAAGCCGCGGCGATCTTATCGTACGCGACGACGAAATGCCAGAACTGCGCCGGGAGTTCACGTCACGAATATGCTGGCTTGACCGCGATCCTATGGTCCCCGGTAAGTCCTATCTGCTGCAACACGGTACAGCCTATACCAAGGCCAAAATATCCACCATCGACTTCATCGAAGATCCGGCCACATTACAAAAAGTGCCGGGTGCCACGATCGCCATGAACGGCATCGCGCAGGTGCAGGTAAGAACCGCTAAGGGCCTACCCGTAGACCACTACCACGCAAACCCCGCGAATGGGGCGTTCATCTTGATTGATGAACATTCGAATAATACTGTCGGCGTGGGCGTCGTGCACTAACGCGCAGTATAATACTTCAAGGCTTCCGGCATCGCCTTATTCAAGTCCTCAATACGCGTCGAATGCGACGGGTGGGTAGATAGCCACTGCGGAGGTTCCGCGCCGCCACTGGATTCCGTCATGCGTTCCCAAAACTTTGGTGCCTCATGCGGATCATAGCCTGCGATTGCCATAAAGATTAAACCGATGCGATCAGCTTCCGACTCATGTTGGCGCGAAAACTTTAGCATTCCTATTTGGGTTCCGACGCCGATGGCTTGCATAAAGACCTGTTGCGTTAAGGTCGGGTTTTGTCCCATCGCGCCGGAGATCGTTCCCAGCAGTCCATTAGCGAGAAGTCCCTGACTCATGCGTTCCCGACCGTGGTTGGCAATGGCATGGGCCACTTCATGTCCCATAACGACGGCTACGCCCGCTTCATCGCGGCAGATGGGCATGATACCCGTGTAGAATGCGACCTTGCCGCCGGGCATACACCACGCGTTTACCGTCTTCGGATCCTCGATCACGTTAAATTCCCATTCAAACCCTGCGAGTTGGTCGGACATGCCTTTCTCGGCCATAAACTGTTCCACTGCCCGCTGGATCTTAGCCCCCACTGTCTTGACCATCGTAACATATTGGGTATTCGTAGAGAGTTTGCTCTCATCCAGGACCTGTTCGTACTGCTGGTTGGCTAGCGGCAGGATCTCTTCATTGGATACCATCGCAAGCTGCCGGCGACCGGTTATCGGCACGGTAGCACATGTATAGAATAAAAAACCGGTTAGAATCAGAATTGTGGCTTTTTTGACCATAGCGCCTAATTTTGTGCTAAAATACGAATACGGGCCATTTTTGCTCATCCCGGCACACTCCCAAACCCAACCCCCTATGAGAATTTTTGCCGTCGGTAGGAATTACGTCGAGCATATCGAGGAACTGAACAATCAGCGCCTTGATGAGCCGGTAATCTTTACCAAGCCCGATACGGCTCTTCTCAAAAATAATGCCCCGTTTTACTACCCCGACTTTTCCAGCGACGTCCATCACGAGGTTGAACTGGTCGTTCGCATTTCCAAGGATGGCAAGAACATTGTAGAGAAGTTTGCGCATAAATATTACGATCGGATCGGTATAGGCATCGACTTCACGGCACGCGATCTTCAATCCAAGCTCAAAGAAAAGGGCTTGCCCTGGGACCTGGCCAAAGGGTTTGACGGTTCTGCGCCAATATCGACGCGCTTTATACCGGTGCATGAGTTCAAAGACGTTAAGAACATTTCATTCCATCTCAACGTCGACGGCGTGCTGAAACAGAAAGGGAACTCGTCACTCATGTTATTTCCGTTTGATTACTTAATTTCGTACTTGTCTAGATTTTTTACACTGCGGGTTGGTGATCTTATTTTCACAGGAACCCCTAAGGGAGTCGGTCCTGTTACCATTGGGAATTTGTTGACGGCGTATATTGAAAATGAGAAGCTTTTGGAATTTGAAGTCCGGTAACCTCGTATTGCTGGTTATCGGGATTAGTGTGTCCGGGGTTCAGGCTCAGTACAGCGAACCGGAGATGAGGTTCACACGCGAGGAAAGGTATTTGTATCCTGTAAACCCAGGTAGTCCGGGCTCACTTGCCGGCAACATGGGTGAACTTCGCACCTCTCACTTCCACTCGGGCATAGACATCCGTACCAACAATCAGATCGGCCTTCCCGTGGTTGCCAGCAAGTCGGGATATGTCTCCCGCATCGGCATGAGCCCATCGGGATTCGGAAACGTAATCTACGTTACCCATCCGGATGGCAACACTACGGTATACGCTCACCTGGACCGCTTTGTCGACCGACTCGCCGACTACGTACGGAAGGAACAGTACAGAAAGAAAACGTTTTACATCGATCTGCGCCCCAACAAAAATGAGTTCCCGGTTTTGCAAGGTGAACTCATCGGCATTTCGGGTAACACTGGCAGTTCCGGCGGCCCTCATTTGCACTTCGATATTCGCGACCGCAACAACCATGCGCTCAACCCGCTGGACTTCGGCTTCGATGAGATCATCGACGATGTCCCTCCTGTAGTAGAGAAGGTGGCGCTGATCACACTGGATCCGGATGCACGCATCAACGACCGCTTCGGACGGTTTGAGTTTTATGCTTACCGCAACGGCAACACGTACTCACTTCGCTCACCGATTCTTGCTCATGGAACGATAGGCATTGAATTGCTTGCGAAAGACAAGTTCAGGTCACGCGATCCCTTTTACGGTGGTGTCAATTTTATCGACGTGCAGGTGAACGACAGACCGTTCTTCCGCCAAGCGATAGAAAAGATTGACATCACGGAATCGCGCCGCATACACACCCTAATGAACTACAAGACACTGAACAATACGGGCAAGCGGTTTTACAAGCTCTATGTCGACGACGGCAATACGTTACCTTACTACAAGTCGTCGCCCACAAGGGGACAACTCAACGTTCAGGGTGAAGGCAGATGAAAGATTCATTTGCGAACACCAGCACACTCAATCTTACACTCCGCCCGTCACCCCCGTCAGCACAAGTAAAGAACTTGCCCGCGGCAGGACCGTATCCCTCGGGTGAAATCCTGGGCAACGTACTCATGGTTACTTCCAGACCCGCGACGGGTCCCGACCAAAAGGCATTTGTGTACATGCAGAACTCCGTAGCTGAGATAGAACCCGCATACGGCAATGACGGCGGCATCGTATACCTTGTCGACCTGCGCAAGATGCTGCCCGACTCCGTGGTAGTGAACGACAAAACGTATGTCACCCACCTCCGGTCGAGAATCCCGCCTTCGGTGGAGTACAAGTATTACAGCGACGACCTCAACATTACCTTTCCCGCTAGTGCGCTATACGATACGCTGTACTTTAGCAGTTCATACCGGATCAATCCCGCCGACAGCACGGAAATCTACGTGATCGGCGACAAGGATGTGCCCCTGCGAAGCAACATTTCCGTTTCGTTGAAGACCAAAAAGTTCTACCTTCGAAGCAAGCAAATCGGCATCTACCGGGTGGAAGGAAATAGAAAAACATATCTCGGCGGCGCATTCACCAATGGCAGAATAGCCTTTCAGACCCGGGAGTTTGGAGAGTTCACCGTGTTAACCGACAGCATTGCGCCGACCATCCGCCCGGTGGCAGTCAACAGCACCGTTGCACGGTTCAGGATTGGCGACGACCTTTCGGGCATCGATTCATACGAAGCTACTATTGACGGAGAATGGCTGCTCATGCACTACGATGCAAAGTCGGGCTCCCTTTGGTCGGAAAAGTTGGAAAAGTCCGCTGCCCTCAAGGGTGAACTCGTGCTCACCGTGCGTGACAACGCTGGCAATACACAGGTCTTCAAGCAAACAATACCCTGATGGAACTCAAGGCCGGAGATAAGGCACCCGACTTCACCACGACCGACCAGGACGGAAATTCCGTGAAACTCTCCGAACTGCGCGGCCGGAAGGTCGTGCTATATTTCTATCCCCGCGATATGACGCCCGGATGTACGGCCGAAGCCTGCAACCTTCGGGATAATTATCAGGCGCTGACCCGCGCCGGTTATGAGGTGCTGGGTATCAGCACGGATTCTGAACAATCCCACAAAAAGTTCATTGCCAGGGAACGCCTCCCCTTCCGACTCCTGGCAGACACCGAGAAAACCGTTCACAATCTTTATGGAACTTGGGTAGAAAAGTCGTTATACGGGCGCAAGTATATGGGCACAGCCCGCAAGACGTTCGTTATCGACGAGAACGGCGTCATCGAACACATCATCGATAAGGTCGACACGCGGGACCACGCCACACAGATCCTGGGTCGCGCCACGGCGCAGCCCGCAGCCAGGAAAAAGGCTGCACCAAAGAAAAAGGCTGCATCAAGGAAAAGGACTGCCATAAAGAAAAAGACGGCGACGAAGAAGAAGGCTGCAGCGAAGAAAGCCACAACAAAGAAATCTACAACCAAGAAAAAAGCCGCAAAGAAGAAGTCGCCTGCGCGAAAAACCTCCGCGAAAAAGAAGTCATAGCCTCGCGCAATCCCTACCGGCCAAATTTGGAGCGCGCTCACCGGGCCATTATATTCGCGCAAACAATTAGCAATGGCCCAGCCCGATCTCGACAAACTGAAAAAAATCTGCACACAAATCCGTCGTGATATCGTCCGTATGGTTCACGCCTGCCAGTCGGGGCACCCGGGAGGTTCACTCGGTTGCACGGAGTTCTTTGTTGCGTTATACTTCCACATACTGAAACACGACCCGAAATTCAACATGGAGGGCCACGGAGAGGACCTATTCTTCCTGTCCAACGGGCACATCTCGCCAGTTTGGTATGCTACGCTCGCGCGGTCGGGATATTTCGACGTGTCTGAGTTGGCGACCTTCCGTCGCATCAACTCGAGATTGCAGGGACACCCTGCGACGCACGAAGGCCTGCCAGGCATTAGAGTAGCCTCCGGTTCGCTCGGTCAGGGATTGTCCGTAGCGATCGGCGCAGCACAGGCAAAAAAGCTGAACGGCGACGACCGGTTTGTATACGTTCTCATGGGCGACGGCGAACAGGATGAAGGCCAGATTTGGGAAGCAGCGGCCTATGCGGCACACCACAAAGTGGATAATCTCATTGCCACGATCGATAACAATGGCCAGCAGATCGACGGTCCAACCAAACAGGTCCTGGATCTCCGCGACTTACGGAAGAAGTACGATGCCTTTGGCTGGGAGGTCCAGGAATTTGACGGCAATGATCTTGAAGTTACTATAAAGTCCCTGGAAAACGCCCGTGCCCTGGCGCGCCGCGGCAAGCCCGTGGTTAACGTTATGACTACCGTAATGGGTAAGGGTGTCGACTTCATGGAAGGCTCTCACAAGTGGCACGGCATCGCACCTGACGACGCGCAGCTGGAGCAGGCCCTGGCCCAGCTCGAGGAGACGCTTGGCGATTATTAGGCCCGAAAGCGTTAATACCGGCACTTTTCTTGCGCGGTGACAAGCAAACACAACGGAATTCGTTATACTGTTGAAAAAAGCTTTTCCCCGCTTTCACGTGCGCTACTTAACGCTTTTTGTTACGATTGCATTCATCGTCGTTGCCCCTACCTGGTCGGTGGCACAGCGCAAGGTCCAGCAAAAAGTACCCGAACGTACGCGCATACTCTTTCTTCTTGACGGTTCCGGCTCGATGATGGGGATCTGGCATAATGGCGAGTCGCGTATCGACGTTGCCAAACGCATCCTCACCCGTCTTGTCGACTCGCTGAGGTCGAACGAAAATCTGGAACTTGCCTTACGGGTATATGGCCACCGTTATGCGCGCCAATCGAACAACTGCCAGGATACCAAACTTGAAGTTCCCTTTGGAACACGCAACCACGATCAAATCATTGCCAAGCTCAAAGAAATTGTACCCAAGGGCGTAACACCCATTACGTATTCGCTGCTTCAGGCTGCCACCGACTTTCCGATCAGTCCCGGATATCGCAACATCCTCATCCTGATTACAGACGGAGTTGAATCCTGTGAGGGCGACCCATGCGCCACATCGCTCGAGCTACAACGACGCGGTGTGTTTCTTCGGCCTTTCATTATCGGATTGGGTTTGCAGGGCGGAAAGGCGCTGGAATGTGCAGGCCAGTATTTCGATTCAGGGAACTCCACCAGTTTCAACAAGGTACTCAACGATGCGATCCAGACAACCTTTTCGACCACCAGCGTGAGCGTTGAGTTGCTCGACAAGGACGGAAATCCCGACGAGACGAACATCGACGTGTCGTTCCTCAACGGAATGACGGGTACACCCTTCTATGAGTTTGTTCATTACCTGGATGCGAGAGGACGTCCCGATACAGTGAACATTGACCCGGTCAACAGCTACACGGTGGTCGTCAATACGGTACCTCCGGTGGTCCGACGCAACGTCAACATTGTTAACGGAAAGCACAACGTCATATCAATTCCAGTCCCGCAGGGTAACCTTATCGTGAAGCAGGACGGACGCCGTGCAGGTTTTCAGGTGGTCGTGCGCACCACCGACGATCACCGTATCATCAACACGCAGATGGCTAACGAAACGTTCCGCTACCTCGCGGGTACCTACCGCATCGAAACCCTCACCCTCCCCCGACGCCAATTCGATATTACTATTGAGCCCGACAAGACCAGGACCATTGAACTGCCTGCGCCGGGGCTTGTTAATATTAACACCGTGTCGCCGGGATACGGTAGTGTATTTGAGATCCTCGGAGATGGCACCGAACAGTGGGTGTGTCACCTCGATCCAAATCGCGCCCAGCACAGCCTCACACTGCTGCCCGGAAAGTACAAGGTCGCCTTCAGGGTACGCGACTCAGGCGGCAGTAAGTACACGGGAATCAAAGTCTTCGAACTCTCCCGCGGTCAAACGCTGAACCTCTCCGTCTTTGAATAAGCCGCGTATCAAAGACCTTGTTGCACAGATTTCAACGAGGTAATTTGCTCACGCGCTGGAAGAAACGGAAATAATTTCCGACTTTCGCGGCAATCCAATTTTACTCGAACTCTCACCTGATTCGATGGCGACAAAATTTACGTATACCGAGAAAAAAGACACGCGCTCTGGCTTTGGTGCGGGCCTGCTCGAGGCGGGCAGGAAAAACCCCAACGTGGTAGGCTTGTGCGCCGACCTGCTTGGATCCATGAAAATGGGCGATTTCAAGAAAGAGTTTCCCGACCGGTTCTTCCAGGTGGGCATTGCCGAGGCCAATATGATGGGCCTCGCCGCGGGCATGGCTACAGTAGGTAAAATTCCCTATACCGGTACGTTCGCGAATTTTTCCACTGGCCGGGTTTACGACCAAATTCGCCAGTCGATTGCATATTCCAACAAGAACGTAAAAATATGCGCGTCGCACGCAGGATTGACGCTCGGAGAAGACGGCGCCACACACCAAATCCTGGAAGACATTGGAATGATGAAAATGATGCCTGGGATGACTGTTATCGTACCGTGCGACTACAACCAGACAAAAGCGGCGACAATTGCCCTTGCCGACCACGTCGGACCGGCTTACCTGCGCTTCGGGCGACCAAGCTGGCCTATATTCACGGAAGCCGACAAACCTTTCACGATCGGCAAGGCCGATACGCTCCTGTCAGGTACTGACGTGTCGATATTCGCCTGCGGTCACATGGTATGGATTGCGATTGAGGCCGAGGCTGCATTGGCAGAGATGGGTATCAGCGTTGAATTGATCAACGTGCACACGATAAAGCCGCTCGATGTCGAAGCCATCCTCGCTTCGATACAAAAGACTGGTTGCGCTGTCACCTGCGAGGAGCACCAGATGAACGGCGGCCTGGGCGATTCCGTGGCCCAGGTCCTTGGAAGATTTCATCCCTCTCCCCTCGAGATGGTGGCCGTAAACGACAGCTTTGGGGAGAGCGGAAAGCCGCTGGAGCTCCTGGAAAAATATGGACTTAACACAAAAGCCATTATTTCCGCCGTACAGCGGGCCATTAGTCGAAAGAAGGCAAATTGACGGCCTTATGGAAATCGAAGTAAAAAGTACCCCCATCCGCGATGCGGAAAGCTTTGAAGCTTTTCGCGCGCTGCTGCGGTCTGTAAACCTTCCCTGTGACGACCTATCCATGGATCGTCACATTCTTATCGGATATTACGAAGACGACAAGCTGATCGGCACGGGTGCACTGGAACTCTTTGGGCAGTATGCGCTCCTGCGCTCCCTGGCAGTAAAGGACGCCCTACGCGGACACAAGCTCGGGTCCCGGATCACGGACGAGTTGATCGACATCGCAAGAGAAAAAAAAGTATCGAAGATCTATCTCTTAACTGAAACGGCTCGTCTGTTTTTCAAGCGAAAAGGATTCGTCGAAATCGACCGAAAGGAGTTCTCCGGGGTTTGCAGCGACACCGCCGTCTGTATGGTGAAGACGTTGCAGGTGCAGGACAAGTGACAAATCTCAATATCAGTGGCCACTGAATTTTCATTTCCGAAGAATCGGATCAACATGCTCCTTCTCGAGAATGTTCATCCCGTCGCCGTCGCACGGTTACGGGAGGAAGGATTCAGCGTCGAGACGGAACGGGCGGCTCTGTCGGAAGATGAATTGTGTGAACGCATCCGCGACGTATCTGTGCTCGGCATCCGCTCGAAGACACAGGTGACGCGCCGCGTATTGGACAACGCGAAACGCCTGATGGTCATTGGCGCATTCTGTATTGGCACGAATCAAATCGACTTGAGAGCTGCCACCGAAAAGGGGATCGCCGTGTTCAATGCGCCGTTCAGCAATACGCGGTCGGTGGTGGAACTGGCCGTTGCCGAAATGATCATGCTCATCCGCAACATTCCGGACAAGGTGGTGAAGATGCATGCAGGTGTATGGGACAAGTCGGCCAAAGGGAGCTATGAGATCCGCGGAAAGAAGCTCGGTATTATCGGATACGGCAACATCGGCACACAACTTTCTGTTTTGGCAGAAGCCCTCGGAATGAAAGTATTGTATTACGATCGCGAGGAAAAACTCGCCCTCGGCAATGCCGTAAAATGTCGGAGCATGACCGAACTGTTGGAAGAGGCAGACGTTGTCTCCCTGCACGTCGACGGTCGCGAGTCGAACACCAATATGATCGGCGCACGGGAGTTCCAACTCATGAAGGACGGCGTGATATTTCTCAACCTGAGTCGTGGCCACGTCGTCGACATTAACGCGCTTCGGGAAAGCATACTCTCAGGGAAAGTCGCGGGTTGCGGCATTGACGTGTTTCCGGAAGAGCCGGCCAGCAACGCGGAAGAATTTGTCTCTCCCCTTCGAGGTCTTCCCAACACGATCCTCACCCCGCACATCGGAGGGAGTACTTCCGAGGCTCAGGAGAACATCGGCTATTTTGTTCCGGCGAAGATCGCTGACTACATCAACACGGGCAGCACATCAAACAGTGTCAACTTCCCGAACCTCACGCTGCCTACGCTCAAGGATGCGCACCGGCTGATTCACATACACGCTAACGTACCGGGTGTGCTGGCGCGCATCAACCGCGTGTTAGCAGATAGTGGTGTCAACATCGTGGGGCAGTACCTGAAAACGAACGAGCAAATTGGCTACGTGATCACAGACATCGACAAGGCCTACGATAAAGATGTAATCAAGGCATTGCGCAAGGTGGAACACACCATCAAGTTCCGGGTATTGTATTAAAAAAAAGAACCCACCGAATCCGGAGAGGTGTTTCTGAACCTCATAAAAGACAGGTTTTGAGCTACCCTAAGCCGCAACCTTCCACTGTTATCCTGCTTTTAGGGCGAGGCCCCAAATGAATGGGGTGAGGCCTGGTTTTGTCAAAGGGCTTCACTCGGTATTGTTTTTCGTGTTAGGTTCAGCAAACGTGTCCCGGACCCGAGTGGATTCACCGCTAAAATACGACAATAAAGATTCAGCCCGACTCTTGATAAATTTCTAATTTTTCAACAAACACGCGCACCCGCGGCTACCCCAACGAGCCAGCCGTCGGAAAATTGTACCTTTGGGCTGTTATGATCAATGTTCAGCCAGGCCCTTCGCAGTTGTTTCACTCGGTACGCGATCACGTACGACAGGCGTTCAGGCTACGCATCCCCGAGATGGTCCCTTCCAGTAGCGAGGCTGCCGAACTTGTCCAGCAGACGGCGCGTCAACTGCGCGAGTTGCTCGCAATTCCCGATACCCACAAGATCATTTTCCTGCCCGAAACCAGCCGCTTCATCGATGATGCTATTCGCCTGACGGGAGATCGTGGCAGTTCCTGGCTTACGCACGACGCCCTGTTGTCGAACAGTGGGCCAGACAACACGGCGCAAGTCCTGGTGATGCGTCACACCGAAACAGGCGGCACATCGCTACCACTTGAACGGTTGGTCAGCTTGCGCGGGCAGGATGACAAGCGGCTTGTTGCTGTCGACGCCTCCTTGGCGTGGCCCTATGCTGCCTTGCCGTTCGAGACCCTGGATGCAATCTTTCTGGAATTTCATTATGGCTTCGGAATGCCCACAGGACTGGGCGCCGCCGTCGTGAACGGGCGATGGATGCAACGCTTCCAGGGCGTCCGTGCGTCAAGTGAAGCGGTGCATCCGGCCTTGAATCTCACGTGGGTGTCCGTATTGGGAGGAGTAGTAGGCGACATGCTGAGCCGCGGAATAGTTACGCTACGGAGGGAGACCGAATATAAGTCGGCTGTCCTCTACCACTTGCTCGAACAGCATCCGGTGCTCCAGCCTGTTGTCGGTGAGAAGCAGTTCCGTGCACGCACCGTTGTTGCTGTTCAGGCCTCTGACATCGGACGGGTACAGGATGAGTTGCGAAGGCATGCCATTTCGGCGGGTTTCACGGGAAATTCTCTGGTATTTGCCAATTTTCCATCGCATTCGAAGGAGCAATACGAACGGCTCGCCGACATTCTGTCGGCCATTCGGTAGCAAAATCAGAACTTGCAGCATTTTTAAACCCTCACAATCCGGAGTGGTCTAACCCACGTTGCTGAATCCTTGAGCTTGGACGACAGAGCGCTATTGGAAAAGATCCGTAACCCGGAAACGCGGAATTACGGCTTCAACCTACTGGTACGCGCATACCAGCAGAAAGTGTATTGGCATGTGCGGAAAATGGTAATCGACCACGACGATGCCGACGACGTCACCCAGGAAGTATTTATCAAGGTACACCGCAACATCGACAGCTTCCGGGAAGACGCCCGGCTCTTCACGTGGATCTATCGCATCGCAACCAACGAGTGCCTCAATTTCCTACAGCGCAAGAAGCGGCGTTTTTTTCTCCCTATTGGCGATGTCGAGGGTGAATTGGCAGGCAAGCTGGACAGCATGGCGGGCCTGAGTGGCGACGAAATCCAGCTCAAACTCCAAAAAGCATTGCTCACCCTTCCAACCCGACAGCGCATGGTATTCAATATGAAATACTTCGATGAAATGACCTACGAGGATATTTCCGAAATCACAGGTACGAGCGTGGGCGCCCTTAAGGCGAGCTATCATCACGCCGTCAAAAAAATTGAAGAATTCCTTAAGCGTGACTAAACCCTGAGCCAGGAAGATTGTCAAAGCATATAGAAATGAAAAAACTCGAAGACATACCCAAAAAGAACATTTTCGAGGTCCCGGACGGATATTTCGAGCAGCTGCCGGCACGTGTTCAGGCGCGCATTTCCGGGGGCAGGCAAAGCCGGTCTGCCTCCTGGTCGTGGGCGCGTTCCATTCGGTATGCCCTGCCGGTTCTTGTCGCCATAGGCCTGTTCGCAGGATGGTGGCTGAAACAGGCGCCAGAAGACCCGGAGGCAATTCTTGCCACCATAGAGGCCGAGCAGCTGGCTGCTTACCTGGAAGAATACGGGTTGGTCACGGACGAGTTGATTCCCTACGGCGATATCACGGTAGAAGAAGCAGCGGCCATCGAAAACGAAGTCTACGAAACGGCTTTTGATGCGGAGGAGCTCGAATTGCTGATCGACCAGCTGCCGCTCCCGGAGGAAGATTGAAGAGTTGAAGAGTTGAAGAATTGAAGAATTGAATAAACAATTAGAGCAATGAAGAGAGAGATGAAAAGCGTGTTGATTGTAGCCCTTATCGCATGGACGGCGGTTGCGGCTCATGCACAGGAGCCGGAAGAAATTGAATCCGCCTCGACGAGGCCGGAAGTAGCCGCACGTATTGACGCTGCCCGCGCCGCCTACATCACCGAACGGCTTGGCCTTACTACGGAGGAAGCCGAACGCTTCTGGCCGATCTACAGAGAATTTGCCGGAAAGCGTCAGGAACTCCGCCAGCAGTATCGCGAAGCCAGAAGAAAGGGCGTTGATGAGAAAGAATATGTCGAGCTCGGCCTGCAAATTCGACAGCAAGAACTCGACCTGGAAAAGGACTACTCGGGCCGTATGATGCAGGCCATCCCTGCACAAAAGCTCGTACGCCTGCGCAACGCAGAGCAGGAGTTCACCCGGATCGTCCTTCGTCAGATCCAGCAGCGCCGCCATCAGATGGATCGCCGCCAAGACATTCGCGAACGCCATCAGGAGAGATTGCGCCAACGCAACAACTGAGAACGCACGGGGATGCGCAGCCGCTGCGTTGGCTTTGTGTTTCTGGTCGGGTCCCTGGCGCCCTTGCACGCCCAGGTACCCGACTCTCTTCGATCGACGCCAGACTCACTGCTGACCTTCAGCGACTCACTGGCGATCTTCCGCCTTATCGACAGCCTGATGAGCCTGGAGGAAGAGGATGCCTCGATCCTTGCATTCCGACTAGGCTATAACAGCAACATCCTGGATGCAGGACGCACACTGGGCATAACGCAGTTCGGGCTTTCGCCGGGAATCACTTATTACCACAAGTCGGGGCTCTATGCCGACGTCACCGCCTATTGGAGTCGTGACTTCGAGCCCAACCTCTACCTCACCACCCTGTCGGCCGGTTACCTGCACACCGTCGGCAACAGTTTCTCGGTGCTGGCTGCCTTCGACCATTTCTTTTACCACTACGACGACGACTACTTCATCCCCTACTCCAATGCCGCCAGCATGTCCGCGATGCTCGACCTCAAGCCCGTCTCCCTTCGTCTCGACTATTCGTTCTATTTTGGCGATGCCCACGCCCACCGGATCCTACCCGGCATCAGCGGCAACTTTCGAAAAAGGGATTTTCTAGGCTTCGACCGCATCACATTTTATCCTGCCGTATACGTGCTGTTTGGAGACGAGCAAATCACTGAGATAGAGATCATAAGACCATCTAGTATCAACGAAGCCTTGACCAACTTTCAAAAGTACGGCGACCGGTTTGGGTACCGCATTACAGAGCGCAGGGTATTCGGAATCATGAACTACGCCTTCAGCGCGCCGTTGAACTTTACCATCGACCATTGGCTGTTCAACATCACCTACACCTACAACATCCCACGCGCACTCGCCGACGAGCCCCTGACCCTGAGCAACAGCGGCTTTCTCTCCGCCAGTGTAGTATTCAACCTTGAGTTCAAGGCGAAACGTTGAACTGCTTGGGTGATGCCTTCCCAAACCTACTCATTTCGCGGGTAGCCTAACATCAACACACCGTAAAGCGGCCAAGGGCCTGCTTTACGGCAATTTCAAGTTGCTCCTTCCCTTTCATTTCCATATTTTGATTTTTTATTTCACTCGCAATAATGGCTTATAAGCAACTGATTATCTGTTTTTTAATTGTTCTTATTTCAACTGCTACATATTCCGCTCATGCGCAGCAGTATCGCTGGCAGCAGCGCGTGGAGTATACCATGAACGTCGCCCTGAACACAAAAACACATATTCTTGAGGGCACTCAGAAACTTGTATATCACAACAATTCTCCGGACACACTCAAGACCATCTATTACCACCTGTACTTTAATGCCTTCCAGCCGGGCAGTATGATGGACGTGCGCTCACGGTACATTGTAGATCCCGATCCGAGGATCAGCGACAGAATCGGACGGCTAAAGCCCGATGAAATTGGCTACCAGAAGGTCCGCGCTCTGAAGCAAGATGGAAAGTCTGTAACAATGCGTGAACACGGCACCTTGCTGGAAGTGACGCTGGCGCAGCCTCTGCTCCCGGGTTCCCGTACGGTGCTGGACATGCAATTCGAGGCCCAGGTGCCCGTTCAGATTCGCCGTTCCGGGCGCAACAACAACGAGGGAATTGATTATTCGATGACCCAATGGTATCCAAAACTCGCGGAGTACGACCACGAGGGCTGGCATCTCAACCCCTACATCGCCCGAGAGTTCCATTCGGTGTGGGGAGACTATCAGGTAAACATTACGCTCGACTCACGCTACACAGTGGCCGCTACCGGCGTTCTCCTGAATGCAGACTCCATCGGTCATGGCTATGAATCGCCAGGTAAGAAGGTAAAGCGGCAAAACCGGTCGACGCTTATATGGCGGTTCAGTGCAAAGAATGTACACGACTTTGCCTGGGCCGCAGACCCGGATTACCACCATCTTCGTACCCGCGTACCTGACGGGCCGGAGCTACATTTCTTTTATCAACCCAACGCCAAGACGAAAGTTTGGGAAAGTCTCCCTGAAGTGACAAGCCGCTTCTTCCAATTCATGAGCGATCACGTGGGCCCGTACCCGTACGAGACGTACTCCGTAATACAGGGAGGCGACGGAGGGATGGAGTATCCCATGGCTACCCTGATTGTCGGCGAAGGCAGGCCTGCCAGTACGGTGAGCACGGTGTTCCACGAAGTAGCCCACAGTTGGTTCCAGGGTGTGCTCGCAACGAACGAGGTGACACATCATTGGATGGACGAAGGCTTTGCCCAATATTATCAGAACGAGGCAAAGGGTGTAATTATGGGCGAAGCGGATCCTCATAGCCGGGCATACGAGGGCTACAGACTGCTGGCGCGCGCGGGCAAGGAGGAGCCGATGGCGCAATGGGCAGACTTCTTTACCACGAATGATGCCTACCGGGTGGCTGCCTACTTCAAAGGGTGCATTCTTCTCAGACACTTACGGTATATCGTCGGGGACGAAAACTTCGGCAAAGCGATGCGTGCGTACTATGCCACGTGGCAGTTCCGGCATCCTGAACCAAATGACTTTATCCGGATCATGGAGAAGACGAGCGGCATGCAGTTGAAATGGCATTTGAACCTGTGGACCACCACGACAAAGCAAATTGACTACGCCGTGCAGGGCATCGAGAAAGATGCAGGACGCTCAATAGTGCGCCTCACGCGGAAGGGAGAACTTCCTATGCCGATTGATCTCCGGGTGACTTTTCGTGACGGCACCGAGCAGATGATCCACATACCACTCAATGAAACCTTCGGGACAAAACCCGTAGCACCCTCGTGGCATGTTGCGTCCACCTGGAATTGGGTCGAGCCCAATTATTCGCTGGAGGTAACCCATCCAGATAAGCAGATTGCACGGATCGACATCGACCCGTCCGGCGCGCTCGCGGACGTGAGGCCTGAAGACAATTTCCTCGTTGTGTCTGAAGGCAATTAGGCGCTTGGGTTCACCTTTCCAAAATGTGGTTTTCATTATAACTTAGGGCACATATTTCACTACGATGACCCCTGAACAGGCTGCCCGGGAAATTAAGGAACTCACCGAGACGATAAACAGGCACAACGAGTTATACTACCAGGAAAACCGGACGGAGATCAGCGACTACGAATTCGACCAGCTGCTGGCCAAGCTTGTTGCTCTGGAAGAGCAATTTCCGCAATTCAAAAGTCCGGACTCTCCGACGCAGCGCGTTGGGGGCACAATCACCAAGGAATTTGCCACGGTCTACCATCGCTATCCCATGCTCTCGCTGGGCAACACGTACAGCAAAGAGGAGTTGGAGGAATTCGATGGACGTGTTAAGCGCGCCCTCGAGGGAGAGCCTTACGAATACTTCTGCGAACTGAAGTTTGACGGCGTGTCGATCAGCCTGATCTACGAAAACGGCCGGCTGGTGCGCGGGGTGACCCGCGGTGATGGCGTAAGGGGCGATGACGTTACGGCGAACATCAGGACCATACGCAATATCCCGCTCACGATAAAGGGCGACGTCCCCCCGATGTTTGAAGTGCGCGGCGAAGTCTTTTTACCGCGTAGAGTATTCGAAGCACTCAACCGCGAACGGGAGGACATCGGCGAGGAACGATACGCCAATGCGCGCAATACGGCAGCCGGGACTTTGAAGATGCAGGATTCCTCCGAAGTGGCACGCCGAAAACTCGATTGTTATGTCTATACGCTCCTGGGCGAAGACCTCGACGTGGAAACCCACGAAGAGTGCATTCAGCTTCTGCAGAAATGGCGTTTCAACGTATCACCTACATACCGGAAGTGTGCGTCGCTGAAGGAGGTATTCGACTATATCGACGAGTGGGAAACCAAGCGGATGACGCTTCCCCTCGAAACCGACGGCGCTGTCATCAAGATCAACAACCTCGGCCAACAGGAGCGTCTGGGTTACACCGCCAAGAGTCCACGTTGGGCCATCGCATACAAGTATAAGCCAGAGAGCCAGAGTACGCGATTGAAAAGCATCACGTATCAGGTGGGAAGAACCGGTGCGATCACACCGGTAGCCGAGCTTGAGCCGATATTTCTGTCGGGTACAACCGTAAAGCGTGCTTCGCTGCACAACGCGAACGAGATAGCGCGCCTTGGCTTGCGCGTTCGTCACCACCTCTCCGTCCAGAAAGGCGCAGAGATTAGGCCGCAGGTCACAGGTCACGCAAACAGCAGAAGGCCTTCGGCTACCGAGCCCGTAACGTATATCAGCAATTGCCCCGAATGCGGAACGCCACTCATCAGAAATGAAGGCGAAGCGGCACATTATTGTCCGAACACGACCGGATGCCCACCCCAGATCACGGGACGTATCGAACATTTTATTCAGCGAAGGGCAATGGATATCGACTCCCTCGGTGAACGAACGATACAGCAGCTGTTCCGTCTCGGGCTGGTGAAAAGTCCCGCCGATCTCTATGATCTCACCCGCGAAGACATCATGAAGCTCGAGGGTTTCAAGGAATTGTCTACGCAGAATGTGCTGAAGGGCATAGAGGCATCAAAGAACGCACCGTTCGCGAATGTGCTTTTCGCATTGGGCATCCGTTATGTAGGGCAGACTGTAGCTGCCAAACTGGCCCGTCATTTCAAAAACATCGACAACCTCGCGAATGCAAGTATGGAAGAATTGTTGGCCGCACCTGAGGTAGGCGAAAAAATCGCGCAGAGCATCTACTCGTTTTTCAGGGATCCGGAAAATATCCGTGAGATTGAACGGCTGAAGCGCGCCGGCCTTCAGTTTGCCATCGACGAGAAAACCGTTCAGCAGGTGAGCAACAAGTTGAACAACAAGTCCTTCGTCATTTCCGGCGTTTTTCAGAAGTACAAGCGCGATGAACTCAAAGATCTGATTGTGAGCAATGGAGGTAGAGTCCTTTCGTCGGTGTCGGGAAAGCTGGACTACCTTCTCGCCGGTGCGGACATGGGTCCTTCCAAACTGGAAAAGGCAAAAAAAATCGGCGTCACCATTATCAGCGAAGAGGAGTTCGAATCGCTCTTAAAAGGAAATTGAGTATACTTCGGGATGTTTAACTTTCTGCAAATCAGCACTAACAGTCACCTGAGGAAGAATAAATCCGTCCGTACGTGTCTCCCGTATGCGCAAGCCCAGAAAGTGGGCATCCTGTTTACTGTAGAAGACAAGCAGAAGCATGCAAACATCAAAGACCTCGTAAAGAAGCTCGAGAAGGACGGCAAAAAGGTGACGGTTTTGTGCTTCCTTCCTGACGACAAGCAGAACTACGAATTTCTGTTTGATTTCTTTACGCAAAAAGATTTCAACATTTGGGGCAACGTGACTTCTTCTCTTGCCCTGAAGTTCGCCAGCATTGAATTCGATTATGTTTTCTACCTTGATACTGATCCCAACCCGTTAATTCTTAATTTGCTGGCGCGATGCAAGGCCAAGTGCCGCCTGGGCCCCTACTGGGAAACCGGTAAGCCGTTTTTCGAGTTTATGGTTGAAAGTAACGGCGGCACGCACGAGTTGATGGAAAGTTTGTACAAATACACAACGCTATTGCGATAACCCGATGAAGAATCTTGTCGGAACGGGGGTGGCTCTGGTCACGCCCTTTGAGGAAGATGGGGCGATCGACTACAAAAGCCTGAAAAAGCTCCTTCGCCATACGGCGAATGGTGGTGTCGATTATTTTGTCGTGATGGGCACGACTGGTGAATCTGCTACGCTCTCACGTGAGGAAAAAAATGACGTGCTTCGCTTTGTGCAGGAGAATAATCCGCGCGGCCTTCCTATCGTGTTTGGCGTTGGCGGGAACGACACGCGTCACGTACTGGAGGACATACATGCAACAGATTTCTCCGGTGTCGACGCCATACTGTCGGTATGTCCATATTACAACAAGCCCTCACAGGAAGGTGTCATGCGGCATTTTAAGGCTGTTGCAGATGCTGCGCCTGTGCCAGTCATCATTTACAACATTCCGGGACGCCCGGGCCCGCACATAACAGCCGAAACCCTGCTCCGCCTCCGTGAACACCCGCACATCGCCGGCGTCAAGGAGGCCTCAGTAGACCTGGAGCAGTGCATGAGAATTGCCCACGGCAAGCCCAAAGACTTTATGCTCATCTCCGGAGATGACATGATGACTGTCGCGTTGTACAGCATTGGGGGACGTGGAGTGATATCCGTGCTCGCTAATGCATTTCCGGGCGTTTTCGCGCGAATAAAGAAATACACTCAGGAAGCGCGCTTCGACAGAGCCAGTCGTGAACTATTCCGCCTTCTGGAGCTTAATCCGCTGATGTACGCCGAGGGCAATCCAACGGGTGTAAAACAATTGCTTTCGGAAATGGGCATCTGCGGCCCCTACACGCGCCTGCCTATGACGCCTGCATCAGATGCTCTGCGCGAAAAAATTGCACAGGCCTACGCCAGATCAAAAAGAAAGGGATAGCATGTGATGGCTATCCCCCTAGTATCTTTATTTCAAACTCAAAATCTCGATAAGCGTAATCAGCTAGCTTTATTTTTCAATTCCTGAACTTCTGCCCGTATGCTCTGGGCGATGGTTTTCAGTTCCTGCATGCCTTTTCTAACACGGGTACCTGCGGCACTATTGCCCTTGTTATAGAACTTATCAATGTCACTTTCCAGTGACGCTATGAGATTTTTGAGTTCCTGAAATTTTTGCATTGCCTTAAGGATTTAAGATTGAAAATTTAAGTTTCTACTGCCAATTTAAAGAAAAACCCAAAAATTCAACCGTTTGAGGCACTTTTTTTACCTTGGCCGGGTCACCGCAACCAGTTCCTCCTTCCGGTAAAACCCGTCATCCAGCTTCCTTTTGAGGGATGAAAATGCCGTAAGTGTCTCCTCCACATCGTCCAGGGTATGCGCCGCTGTGGGAATGATTCGGAACATTATAACATCCTTAGGGACAACGGGATAGATCACGACAGAGCAGAAAATGTTGAAGTTCTCCCGAAGGTCCATTGCCATATTGGCAGCCTCTCCTACTCCACCCTTAAAGAGCACTGGGGTGACCGGTGACGTCGTCTCCCCTAAGTAAAAACCATTCTTCCGAAGGCCGTTCTGCAACGCCCTGACAATCTTCCAAAGATTGTCCCTTAACTCGGGCCGCGTCCTGAGAAGCTCCATACGCTTCAGTGCGCCGACCACCATGGTCATGGGAAGAGTTTTCGCGTAGATCTGCGAACGTACACTGTAGCGCAGATACTTGATGATGCGTTGTTCGCTCGCGACAAACGCACCAATACCAGCCATCGATTTGGCAAAGGTGGAGAAGTAGATATCGATTTCATCCTGCACACCCTGCTCTTCGCCTGTGCCAGCGCCGGTCTTTCCCATGGTGCCGAAGCCGTGGGCGTCGTCTACGAACAACCGGAAATTGTATTTCTTCTTTAGTTCCGCTACACCTTTGAGGTTGCCCTGCTTTCCCGACATGCCGAACACACCTTCTGTGATGACGAGAATGGCGCCGCCAGTCTCTTCTACCAGCTTGGAGGCACGTTGGAGCTGCTTCTCCAGGTTTTCCATATTGTTGTGGACGTACACGAAGCGCTTGCCCATATGCAGGCGCACGCCATCGATAATGCAGGCATGACATTCTGCGTCGTATACAATCACATCCTTCCGGTCCACCAGCGCGTCGATGATGGATACAACCCCCTGATAACCATAATTCAGGAGCATGGCATCTTCCTTCGAGACAAACGCCGCCAGCTCTTGCTCCAGCCTCACGTGATTGTCTGAATTTCCAGACATCATGCGCGCTCCCATCGGCGACGCCATTCCATATTGCTGAGCCGCCCGCGCATCCGCTTCACGTACCTCCGGGTGATTGGCAAGGCCCAGGTAATTATTAAGACTCCACACAAGCACCTCACGCCCGTTGAACTTCATTCGGGGACCGATTTCGCCTTCGAGTTTGGGGAAAAAGAAGTAATCATCAGGGAGGTGGGAATATTTCGCCAGTGGCCCGGCTTCCATGCGGAGCTTATCAAACAAGTCTGCCATTTTTCCTGCTATTGGTTAACATGGGCGCAAAATAGCGAAAAAGCGGCTACTATGCAGGTTTGTTACCCCACAACGTAAGTTCTGGCGCGGATTCGAATTAATCGCTAGCATTGTCCCTTTATGACCGACATCCACAAGATTCTGGTGGCCAACCGTGGGGAAATCGCCCTCCGGATCATGCGCTCAGCCCGCGAAATGGGCATACAGACCGTCGCTATCTACAGCGAGGCCGACCGTCTTAGCCCCCACGTACGCTTCGCAGATGAGGCTTTTTGCGTGGGTCCCCCGCCCTCAGCCGAGTCCTACCTGAACATCCAACGCATTATCGATACGGCCATAGCCTGCGGGGCTCAGGCCATCCACCCGGGATATGGATTCCTGTCC
>JAJJPK010000072.1:0-4954 GCA_032907565.1 Cyclobacteriaceae bacterium | reverse complement strand
ATGTTGTTGCGTTCGCAATTTCGAATCTCTTGCTCGGCGCGGGCGAAGGCTGTTCCTGTCTGGATCAGCGTTGCCGTCTTACGCCCGATGCCGGGAATCTTCTGGAGTTTCCCTTTGGGAGTTTTAAATACCGTTTCGGCTGAGCCGCAATATCCAACGAGCTGCCGTATGAGGTAATCGCCGAGGCCTGGAATGAAATGGAGCGCAAGGAGAGAGAGTCTTGACTGATCCATTGCCGGCGCTAATATTCAGCGTTCCGGCCGAAAATCCAACAGCCTCTCAGCGAAGATTTTCGCGTAGGTCGACGAGAAATTTCCTGACGCCGCGCAGCGAGTCGATCAGCTCCACTTTGTCTTTAACAGCTTGTGCGTCGTGGCGAAGCATTTCTTTTGCGCCCTGAAGCGTAAATCCCTTCTCTTTAACGAGGTGATAGATGGTGCGGACATTCTCGATGTCCTCGCGGGTAAACTGGCGATTACCCTTCCGGTTCTTTTTCGGCTTAATCAGATCGAACTCGGATTCCCAGAATCGAATCAGGGATGGTGCAACATTGAAAATTTCAGCTACCTCTCCAATGGAGTAGTAAAGCTTTTCGATTTCTTTTTCTTTGTACGCCATGTTATTGAGCAAGATAAATAATTAAACCATTATCATCAATCTGAAGAGGCGATTCCGGAAAATCTTTTTCCTTCAACTCGCGCATCAGCCGGATAACGCGCCTCTGGGGGTCAACCTGCACGCCGTCAGTATACGTCTGGTAGGTTGGTATGATTTGTGCCTTCAGAAATTCTCCCGAGCGATTCACATAAACCTTAGCTATCGGGGCTAATCCGTTTACTCCAGCAATGTTGATACCCCGATAGGTGCAGAAGTTTCCTAAGCTGTACGCGATGAACCTTCCGTTGTAAACATCGATGGTCCGCGTGACATGCGGGCCGTGTCCGAATACGATATCGGCACCTGCGTCAATCCATGCCCGCGCCAATGCATAGACGTCCCCACGATCTTCGCCATAGTAAACTTCCTTTGCGCGCGGAACGTGCTGGTGTTGTGCACCCTGACACAATGACAACGTCAGCCACCGAATCCAAATGCGCTATGATCGACTGCGCGTTCTTTATGTCGTTAAGCGGCACGCAGCCGGAATTGGGAGCAAAGGCCGTGAAGCCGTAGGTGATGCTGTCCCGGATGTAAATCACATAAGGATGGGTGAGCTGTCCGGCGTGGGCTATGCCTGCAGAGTCCAACGCGCGCATCGTGCTTTGGCGTCCCTCATCGCCGAAGTCGCCGGCATGGTTGTTGGCCAGGCTCATGATGTCGAAGCCGGCGCGGGTGAGGTTCTCTACGTAGGAAACCGGACTTCGGAATGCATAGCACACCTTAGGATCCTTGCATTGCTTTACGGTCCCCCCGGAGTCGAGCAGCACACCTTCCAGGTTGCCGAAGGTGAGATCGGCATCCTTGAGGTATTCCTCCACCGACCGCATCAGAAAGGCTCCGTCTTCGGGTGGCAACCGGCTGTCGTCGGGATAGTTCGTTCCCATCATGATGTCGCCTACGCCGATAATGACGAGTGTATCCTTACGTATCGGAAGAGCCTCTTCAACAACCGCAAGCGTGTCGAGTACGGGCAGCGAATCGAGGGCCACGGTATCTGCCGTGAAGTAGGTCTCCGACCACTTCACGGTGTCAGAGGCCGGCAACGATTTCCTGGCTTTCTTCTTTTTCGCCTTCCGGTCTTTCTTCTTCGCCTTCCGGACCTTCTTATCTTTCTTTGCCCGCTTCTCTGCAGGCGCAACCGTATCGGCAGTGATGTGAATTGTTTTGCGCGCTATAGGGTCCGTGGGATGATCCGGTGAGGGCCGGTAGTCTGCGGCAGTGCACAAGAAGAGTAAGACCACGAAGCCAAAAAAGATGCGCATAGGTTAAGGTGCTGGTTGCCGCAGGCAAATAAAGGGAAGTTTTCTGTCTAAGCAAAGGTATCGATGGCGTGCGTTAGAAATATTGAGTACTAGCCGGTTATATCCGGTGGACGAATTGCCGGATTAGGTCCGTTAGACCATCGAGGCAGTGGACAAAATACGTCACAACTTCAACACATCAACACGCTAGTCGAGCGGTTCCGACTGCTGGCTGCCTACCTGGATTAGCCTTTCGTACTCAGAGTTGCTGAGATCGCGCTGGAAGAAGTTGATGGGGTTGATGTGCTGGCCCTTGTACAGCACCTCGTAGTGAAGGTGTGACGATACAGAGTTGCCGGTGTTTCCAACGAGACCGATGACTTGCCCTCGTTTCACACGCTCGCCCGGCCGCGTCTTGAATTCGGACAGGTGCGCGTAGCGGGTTTCAAAGCCGTGGCCGTGGTCGATGAAGATGACCTTGCCATACGACTCCGAATGGTAGGCCCGGATAACGCGGCCATCGCCGGTGGCGTATACCGGTGTACCGTGGGACGCGGTGAAGTCAAGTCCATTGTGGTCCATCATCCGCCTGAAGATGGGATGCATGCGCGGACCGAACGTGAGGTGCAGGCGGTCGAGTTGCCGGTTGTCGATGGGTTGTATAGCCGGACGCGACGCCCAAATCCGCATCTTTTCTTCAAGGAGTTCATGAAGTTCGTTGAACGATTGCAGTTCGATGTCTATCTGACGCGCAAGTTTGTCGATCCGCTTGTATCCTTCGTAGATGTCGGGGAAGGCCTGCACACTGGAGAGGTCCATTTTTTCACTACCCCCGGTACCGGCATCACGAATGGAACTCCCGAGCGGTTGAGAGTCGAGTATGATCCGGTAGTTGTGGTCGTCTTTTTCAATGAGTCGTTCCAACTCGGCGGCTGCCTGTGCGATACGTTTGTCGATAACTTCCCATTCGCTCTTGTGCCGGTTGTTCTGGCTTTGAAGGATTTCCTCGCTGAGCGAGAAGGCCTGGTTCCGATACATAAAGAAGGCAGTAGCGCTTACAAAAAATGCCAGGCCGAGGAAGATGCATGCGTTTCTGAGGAAGTGCTTTCCATCCTGCACTACGGGCTCATAGCGGCATGTCTCTTCGTTGTAGTTGAAATATGCCTTTGCCATCAGTCAAGCGATTGATTCTGAACACGGCACGCGGCGGCAAGCCGGTTGTAATCGCGGCTGCTCAAGCCCTCAACCATATAGCCGAGGGGATCCACGTGTTGTCCGTCGCGTATGATTTCATAATGAAGGTGGGGTGCTATCGATCCTCCCGTATTGCCCACGGTGGCGATGGGTTGTCCTTTCGCGACCTTCTCGCCCTGCTTTACTTTCACTTCGTGAAGGTGAGCATAACGGGTTACCAGGCCACCGCCGTGACTAATTTCAACGTACGTTCCGTAGCCTGCCTGAAGCCGGCTCTCACGAACGAGGGTCACGCGACCGGGTGCGGTAGCCACGACCACAGTTCCACGGGGTGCGGCAAAGTCGATACCGGGGTGTTTGTATTTCCCTTTGTGAAAAGGATTGATTCGGGTTCCGAATCCGGAGACAACGAAGTCGAGGTTGGAGTTTACGATGGGTTGCAGTGTGGGCATGTTACCCAGCCGTTCGCGGTCGGTAGCTACGCCGCTAAAGCGTTGGCCAAAAGCACGGTTCACTCGGGTTGATGCGTTGATCAGGTGCTCCGTTTTCTCTTTTAGCGCTTCCAATTCGTCGGTGAATTCCCGGGCGTTAGCCGAAAGGATCGCATTGTTTCTTCGGGCCGCACTCCGTTCAGGCACCCGGGGCGTTACTTCGAAGAGTTTTTCATGCATCTGCAAGTCTTTCTCATGAAGGTTGTCAATTTCTGCCTCTATTCCGGCCAGGCGTTTAGTGAGGACAACACGGTGTGTCGACAACGCTTCGTTCTCCAGCAGCAGGTGTCGCTCGCGCTCCGTCATCACTAATCTGTCGGCCAAAAGTGTAAGCCCGGCGAACATCAGGGAAGCGACCGAGAGTACGCCGGCGGCATAGCCCGCTATTGCGCCAAAACCGATCCGCACCCGCTGGTACTGGCATGTTTCAGGGTCGTAGTAATATTTCGATTTGCCCATGAAAACGCTTTAAAAATGGGTAATTGCGTTTAATTTTGTGCCCTTGCCTGGCATCCTAAATGGGACAATATATACGGTAGGAGAGGCATAGGAAAACACCATATGGTTATCGGGGATGAACTCGGCCGAAATTCGACGTAAGTTTTTGGAGTTTTTTGAGGAAAAAGGACATCTAATTGTTCCTTCAGCCCCGCTTGTACTCAAGAGCGACCCCACACTGATGTTCACCAACTCAGGGATGGTCCAGTTCAAGGATTACTTCCTGGGTAACGCAAAGCCCCCGAGCCCGAGAATCGCCGACACCCAAAAATGCCTCCGTGTAAGTGGCAAGCATAACGACCTCGAAGAGGTAGGTATCGACACGTATCACCATACGATGTTCGAGATGCTGGGCAACTGGTCGTTCGGCGACTACTTTAAGAAGGAAGCTATTGCCTGGGCATGGGAACTTCTCACCGAAGTTTATGGGCTACCAAAAGACCGTCTCTACGTTACTGTCTTTGGTGGCGACCAGGAAGATGGGCTACCCGTCGACACCGAAGCGCGCGATCTTTGGAGTACCATCGTGAATGAAGATCGAATTCTCCTCGGCAGCAGAAAGGATAACTTCTGGGAGATGGGTGACACCGGACCGTGCGGTCCTTGTTCCGAAATTCATATCGACCTGAGGCCGGATGATGAAGTAAAGAAGACTCCCGGCAGAGAACTCGTCAATCGCGACCACCCACAAGTGATCGAGATATGGAACCTCGTGTTCATGGAGTTCAACCGGAAAGCCGACGGCAGCCTGGAACGACTTCCTGCGCGCCACGTCGACACCGGCATGGGCTTCGAACGTCTCTGCAGGGCCATCCAAAAGAAGGCGTCCACCTATGATACGGATGTCTTCGAACCGATACTCGACTTCAT
>JAJJPK010000071.1:0-21457 GCA_032907565.1 Cyclobacteriaceae bacterium | reverse complement strand
TTCACGTTCCAGCATCAGGATGGATGCCTGAGGTACGATATAGTATTTTTCGTGTTCGTATATCACCTCGATGGCGCCTTTTTGCAAGAAAATCGCAAGGTCTCCTTCCTGCGCTTGTAGAGGAAGATACTTTACGGTGTCCTCTCTGCCTTTCCATATGTCGTCCTCATCCGTAGGGATAGGCAGCGGATAGCCAGGGCCTACCTTGATGATGTATCCACTCTGTATTTTTTCCTTTTCCTGTACGCCCGGCGGCAGATAAAGCCCACTGTCAGTGCGATCACTCTGTTTCAAGGGCTTGATCAGCACGCGGTCGCCCACGACAATCAGATTTCTCAGCTTATTGTCAGCCGTAACTTTCATAATACTCATGTATCAACGGTCAAAGATACTATAATGCCGGCAAAGGGGCTATTCCAGCCCTTTTTCGCGCATTTTCTTGAATTCGCGATAACGGCGCACCAGCGATACAACAAACCCCGCCATGAGCACGAGAGTTCCGATCCACAATACGTTGATAAACGGTTTCTCAAGCGCTTTCAGCACAACCCAATCTTTTTGTCGGGTAGCTATGCCCAGCGTGAAATCACTGGTTTCAGGGTGGATCGACATAAGGGATACACGGACGCCAAGTTCAGGAATTTCGTCCGGGATCCTTCCCACCATTTTATCCTTGATGACAAAATACGGTTCGGCCAAATAGGACATGCGTTCTCCCTTGATCGTTACCCGGGCTTTCACAGCTACGTCCTGATCAGTCAATTCAACGCCGGACACTTCGTTCACACGTTCAATACCCTCCAGCGTGGAAACATAGTCGTTTACAAAGAAGGGTTCATCGAGTCTGACCCGTACCTCCTCCGTTTCACTCCAGTCGTTACGCGCTTCACCCGGCATTTCGACGGAGACGTAGGTATACAGATCGCGGGTTAGCGACCGGCTGATATCCGGCGAGGATACAATGCCCATTTGCTCGTTTGCCTGTACGCGTGGATACTGTACGAATTCCACTTTTCCGTTGCGCCGGAACTGGATCTCATAGTATGTGTTCTCGGGATGGATTTCGAACTCTTCATTGGCCGAGAACAATTTTTTTCCATCGTAGTAGATGTCGCGGCGTGCGACGACGCGTCCCGGTGTTGGCGTCAGCAGAATGTCATTCCTGTCGATGTACCCGCGCTTCCGTCTAGGTTCTACCCGGGTCCCCATGTACTCGATCTCATAGCCTGCCATCGTCCGTGGTTCGTTCAAAAACAACAGCAGGTTGTCGCGGTTGAACTCGTCGCTGAGCTCCTTCGATATCAACATGCCCGTGTTGTTCAGGGACACGACCTTCGAATACCCGGACGACGCCATGATCCCGATCAGCATCAGGCCCATGCCGATGTGCGCTATGGCCCCGCCGGAAAGACCGGGGCTTGTTTTAAGCAGTGAAAGGAGAATCACCCCGTTGGCAACTACAGTGAAGACAGCAGCGAGTGTCAACACAATGTATTTGACAGTATATATCTGACCCACGGTAATTACCACGGCAAACAGTACCAGGGCCAACAGCATCGGAGGTACCAACTCCTTCCGCAGTTTGGCGGCATCTATTTTCTTCCACCAGAAGAATTGCCCTATAGCTGAAAGAATCGCCACCCCTACCGCAAACCACAACTGGACGTTGGAGTAGAACTCCACCGCATTCGCTCTTGGAGCGCGATTTCCAGCCCCACCGAATAATCTTGAAATCGCGTTGAACACGGGCTTGGAGGTTTCCATGATCACCTGAAAGCCCATCAGGGCGAGGATCAGTACGCCGACGAAAATCCAGAACTCCCTTGACAAATAAGAGACTTCGCCGGATGACGTGGGAATCTCGCGCCAGCGTACCACCGCCAACACAACAGCACCAATCAGGAAGAAGAACAGGTAAACTAGCAGCTGCCCCGATAACCCCAGGTCGGTGAAAGAGTGAACTGACGACTCACCGAGTATGCCACTCCGGGTAAGGAATGTTGAGTACAGGATGAGAACAAATACCGCGATGACAAGGATGATTGACGACTTTAGTGCTGCCTCGCTGTTGCGATAGGCATTCATGGTATGGATGGCTCCAACGAGGATCAGCCAGGGCACGTAGACGGCGTTTTCCACCGGGTCCCAGTTCCAGTAGCCTCCGAAGTTCAGCGTCTCATACGCCCAGTATCCTCCCATGAGAATTCCAAGCCCCAACGAACCCGCTGCAAAGATTGACCAGGGCAAGGCGGGCCGTATCCACTCGCGATACCGTTTCAACCAGAGACCCGCAATGCAGTAAGAGAACGGCACCAGGGTCGCGGCAAATCCCAGGAACAGCGTCGGCGGGTGGATAACCATCCAGTAATTCTGGAGGAGCGGATTCAACCCGTTTCCGTCTTTCGGGACAAACTCCGGATCCATCTTGAACACCGGCGCGTCATGCATCACTTCGCGAAGCAAAATAAACGGCGAACTGCCGATCTTGAGGTCGATGACGGGCAGTACCACACCGAGAATCATCGATGCGAGGAAAGCCTGAACGAGTGCGAAGACCGTCATCACCGGTGCTTCCCAAAAGCGGTTGGTGTGAATGAGCACAATGCCCAACGCAGCCTGCCAGAACATCCAGAGGAGAAAACTTCCCTCCTGACCGTTCCAGAACGTAGAGATCAGGTAGTGTGTCGGAAGGCTGCGATCGGAATAATTGAAGGCGTAGTAGTATTCAAAGTAGTGCCGGGAAATGATGACGAAGAGGCAAACTACGATACCGACGATGGCGGCCGCGTGAATGTAGAATCCTATGCGGCCGTTTAAGAGCCATTGGCGTTTTTTTTCGGGGTCAGCTATTGCGGTTGCCCGGAAGTAGCTGAAGACGGTAACCAGCGAGGCGACGAATGCCAGGATAACAAAAAAGTGACCCAGGTCACCTATGAAATAATGCATCATTTCTTTTGCTCAGTCCCCACATATAACACCACCTCCATCCTCCCATCACCCACGATTACCCGCCGGAAGTCAATTGCGCAGGCTCCTGGTACTTGGACGGGCACTTAAGCAGGATCTTATCAGCCACGAACGTGTCATCCTTGTAGCGTCCCACAACTACCACCTTTTCCGACTTGGTAAAGTCGGTGGGCATGGGCTCGTTATATTGCACGCGCTGTTCCTTTCCGTTTTCATCTACCATCACGAAGGAGAATGACACCCTGTCGGCGCCGGGTTTGATGCCCGTGACGTGTCCCGCATCGTCCTTTTTCAGCTCACCCACGACGTGCAGGCTGTGCGTCCCCCCGGCCTCGGCCTGTGCCATGGCCTGGTCGAAAGTAACATACGTGCTGGCATCGCCCGCGCTCATGATGATTACCCCCACGGCAGCAGCGATTGCGACGATAAGAAGGATATGCGTAACTTTCATGGATTTCGGGGTCAAAATTACGTCAAAAAGCCCATACTCTCAGGCCGCCGACGGAAAAACGTCGAATCCCCTCAGGAGGTTCTGTCAGCCTGCTCCTTTTCGAGTTTTGTGATCTTTTTGTCGAGCATGAACAGGTATGTCAGCAGTCCCGCCAGGACGATCAGGATGATGACCACAATCACGTAGATTTTTCCCTCAGCGCGGAGTTTGTCCGCCATTTCGACGGTTTCCTGGGCCTGGGCCACCGCCGAAGCGATGAGGCATACGAGGGTGAGCATGTATTTCATGTTATGAAGCAGTATCGATCAGTCTCAGTTTTCGCATCCTTATCCTCAAATTGGCAATCCAGTACCCGGTGAGGAACCACCCTATCACGGCGGGATAAAAGACTATGAGCATCGACGAGTCGGTGTCGTAGATATTGAATCCGGGATTACCCCCGCTGCCGGGGTGCATGGAACTCTGCAACCTCGGGATGATGAATATGAGCGGTATCATGGCCGCGAATGCGAACACGTTGTACACGGCGCTTAGACGGGCACGCTGCTCCTGGTTTTCCAATGAACCCCTGAGTACGAAATAGGCCAGGTAAATCAGCAGCGTTATAGCCGAGTTTGTCTGCTTGGGATCCCCATGCCAGAACGCACCCCAGGTGTATCGGGCCCAGAGCATCCCTGTCAGCAAGCCCAGTATTCCAAAGGCAGTGCCTACATGAGCAAATTCCATAGATCGAATGTCGTATTCCTCCAACGGTTTGAGCAGGTACCGTATGGCATAGTAGATCGAGAGGAGGTACAGAAAGAACATGCCGAACCACATCGGCACGTGAAAGTACAGGGCCCGGATCGTTTCATTGAGGATGTTGAGCCGGGGGACGTCGAACAGCAGGCCTGCAGTGTGAACGTACACTAACAGGACAACCACCGCAACCTTTATCCATGTTTTCATGAATTTCCCAAAATGAACTTACTCGAGTAAAGAATTTGCTCCGGCGTCGATTTTCTAACTGCGCCAAATATAGGGGAACAACAGATAGGACAGGGCACCCGATATCACATTTATTGCCAGCAGGTTCAGCATTTCGTCGCGGCTTGCAGAAGCCTCGAGGCCGTCGAGGGCATTCTTGGTAATGCGGATGGCCATCAGCAGGATACCGATCAACACGGGAAAACTCAGGACGGCCATCAGCACGTGGCTGTTCCGGGCTTTTGCGGCTATTCCTGAAATGAGGCTGAGCGAAGCAGAAAAGCCCAGGCAGGTGAGGGCCAGCCCGGTAAGGAATACGGCCTGATCGGCCACCGGATTGTCGATGAACAGGGAGAAAAGTCCGTATCCGGCCAAGGCCAGTAACAGGCAAAGTATAAAGTTATAGAGGATCCTGGAAATAATGATCTCATGCGCGGCCGCGGTCATGTACAGGTAAACCATCGCGCCCGGCCTTTCGCCGATAAAACTCTTGGCCACCGTATTCACCGCCGAGAAGAGGATAACAAGCCAGAACAGTGCGGACCAGGTGGCGGGACTTATAACATTTTGCCGCAGATTGAAGATCAGGTAGCAGATGAATACCAGGCTGAAGAGGTACAGGCCAATGCCGGAAATTACCGACTTTCTGCGGAGTTCCAGCATGAACTCCTTTCTCAGCAGTACGGCCAGATTATTCATTCAGCTGGGCCACCGACCACGTGTAGCGGAAACCAATAATAAACAAGAACACGACTATACCGGCAACAAATCCGCCCACCAAAAGCAAGGATAGTCGTGGACTGACCGGCTGGTTCAGGGGAATGAACCCCTCCACAACCTGCACACTGTTTACCAGCTTTAACCTTTCTTCCAGCTCGAGTTTTTCCTTGACCAACTGGACCGTTCGCGAGTACGCTTCTGAAGGATTCATCATAACCACACCTTGCGGCGAACTATAAGCCCCCTCCAGGATTCTCTGCTTCACCGCTTCAAGCTTCTCGATTTCCTCCGCAACACGAGCGATGAGTTCCTGGTATGTCCGCTTTTTCTGGTCGGTGCGGATCTTTACGAAGTCTTTCCCTGCGATGTATTCTACGATCCCCTCCTCCAAATCAGGAAGGATTGCGTTATCCGTTACTCGCACGGTGACTACGACTGCCCAGCGATCAACCTCAGGCACGGCGCCCTCCAATGCACCCACCATGGTAACCCTGCGAAGGGCAGCAGCCTGTTCTACGGTGAGGCTCAAACGGTCGGCCAGTGCGCGGTGGTTGTGATCACGAATCAGGGCATTGAGGCTTTCGGCCAATTCCTCGCAGTAAGCCTGCGTGAGGATGGATGAATAGATCAACATCCGACTTTCATACACCCTGGCGGAAGTGAACCACATCCAAACGGCCAGGCCGATCGTCAAGGCAAGGCAGATGGTGAGTAGAACCGCGTTTCGCCTGAGCGCCCGGATGGCTTTTGCCAACAACCCGACCAGATCGATTTCTTCGTAGCGTGTTTGGTTCATGCGCGGGCCCTGCCCTGGATTGCGTTAAATCAGCGCTAAATTATTACTTTTGCCTGCTTTTCATATCATTTTTTCAGATCCAAACCTTAAATGCCGTCCAAAAAGAGGATTTTAATTACAGGTGCAGCAGGGTTCATCGGCTTCCATCTTAGCAGAAAACTGTGCGGCCTCGACTACCTGGTTACGGGTATCGACAACCTTAACGACTACTACGATCCAAACCTGAAGCGGGCAAGGCTGGATCTGCTCAAGCAGGAGGCGAACTTCGATTTTAAACCGATCGACCTTACCGACCGCGAAGGGCTTAATAACCTCTTTGCAGAAAAGCGCTTTCAGCTCGTGGTTAACCTGGCTGCCCAGGCGGGCGTACGGTACTCTCTTGTGAATCCGCATGCGTACCTGGAAAGCAACATGCATGGTTTTCTCAACGTACTCGAGGCTTGCCGGCATAACCAGGTCGAGCACCTCGTTTACGCGTCGTCAAGTTCCGTGTATGGCGCCAACCGGGCAATGCCGTTTTCAGTGCACCATAATGTCGACCACCCTATTTCGTTGT
Source organism: Cyclobacteriaceae bacterium (assembly GCA_032907565.1). GTDB lineage: Bacteria > Bacteroidota > Bacteroidia > Cytophagales > Cyclobacteriaceae > ZC4RG29. Next base: position 15,001 of record JAJJPK010000071.1, on the reverse strand, counting down.
ATGCCGCCTCGAAGAAGGCGAACGAGCTGATGGCCCACACCTATTCCGCTCTTTACGGAATGCCAACTACGGGCTTGCGGTTTTTCACCGTTTATGGGCCGTACGGACGCCCTGACATGGCGCTGTTCATATTCACGAAGGCCATTCTCGAGGGCAAACCCATAAACGTCTACAACCACGGCAACATGAGTCGCGACTTCACCTATATCGACGACATCGTCGAGTCGATCGCGCGCCTCATCGAAAAGGCTCCAGTACCCAATGCCAATTGGGACCCCAAGGCGCCAGATCCCGCTTCGAGCTTTGCCCCGTATCGCATTTACAACATTGGCAATAACCAGCCCGTCCCGCTTATCCGTTTTATCGAGGTCATAGAAGAAAAGCTCGGCAAGAAGGCAATACGGCATAATATGGATCTGCAGGATGGCGACGTTCCCGAAACCTATGCAGATGTCGAGGACCTCATACAGGCAGTCGACTTCCGTCCTGCCACACCGATCGAAACGGGCGTGGGCCGGTTTATCGATTGGTATAAAGAATACTATAACGTAAAACAGAATGGATAAAATTGGAATCATCGGCCTGGGATATGTAGGCCTTCCGTTAGCCGTAGAGTTCGGTAAGGTCATGGATGTCGTGGGCTTTGACATAAACCAGACGCGCATCGACGAACTAAAGAAGGGCCACGACCGTACCCGTGAAGTGGAAGGCGCTGAACTTGCCGAAGCAAAAGGACTGACTTTTACTTCCAGCCTGGAAGACCTTAGGCCTGTAAATATTTATATTGTCACGGTCCCCACACCTGTTGATGAGTTCAAGAAGCCTGATCTGACGCCCCTTATCAGCGCCAGCCGGACGGTGGGACAAGTACTCAAGAAAGATGATATCGTCATATATGAATCCACCGTATTTCCGGGCTGTACCGAGGAGATATGTGTGCCGGAGCTGGAACGGGAGAGCGGACTAAAGTTTAACGTCGATTTTTTCTGTGGTTATTCGCCAGAACGCATTAACCCCGGCGACAAGGAGCGACGCGTCGCGAATATCAAGAAAGTTACGAGCGGCAGCACACCGGAAATTGCCGAGCGCGTCGACCAACTGTATCGCAAGATTATCAAGGCAGGAACCCACAAGGCATCGTCTCTAAAAGTCGCAGAAGCAGCCAAGGTCATTGAAAATTCGCAACGCGATATCAATATCGCCTTCGTCAACGAATTGGCGATGATTTTCGAGAAAATTGGGATCGATACCACGGAGGTGCTGGAGGCTGCCGGCACGAAGTGGAATTTTCTGCCTTTCAAGCCCGGGCTGGTGGGCGGACACTGCATTGGCGTAGACCCCTACTATCTAACCTACAAGGCCGAGGGTCTGGGATATCGGCCTGAAGTTATCCTGTCGGGGCGCCGAATCAACGACAACATGGGCATTCACATCGCCACGTGCGTCGTAAAACTGATGGCCCGAAAGGAACTTCCCATCAACAAATCCGACATCCTGGTGCTAGGCATCACATTTAAAGAAAACTGTCCGGACATCCGGAACAGTCGTGTCATCGACGTGATCCGCGAACTGCAAAGCTATGGTGCCACGGTAGATGTATACGATCCACTCGCCGACAGTAAAGAAGTGGAGCATGAATATGGACTGAAACTCCTGAATAATCTGTCGAAGAAATACCACGCCATCGTCCTCGCTGTGAGCCATAACGAGTTTTCGAGCCTCGACTGGAGCAAGATCCGGAATCACAACACGGTGGTATACGATGTAAAATCATTTCTTGACCGTTCGACCATCACCGCGCGTCTGTAGAATCCCTACCTTCACGCCATGGAGCCGATCAAAATGGTCGATCTTCACACGCAGTATCTGAAGATCAAGCACGACATTGACAACGCGATCCAGGAGGTGTTGAACGAGACCGCCTTCATCCAGGGGAGACATGTCAGGGAGTTTGAGGCTGCACTTGCCGCATACACCGGCGCACGACATGTCATTTCCTGTGGCAACTGTACGGACGCGCTGCAGATTGCGTTGATGGCGCATGATCTTGAGCCGGGCGATGAAGTCATTCTCCCCGTGTTCACGTATGTGGCTCCCGCCGAAGTGGTCGCGCTGCTGCGACTTACACCCGTATTTGTAGACGTCGATCCGCGCACTTTCAACATCGACGTTCAGCAAGCGGCAGAAAAGATCACAAGCCGAACGAAGGCCATTGTGGCCGTACACCTCTTCGGTCAGTGTGCCGACCTCGGTCCCCTGATGGATATCACAGCGCAGCGAAACATCGCCATTATCGAAGACACTGCCCAGGCGCTTGGCGCGCAATGTCATCTCAACGGAACTCTTCGGTACGCCGGCACCATTGGTCGGGTGGGTTGCACGTCGTTCTTCCCGTCAAAGAACCTCGCCTGCTTCGGAGACGGCGGAGCCATGTTGACCAACGACGATACGCTCGGCGAAAAGTTACGCATGACAGCGAACCATGGACAAAAGGTCAAGTATCAACACGACCGTGTCGGCGTGAACAGCAGGCTCGATACACTACAGGCCGCCGTGTTAAAAGTAAAACTCGCGCACTTTGACGCTTACACGAACGCACGACAACAAGCTGCACGACACTACGACGAGGGCCTTCGCGACATTGACGGATTGACGCTTCCCTTACGGGTCGATTACTCGACCCACGTATTCAACCAGTACACGATACAAGTCGCAGAGGGGCGAAGAGACGCACTAAAAACGCACCTTCAAAAAAAGGGCGTACCATCCATGGTGTACTATCCGATACCTCTTCATCTTCAGAAGGCGTACAAAAACGCGCGTCATGATGTAGGCACATTTCCCGAGGCTGAACGTTTGTCAGCATCAGTTTTGTCGTTACCCCTCCATACGGAGATGACTACAGATCAATTGGATTATATTTGCGACGCTGTGCGAAGTTTTTTCGCATCGTCTTAAATCATGAATCGCTGACATGAAAGGCATTATCCTTGCGGGCGGATCAGGGACACGGCTGTACCCCGCCACCCGGGCAGTATCCAAACAGCTGCTTCCGGTATACGACAAGCCGATGATTTATTACCCCCTGTCGGTACTGATGCTCGCCAATATTCGAGAAGTGCTGATCATCACCACGCCCGACGATTTGCCGTTATTCCAAAAACTCCTGGGCGACGGATCCTGGATCGGTATTTCCATTACGTATAAAGTGCAACCCCGACCGGAAGGTCTGGCTCAAGCGTTCCTCATCGGGGAGGAGTTCGTTGCGGACCAACCCTGTGCGTTGATCCTTGGCGACAACATCTTCTACGGGTACAGCCTTTCAAACCAGGTCGAGGAAGCGGCGCGCATCCAGGAAGGAGCAATTGTGTTCGGGTACTATGTCAATGATCCCGAACGGTACGGCGTCGTAGAGTTCGACGAGCAGGGTCGCGTGATCTCTATTGAAGAAAAACCTGAGAATCCTCGCTCGAGTTATGCCGTCACCGGGCTGTACTTCTACGACGGTACTGTTGTGGAGAAGGCCAAACGGGTGAAACCCTCCCGTCGTGGCGAACTGGAGATCACCGACCTGAACCGATTGTATCTTGAAGAAAAAAAGCTTACAGTAAAGTTACTCGGTCGCGGCATGGCATGGCTCGATACCGGTACGCATCAGTCGCTCCTTGCCGCAAGTAACTTTGTCGAGTCGATCGAAGAGCGTCAGGGACTTAAGATTGCCTGCCTCGAAGAAATCGCATACCGGAAGGGCTATATAACTGCGGCACAGCTCGAGGAACTGGCGAATCCATTGCTGAAAAATTCCTATGGCGCTTACCTATTGAAGTTGCTTCGGGAAAAGGATCCATTTCAGGCTCCGAGAAAAAAATGACGATATGAACCGAGCGCGAATCCTGGTCACGGGCGCCAACGGCCAGTTGGGAAGTGAACTTCGCGAACTCAGCGAAAAAGTTGACGACTTCGAATTTACCTTCGTCGATGTCGACGAAATGGATTTCACCCGTGAGGACGCCATCCGCGGTTTTCTCGAAGGCAAGTCCTTCGATTTCATCGTCAACACGGCCGCGTTTACGCAGGTTGATGAAGCCGAAAGCAAAGAGGATCTGGCGTTCGCCATCAATGCACGCGCCGTTTCCGTGTTGTGCGACGTCTGCCGCCAAAGCGGCTCCCGATTGATTCATATCTCCACGGACTATGTATTCGACGGACAGGGTTGTACGCCCCTCCGCGAGACGGATACACCCAACCCGCAATCCGTCTACGGCCGCTCAAAGCTGGAAGGCGAGCGGATAGTGCTCGGGCAGCTGCCGGATGCGTACGTTATCCGAACGTCGTGGCTGTACTCTTCCTTTGGAAAGAATTTTGTGAAGACCATTTCACGTCTCGCCAGTGAACGCGATTCCCTGAATGTCGTCTCCGACCAGGTCGGCTCGCCAACCTATGCACGCGACCTCGCGCTTGCAGTAATCCAGGTAATGCGAGCCGTTCACCAGGGCCGCGTCGACGTCCCCGGAATTTATCACTATGCCAATGAAGGTGTCGCATCGTGGTACGATCTCGCCTGCGCCGTGGTCAGGATAAAAGCGTACCATTGTGTGATACAACCCATCCGCACCGATGAGTACCCGGTAGCCGCCCGCCGCCCCGCGTACAGTGTACTGGACAAGCGCAAGATTCGTACGACGTTCGATATTGAAATTCCGAACTGGTATGATGCCCTCATGCGGTGCCTTGGAAAACCTTTTATGTGATCCCTGTGTGCCCCTGTACTCTACGTGATTCAAACCGTTCGATTAATTTTCCCGTAATTCACACCTATGAGTGAAGAAAAGCCCTATTTCGCGCATGAGACAGCCGTGATCGATCCTGGATGCGTGATCGGGAAGGGCACGAAAATATGGCATTTCTCACACATCATGTCCGGCTGTACGATTGGTGAGAACTGCAACATCGGACAGAACGTCGTCGTCTCGCCGGAAGTCGTCCTGGGGAACAACGTCAAGGTTCAGAACAATGTCTCAATCTATACCGGGGTTATCTGTGATGACGACGTGTTTCTGGGGCCATCCATGGTGTTCACGAATGTGATCAATCCCCGGAGCGCCATCAGCCGCAGGTCAGAGTACGTCCGGACTCATGTTGGAAAAGGCGCTACCATCGGCGCGAACGCCACCATCATTTGCGGTAACGATATTGGTAAGTACGCTTTCATCGGAGCAGGCGCCGTTGTTACACGCCCGGTGCCCGACTACGCATTGGTTGTTGGCAATCCGGCAAGACAAACGGGTTGGATGAGCGAGGCCGGGCATAAGCTGGAGTTTGACGAACATGGCATCGCTGTATGTCCGGAGCGTAGCGAGAAGTACCAACTGAAAGACGGTAAAGTGTCACGAGTCTCGTGAATATGGTTGCACGCTAAGACGACGGACAAGCAACGGTTGAAAGAGTCCCAGAAAACCACACCCCGATATACATTCAGCGTTGACTCGAAGCACGAGGCAACGACAAAGAGCAAGAGCATGGCCATCAGCAGCGAGTCGCGATACCGCCAGCCGCTCCACTTCTGCCCCAGTGCCATAACCAAAGACAGGCCGTTCGTCGATCAGCTCCAACGCACACTTCCAGGAGTGAAGATGCAGACTCGTAGAGTTGTCGGAGTGGTATTCGTTTGAGGAAGAATATCCTTCACGAGTTGTCGCAAAATGGGGATAGATAGTTTATTTATATTTGCGAGACTAGCCCAAAATAAATGAAAAATTTTGCTTTGATAGGGGTGGCGGGTTTCGTCGCTCCAAGGCATTTGAAGGCAATTAAGGATACCGGAAATAATCTTGTCGCCGCTCTTGACAAGTTCGATCAGGTGGGAATTCTCGATTCATACTTTCCCAACGCTGATTTTTTCACTGAATTCGAGCGCTTCGACCGTCACCTTGACAAGCTAAGGAGAAAGGGAGCAAAGGTCGACTATGTAAGCATCTGTACACCCAACTACCTTCATGACTCTCATATTCGATTCGCCCTTCGTCATGGAGCTGATGCTATATGCGAAAAGCCCCTGGTCTTAAATCCCTGGAATGTCGATGCATTGGCGGAAATTGAAAAAGAAACGGGAAGAAAGATTAATACAATCCTTCAATTGAGGCTCCATGAAAGTATCCTCATCCTTAAAAAAAGGGTAGACAATGCTGCGCCCGGAACAATCCACGAAATAGATCTTTCGTACATCACGTCACGCGGGAAGTGGTACATGATCAGTTGGAAGGGCGATAGCTCAAAGTCAGGCGGCGTGGCCACTAACATCGGTATCCATTTTTTTGACATGCTGATTTGGATTTTTGGAAGTGTTAAGAAACTGGAAGTGCATGTCTCTTCGCCTGATACCGTGGCCGGTTATATCGAACTCGAGAAGGCAAGGGTACGCTGGTTTCTTAGCATCAACCCTCAGCATCTTCCCGATGAAGCGGTCAAACAGGGAAAGAGGACATACAGGTCCATCAGGATGGGAACAGATGAAATTGAATTCAGCGAGGGTTTGCCGATTTGCATACCGAGAGTTACCGAAAAATACTTGCCGGCGCGGGTTTTGGATTGGCAGAAGCCAGACCTTCCATTGAATTGGCTCACGATATCCGCAAAGCACCCATAACCCAATCACGGGAAAATGCTCACCCTTTTGTCGCCGCATATTTTTGAGTACTGTGCCCTCTCAAGCTGTATTTTTCGCGAGATTGAGCCCATTGGATATTGTTTATGAAGCCTTGAAAGCCAGGACAACAAGATGTGTGGAATCATAGGTGTAGTTTCTCCTTCAATAGGCATTGACGACGTGAAGGCCGGGCTTGCTGAAATCAGGTATCGTGGACCAGATCATACGCAGGCGATGCAAGACGGCAACACGATACTCGGACACAACCGGCTGTCAATTATTGATCTTGATGCCCGATCACATCAACCCTTCCAATCGACCGACAAGCGGCTTGCCATTGTCTTCAACGGTGAGATTTACAACTTCAGAGAAATCCGGAAGGACCTTGCAAAGCGGGGACACACGTTCCGGACGGAATCAGATACGGAGGTGATTCTTGCAGCTTACGCGGAATGGGACACCAACTGCTTTACAAAATTTCATGGCATGTTCGCGCTCGCCCTTTACGATGCCTCTAAGAAAGAAATCGTTCTGGCCAGGGACAGATTCGGCGAAAAGCCGTTGTTCTATTCGTTGATGGGCGGGACCTTTGCCTTCTGTTCTGAACTAAACCCCTTCCGGCGTCTTTTAAAGAATCTCAAAATTGATACAAACTCGCTCATCGACTTTCTGCATCTTGGATTCATTCCTGCTCCGAAGACAGTCTACGAAGGCATCAAGAAACTGCTACCAGGCAATTACCTGAAGTTTTCGTGCACAGAAAACAAAATAGTCGCGATAAGTCAATATTTCGACTTGCGCTTTCCCGAAGCGTTCGGCAAAACCAATCGCGCGAGCCTGAAAGAAAAGTTTCAGGACACAGGCGCGAGAGTAGCGTCAGAAATATCGGTGTCCGATGTTTCACTGGGTGCGTTTCTCAGCGGGGGCGTCGACTCCGCTGGATCCGTATACTTTCTGAAAGGTGCAAATCAGGAGCTCGAAACATTCACAGCGGGGTTCAGCCATGACGGGTTTGATGAATCGACTTATGCGGCGGTCACGGCCCGGCATCTCGATGTTAAGAACGTTAACAAAGTCATCGATGAGGAAGATTTTGTCTCGGAATACCAGACCATGGTGGAGCACTACGGCGAACCCCACAACGATTTTTCTTTTATCCCTACCCATCTGATTTGCAGGGAAGCTGCAAAACATCATACCGTTATGATCTCCGGCGACGGGGCCGATGAGCTTTTTTGTGGTTATCCCCGATACCATAAGCTGAAGTGGTATGCTTCTGTGCCAGGCCTGGCACCTGCGTTACGATTGGGAGCGCCACTATTCAATTTGCTGCCCATGCACTCCAATGTGAGGAACCAGGCTCAATTGGCAGCCTACGATGAAATGGATTTCTACCTCACGATTATGAGCAAGGCCTTTCAGCCCAGGGAAATCGACCTCATTGCCGGACCGGTCCTAAAGGAGCATCTTACACACTATACCACGAGGGAGGTCATTCGTGAGCAGCTCAAGAACTGTTCCGACTACGGCATCCTGCAAAAGCTGCGCTATCTGGATATCAAGTTCACCCTTGCAGATGACATGCTGGTCAAGGTGGACAGAGCAAGTATGGCAAACTCGATTGAAGTTCGCCCTTTCTATCTTCATCCACTCATTGCTGATTTTGCTTTCAATCTGTCCGTTGACGACCTTGTTACATTCAGAGAAGACAAGTATTTCCTCAAGATGTTCTTTGCAGACAAGCTCCCCAGGCAAAATGTCTTCAGAAAAAAGATGGGTTTCGTTTTCCCGCTAAAGGAGTTGGTGACAGGTCCACTCAAACCATTCTTTGATGACTGCATACGCCACCTTCCCGAAGAACTGATCAACAAGAAATACATCTCGACCATCCTTGCCAATCACACCAAGGGAGGCCGGAATTATACTGCCCAACTCAACAGTCTTATGAATCTAGGATTTTGGATCGGCCGTTACGGGTGATCCTCTTGTCCCGCTCAAAAGTCGACGATATGTAGCTTCCTCAAGTTTTACCGTTGCTTCGGGCTGAAATGTACGCTTGACGAACGAATCGGCATTCGAGATCAGGCGTTCTCGTGTCGCATCGGAATCCATAATTTGCATCATCTTGTCAGCCAGGTCAGAAGGATTTCCCAACTCATACAAAAGTCCCGTTTCGCCGTGTTGGATAAGTTCAGGGTTGCCTCCGGAATCAGAAGCTATTACAGGAACTTTGAGATATTGGCTCTCAAATATACCGCGCGACAGCGGCTCGCCTTCCGTGCATAACAGAACACAATTCAGCAATGACGTTGCCTCGAAAATGGGTGCGAGAAAACCTGTAAATACAAAATACCGTTCCAGACCAGAAGCCTTTATAGCCGCGACCAATTCCTCCTTGTACTCACTTCCGCCCGATACTGGAACGTTTCCTATGAAAAGCACTTTGAAATGCTCACGCTTACCGGCAAGGATTTTAACTGCCTCGACAATTTCATGCAGTCTCTTGAAGGGCTCTATCCGGCCGATCGCGCCAAAATAAAAGCACTCACGTTCGGCAAAATATTTTTGTCTGAGATCCTCCACCAGCCCGGTGTCGAGGCTGTAGTCTGTAAACAATGGATTGTACACTACTACGGCCTTATCATCGTTCCCGAATCGTTGGAAGTATGTACTTTTCACGTAATGGGAATTTGCCAGTATCAGGTCGCAATTCTGATAGATGATTCTGTCGATAAAGCCATGGGAGTTGACTATAATTCCTAGCCGGGACCTGAAGATCACCCGTTGCCGAATTACTTTCCTAAGCAGCGCAGCAATCAATCCTACTTTAAAAGTGTTGGCATGGATCAAATCGCAGTTATGGGTACGGACGAGATACCAAAGCCTTAAGACAACAAAGGGCATCAGGAATACTTCCATGCCTTTCGTATTGCCGTAGTTGATTTCGACAAATTCAATTCCAATCTTCTTTAACTCCTCCTTGAACCGTAAGGCCTTCCTATCGACGATTGCAATAGGCTTAAAATTTTGTTTGTCCAATCGCGATAAGAGGGCAAGCAGGCTCTTCTGTCCCCCCGAGAAATCCGTAGAATTATCAAGATAAAAAATCTTAAGTTGGGTGTCAGCCATCTTTTTGCCTCATCGCTTCAAACATATAGCATTGTGCAAGACGGCCCAGGGGAGTGATGAGAAACGCATGTAAATAGTACGTGCTCTTGCTGGTAGCAGACAGACCTTTTACGAATTCAATCCAGGTGTAACGATTGGGTAAATGATAACTCATCCACTGGCTAGTTTAGGTTGCACCGCATCCGCGGCACGAATCTTAAAGTAGGAAACGAAAAAGACGAAGTATATTGTCGCAAAATAGAAATCAGTTTGAAACGTATTGCCGGCAAGCGCGCTGCTGACAAACCATCCCGGCACGAATAATCGCAAGCCGTACATAAACGGCCTAAACTCAGAATCAGATCGTGAATTCCACTTGGACAGATACCAGACAAAATAAAAGTGTAGCACGACTACCAAGACCGCGATGAGCCCTGATGTGAACAGGGTGGTAGGGACCAACCCTTCCAGATGGTCATAACCGATGGCTTCCTTGATATAAGCTTCCCCATACCCCGAGCCCCAAAGCAGCGTGATGGGGTGGTCCGCTATGTATTGCATGCCCGCTTCGAGCATATTTACGCGCGTACCAATGCTGGAGTCTTCCTCGAAAGAAAAGGTTGTGATCTTGGTTATTGTTCCGAAGCGGCTCAAGCTCTGGGTTGCATCAAATGCGATTATCCCCACAATAAAAGCAAGCGTTATGGCCGCGAGACGCGCCATTACAACAGGACGGAGGTTCAAGAAAAAGTAGTAGGCAAATCCGATTAGGAGCGTCAATATGCCTGCCCTGGAGTAGGTAAGCAATTCTCCCCCGAGCAGTATCAGGACTATAACCAGGTACCAGGTCTTGCGATGAAATTTGTAAAGCGAAAAAAAAACGAGTATGAGAAAGGCAAGAAACACACCCATGGACACAGAGGTTGATCCAATCAGTTTCAAACTTCCGTCAAGGTCAACCGCATAACTTGTCAGACCAATGAGCCGGTACCTATTGTCATACGACCAGGCATAATCACTTGCGCTCATAGGCTGGAATATCATGTGGTACACGACGTACAGGCCACTCAAAACAACGAACAAGACCTGGAAATTAAGTACCCTCATCAGATCTTTGAATGAGTATTCCCGATACAAGTAATAGGGAATCACGAGGAAAAGAAGAAAAAGTGTAAACTTGAGCAGCCTGAAAAAAGAGGTGGCGTCGAAAAAGCTGAAATTAATCATTCCCACAACGAAGGTCAGGATACCCAGAACCATAAATAGTGCGTAGGTGGTAATGACGGGCGAATTCGCAAATATCCTTCCTCGGGCAATCAGCAAACCGAACAACAGGATGTTCACGAAATCGAACACATAAAACTGCCCAAAGCCAAAATCAATCTTTGGGAGAAAGATATTCAAGCAGAGAAACAGGAGATAGTATTGCGCGATGAGCCTTGTTCCCAAGACAGTGACATTAAGCCGTTTGGGCGAAATTTACTATTTTTCTCCCCAGATATGAAAGCCATCGAGTAATCATTCCGCCACACGAGATCGACGGATCAAGTTAATGAGCAACAACCACACCTTCCCATGCTGTTGACAGAGGGTCCAGGCAAGCCGACGATGGTCGAGAAGGTTTTGATCTCGATATTTATTATCACCATAACGGCTAAGATTCAGATTAACTCAATGGCAATTGGGCTACTGGCAGCGTGGTGGTTGGTAGCAGGCCGATACAGATTGTCGTTCGCAGTCCTGAAGGATTCGAAAATCTTCCTGACACTTTTTGCCTACTATATCATGCACGTTGTCAGTATGATTTACTCGAGCAATTTGCCGTATGGACTGCGTACGCTGGAGACAAAGAGTTCGCTGGTCGCGCTTCCCATCCTTCTCTGCGGGATCCGTTGGGATATCAACCTCAGAAACTACACGCTGAAATTGTACGTAATCACGGTCATCGTTACCACCCTGGTCAGCCTTGTTTCTACCGTCATCGAATATGGGTTCAACATAAATGACCTGAGCTATTTTTCCTGGGTGCTCCCATTGACCATCGACCTGCCGTCAAACTATTATGCCCTTTTTGTTGTCTTCGCACTCATAGTCCTGATATTCGGCACGCTCAAATCTTCTTTTCAGATTAAAAAGCCACTGGCAATTGCGGGAGTCATTTACCTCCTGCTATTTCTGGCGCTTCTGAGTTCCAGAGCATCCTTTTTTGCGTTTTTCCTGATTCTTCTCATTTACTTCGGCCGACTGATAGTCAGTGGAAAAAAGGAAGCACGCAGGACCGGCATCATCGCCACTTTGGTCACCTGCGTTCTCGCCTCAGTGCTGGTAGTAAGTGTCCCGTACCTGAGGGATCGCGTGTCGCAGGTAGTCCGTGGCCTCGACCATGACCCGCGCTACCCTGTTTTCAGATCCTGTCTGGAAGTCATTTCAACCTATCCTATATTTGGCGTGGGGATCGGCGATGTCCAGGATGTCCTGCAGGAAACGTATAAGAAGCACAATTTTCAGGAGGCTTACATGAACAGGTATAACCCGCACAATGATTTGCTGCAGATACAGGTAACTACGGGGATAGTGGGAACTTCCCTTTACCTCTTTCTCATTTTTCAGATGTTGAGATACATTTGGGTGGAAAGGAACATTTTCATGATTTCCTTTGTCGTATTGTACCTAATCGCTTCAGTAAGCGAGTCCGTCCTGGAAAGAAACAAGGGAGTAGTATTCTTTGCCTTTTTCCTGACGGTGATTTTTATTCTCAAGCTTATGACGCCCACCCAGAATACCCGGATGCAAAACGTAGAGGACTCGTAATATTACCCTCCGCACAAAAAAACCTTCAAGATGCCAAAGGTCCTTCAGGTCGGTCGTTATTTCCCGCCGCACGTCGGCGGGGTTGAGACGCTGGTATATAATCTCACACATGGTCTAAATTCCAGGGGCATACATTGCGATGTGCTGTGCTCCAACAAGGACGCGGTTTATAAGTTGGATCAATTCGACCGTTTCAAAGTGCACCGGACCCGCTCCTACGGGCAGGTATTATCTGTATCCGTAACTCCGCAGCTCATTTCAAAATTCAGGAAAATCTCGTCTCAGTACGACATCGTGCACTTGCATCATCCGGATCCCGTCGCCACGCTCGCCCTCTTTATGGCAAAGCCGTCGTGCAAGGTGGTGGTCCACTGGCACAGCGACATACTCAGACAAAAGATCCCGCTGATCCTCTTCAAGCCCCTGCAAAGTTGGATGCTAAGGCGTGCAGATGCCATCATTGCTACAAGTCCCAACTACGCAATGGGGTCAGCACACCTGGCACCCTTCAGAAAAAAAGTGACGGTCATCCCAATTGGAATCGAGCCTCTACACGGCAACGCAAACGGAAAAGAATCGCGGATCGGCAAGACCTGGGCAGGAAAAAAAAAGGTAGTCTTTTCGCTGGGGCGACTGGTATACTACAAAGGGTTCGAACAGTTGATCGATGCAGCGAGCTTCCTCGACGACAGCTATGTAGTACTCATAGGCGGTACCGGACCGCTTCGGAAACGGCTGCAAAATCGCATCAACACCAGGGGTCTCAGCGAAAAAGTAATCTTGCTGGGTGAAATTCCACCTGGGGAACTGGCCGATTACTATGACCTGGCAGACGTCTTTTGCCTACCCTCCACCTATAAAACCGAAGCCTTCGGAATTGTGTTGCTGGAGGCGATGTCATTCGGTAAACCGCTGGTTACAACGGATCTGCCGGACTCAGGAATCTCGTGGGTAAATAGGAATCACATTACTGGACTTACCGTACCTCCCAATGATGCACTGAAACTGGCGCAAGCAATAAAAACAATTGCCAGTGACGAGGGTCTTGCCCGGCAGTTTTCAACCGCTGCCCGAGAAAGGTTCTATGAAAAATTCACGTCTAATGCTATGGTTGAATCGACCATCAAATTGTATTCGTCGATAATGGGAGCTGAAAAGAAGCGTGAATTCGTTCCCAATAGGTCGGCAACATAGGCACCCACACTACCCGCCCCTCCTGTTCTGATGTCTCGCGTACTGGCGTTTCAGCAAGTCTTCGTATTGACCGATAATCTTTTCCAACCCAAATCTTTCCTTCGTGATGCGGATGATTTTCTCCTTATCCAGCTCAAGGTATGCTCTTGACTTTAGCATGCTGCAAAGTTCGTCCGGCGAACGAACCAGCCAGCCATTTACACCATTAACAATTATTTCATTGTGTCCCCCCGGCGAGGCCCACGCGATAACAGGCACGCCAAGAGCGTTAGCTTCGAGTACGATATTAGGAAAACCTTCATAGTACGATCCCAACAAGAGGCAATCGGCCTGCGCAATGTAACCGAATGGAGCTGGAATGGATCCGGCCAATTCAACCTTGGATCCCAGGGATACATCTGCTATGATGGCTTCCAACCTCGGCCGCATCACACCTTCGCCGATGATCTTATAGGCAAAAGGAAAGTCGCAATTCCCCAATGCACGCAGGATGCGATCGTATCCCTTTTCTTTTCGTAACTGGCCTACGCTGATCAGGCACCTGCCATTAAGATCCCATTTTTCCGGCAATTCGCCGCTCACCCTTATCAATGAAAAGTCGACCGGATTATTGATCACTGAAATCTTCTTCCTGTTCACGAAAAAGTTCTTGTTCAGATCCTCCATCATGGCATTTGACTGGCAAATGAAGTGATCAAACAAATGATAGGACGTCCTGAACATCACGTTGAAAAGCCTGGGGTAGCTTTCGTCCTTCACTGATTCGCTGGTGACACTTGACTCTCGGGCAATGAATAAGGTTCTTTTCCTGAAGGCCGGTATAATCAATGAAACCAGGAGGTTCAAGTGACCAAATGTCGACATTACAATATCCGGAGAAAGCTTTCGCACGGCTGAAAATATCTTTCCGATGCCAAGAGCTGTTCTTGGTAGATAGTAGGCAATGATCCGTATATCACTTGGAAGCAGGTACTTCAACTCGCCTTCGTTTTTCAGGACAAGCAGGGTTATGTTGAACTGCGCCCTGCTTAAGTTTCGCACCAGGTGCAAGAATACCCGTTGTGACCCTCCGGCATCCAGAGAGGGCAAAACAAAAAGCAACTCAATTTTGCCGGAATCCATCGCTATCCCTGCATCCAGCGTTCGTACCACATTTGAAACATCAGGATGTACCAAAGTTTCTGGAAATTGAATTTCTTTCCCGTGAGGAAATCACTCTTGATTTTCTCGACAGCTTTGGGG
>JAJJPK010000070.1:0-4994 GCA_032907565.1 Cyclobacteriaceae bacterium | reverse complement strand
AAAGGGTTATCTCAGGTGACGCCAGGTGAACGCGCTCACCTTGACCCGTGAGAGACGGCCGGTATACGACGTGGCCCTCGGCGGTCATGAGTGAATCCACTTCTTTAAAAGCCCAACTTCCGCCCCACGCGCCGTGGACGATGACGTAGGTGGCAGGCTTTTCCTGGGCGTAAAGGACGGAGAAGTTCAGAACCAGGGAAAGGGTAACAACGAGGAATCTCATAGGACAGGTGTTTCCCTGTAAATATAATCCGGTATAGCGAAATTCACAGTGCCTCCTTGCATTCCTGTTCCATCACTCCGGTGGTGACGGTGGGAGGGGTCTTCCATTTTTCGATACCTTGTGCTGTGAGGATGGGGTAGTTGGATGTCACGCCCCCAACGGCGGAGGTTGTGGTTCCGATCACTACGTGTTTGATGCCGGTGCTTCGTATGATGTACGAGCACATGACACAGGGTTCTACCGTGGTGTACAGGGTACAGTCCGACAAATCCTTCGTCTCTATTTTGGAGATACCATTTACGATGGCGAGTATTTCTGCATGCGCGAGGACGGCTGGAAGATCGCGTGATCCTTCAATGCCTTCACCGATGATTTCGCTGTTTTTTACCAGCACCGAACCCACGCCTGGTTTTCCGTTCGCCTTTGCCTGACGCGCAAGGGTCAGGCAACGTTTCATGTAGGTGATGTGGTTGGAGTTCATGGGGGGAATTTAGGTTCTTTGGCTACGATTGCCAACGACACAAACTGTCA
The DNA here is from genome assembly GCA_032907565.1 of Cyclobacteriaceae bacterium. Lineage (GTDB taxonomy): Bacteria > Bacteroidota > Bacteroidia > Cytophagales > Cyclobacteriaceae > ZC4RG29. The sequence continues at coordinate 4,240 of JAJJPK010000070.1, read as the reverse complement.
GATTTTGTATTACATCATCTTGACTAACGCCTCCCTTTTTCTAATCAAGGTTCTAATTTGCTGCTGCATCGGTTGTGAAACGGCTTCAATGATTTGACATGTTGTGCACCCCTAACAGTCAATCATAATGAATGAAAAATTTCGAAATCGGTACCGCATTAAGTCTGCTCGCGCGGAATGGTGGGACTATGGTTGGAATGGTGCGTACTCTGTCACGATTTGCACGAAGAATCGGGAGTGTATTTTTGGTGACGTGATCGACACGCCCAAGCCCAATGTTCGGTTATCGGAAATCGGTCAGATCGCGTATCAATATTGGGAGGAAATACCTGATCATTTCCCTTTTGTCGAACTGGGTGAATACGTCATTATGCCTAACCACTTGCATGGAATTGTAATAATAGATAGACCCGGAAATGATGGTAATGCACGGATTGGGTATGTTCCTCGTGGTGATCTTCTGACGGCAAATATTAATGCACTTGATGGATTGTCGGTAGAGACGCCCAAATTGGGCGTCTCTACCGTAACCCCGGATCAATTAACGAACAACAACACAGCACGTTGGAAACCCGGTACACTAGGTGTGATCCTAAACCAGTACAAACGGAAATGTACACTTGATGCCAGGAAAATGATAAAGGATTTCGGATGGCAATCGCGATTTCATGATCACATCATCCGCGACGCGGAAGAATTTGAGCGTATTTCCGAATACATTAGAAATAATCCGGCGAATTGGGTAAACGATAGGTTTTATCGCAGAAAATAGGGAAATGATTGAGACGCCCCAAGTTGGGCGTCTCTACAGGGACAATTTATTCAATGCCTTGTTCAATCGTTCCATCTTCCGCAAACCACACCTCGCGGTCTTCTCCCGGTCCGTCGAGATCGATATGGTATAGCGTCTTACCGTCGGCTTCTACTTTGTGTGCGTCGTCAATGCGATATTCCTGGAATTCGGTTTTTACCTTTTCACTGATGACTTGCGGAAGGTCGCGATTGGAAAGTTCCTCACGGTGTTTGCGGATGGTGCCGCTCTTGTCGATCCAGGCTTCGTGATCGCGCGAGCCTACTTCGAAGTCGACTTTGTACAAGTCGCCCTCCATCTCCCATTCAACATCCTTAGCTTTGGCGAACTTTGAAGCGAAGGCGTTAGATACCTCAGCAGGTACTTGCGACTTCGGAACATCCTGGGCCATGGCATACGTAATGCTGCCCACGAAAAGGATAAGGAATAATGTTTTCATGGCGTTTGGTTTTGCTGTAAATAGATAGGATGCCGGATTTGCCCAGCGCCCGACTACACGGCAAGCCGCAAAAAGTACGCCTGCGAGAGGGAAAGGTTTTTTGTGAAATTCTCCGCCACATTCCTGTCGCAGCTAAAACCCGTTCGTGGAAAATGTGCCTCACCTAGACCCGCAACTCCGCACGGAAGCCACGGGCGGCGTAGTAGGATTCCGCGCCGTTGTGATACAGAAATACGGTGTCGTAACGGCGGTCGCAGAACAGCGCTCCACCGAGCTTCCGGATTTCCGGCGGCGTCTGCACCCAACTCGAGGTTTTCAGGTCGAATTCTCCCAGCTTCTGCAACTCACGGTACTGCGCTTCAGAGAGGAGCGTGACGCCCATCTCGGCAGCCATGTCCATGGCGCTGGTCTTGGGTTTATGCTCTTTTCTGGCATCAAGCGCGGCGCGATCGTAGCAAACGCTGCGGCGTCCTTTAGGACTCTCAGGCGAGCAATCGTAAAAGATATACTCGCCGGTCTTCTCGTCGTACCCGACAACATCCGGCTCGCCACCAGTACGTTCCATTTCATACAAGGACCATAGCTTTGCAGGACTAGCTTCCAGGTTTGCCTGCACCTTCGACCAGTCAATGCCCTTGTGCCGGTTCTTGTTCTTTTCAAAACGATCTTTCAATGTTTGCAGGAGCTCAGTGCGTTGTGCCGCGGTGAGCACCTTCTTATTTGAGGAGGTTGCTTTGCTCATAGTGTCAACAGAATATAAAAAGCATGAGAGTTTTTTACTGCTTCAGGGAACACATGACTGCGTGCTGCGGGTAAAGATAGCGTGTGCAATAAACAGAACAAGGCGCTCACGCTATTTGTCGCGCAGAACCAACCCTTCGGTTCGGAGGACGAAAGTACCAGGATACAACCGTCAAAACCAGGAGCAATGACGGCCCGAATAGCTCGTTGGCCGTACCCGAAGCGATATGGGAAAATATCGCTCCGAACATTGCGAAGAAGAATCCCGCGTATGCCCATTCCTTCAGCAGGGGAAATCGTGGAATGAGTACCACGATCACACCGATGATCTTGAGCACACCCAGCAAGGTCATCAGGTAGGGGGGATAACCCAACCGCGAAAACATCTCGCGTTCTTCTTCATTTCCTATTAGTTGGACAAGTCCTGTTGATACCATTCCCAGGGATAGCCAGATGGTGGCGACCCAGTAGGTGATTTTGTGGGGCTTTTTCATGTGTGGAAGGTGTTGAGGTGTTGCCCGTGAAGTAGGCCTACGGCCACTTCACGGTTTTTGTGTTTCTTTCATAACTTTTTCCAGTTCGTTGTGGGCCATGCTGAGACCCCAGGCGAACGGGAGTTTGAGGAGTTCGTCGCGTTGTGATACCGAGCGGAATATGGTATGGATGCGAAGTCGGCTGGTTTCATCAGTCAGGTGTTCAAATTCCAGGAACTCCAGGGTTATGCCGGCAGGACCTCCTTCCATCTCGAAGGTTCGTGTGATCCTTTGATTGGATTCGAATTCGTGAATGGTGCCGTTGAGTCGGAACTTACCGCCCCTGGGGTCGGTGGTCTCGAATTCAAAGCTGCCGTGACGCTTGTTGTCCAATTTCAGTACCTTCGTTCCCATCCATTGCTCCAGGATCCCAGGCTCGATGTACGCCCGGAACACAAGTTGCACGGGCAAGTCGAAGTCTCGTGTTATGAATAGTTCCTGTTTGCCGGCTTCAGCATCCACTTTCGTTTTCAGCTCCATATATTATTTTCTGCGTTTGTAATTTTTCATTATCGATTCCAGGCGGTTGAACCGGTTGTCCCACATCTGGCGGAACGGCTCGATGAAGTCTGCTATTTCCTTCATTTTATGAACGTTAAGATGATAGTGGATTTCCCGCCCGTTTTGCTCCTGCCGCAGCAGTTCACATTCCGTCAGGACCCGAATGTGCCGTGAAATGGTTTGCCGCGAGCTGTCGAAATGCTCCGCAATAGCTCCCGGCGTCATGGCCTGCAGGGCCACGAGCGTAATAATCGCCCTCCGTGTCGGATCGGCGATGGCCTGAAACACATCTCTTCGCAATTCCATTTTATGCAGCTATATGGCTGCAATATATATGCAGCGACTTAGCTGCGCAATATTTTTACTGGTTTTTTTAGCTGTCGGAATTAGGATTCGTAGGATGCATGAATTGATAGGATTTGTTGTACAGTACCCATCCTCCAAATCCCAAAAATCCTACGCATCCTAATTCAGACAGTTACCCCCAAACTTCAAATGCAGCCCTGTTGCGCTCACTCCATACTATCTTTGCACCGTGATGACACGAACTGCCCTCTTTGCCATTTTTTTCCTGGCATCCCTACAACTTACTGCACAGAACGAGTTCCGCGTTCTGGTCAAGGATGCCGAATCCAATGAACCGTTGCCAGGCGCGAATGTACTCGTATCCGGAACCTCCATCGGTGCGAGTACGGGTGAAAACGGTATGGCTACGCTAATCCTTCCCGACGGTACGGTGGAACTTGAAATTTCTTTTCTCGGATACCGCCCGCAAAAGAAACGCCTTGTCTTTCCCAGCACCATCGCGGAACCGCTCGAAATCCTTTTGCACAGCGAACACGAAGAACTGGAGGAAGTGATCATCTCCTCCACACGAAGCACGAGGACCATCGCCGACATCCCTACACGTGTGGAGTTTATAGCAGGAGAGGAGCTCGACGAAAAAGCGAACATGAAACCCGGCGACATTCGCATGCTCCTGAACGAAAGCACGGGGATACAAACGCAACAGACGTCAGCCACATCTGCCAATTCTTCCATACGCATTCAGGGCCTGGATGGCCGCTATACTCAGATCCTGAAGGATGGCTTTCCCCTCTACGCGGGATTCAGTGGCGGCCTCGGACTGCTTCAAATCCCGCCGCTCGACCTCAAGCAGGTTGAAGTGATCAAAGGCTCGGCCTCCACTTTGTATGGCGGTGGCGCCATCGCGGG
>JAJJPK010000069.1:0-21367 GCA_032907565.1 Cyclobacteriaceae bacterium | reverse complement strand
TTTCGAAGGGTTTTGATTCAGGCCATGGCAGGATAAGACTGAGGCGTCCTTCCGGTTTGAGCAGCCGGTGGGCCACTGCCACGATCTCGTCGTGCCGCAGCGATTGATCATGCCGCGCTCGTTCCCGGCCAGGATCCGGTGGTTTCAAGGCATTGACGTAGTAGGGGGGATTCGTTACGATCAGGTCGTAGGCTTCCCGCGGCTGCATCTCCTGCACGGCGGCGTGAAATGCGCGGAGCCGGTGTTTCCACGGCGACGCCGCGAAGTTTTCCATCGCCTGGTGCACGTCGGCAGAAATTTCGACGGCGTCGATACGCACTGCATCGGATGTGCGCTGGGCGAGCATCAGGGCGATGATCCCTGAACCCGTTCCGACGTCCAGTATGGTTTTCGCGTCACCGACAGGTGTCCAACCGCCCAGCAACACCCCGTCCATGCCGACCTTCATGGCTACCCTGTCGTGGCGAACGGAGAATTGCTTGAACTGCATCATGAGAAAGAGTTGAAGAATTGAAGAGCTGAAGATTGAATAGGGTTGAAGATTTTAAGAATTGAATAATTGAATGGGGTAATCGTCGAATAAGTAGAGACGTAGCATGCTACGTCTCTACATTTTTGCGCCAGGCGGTAATCGCGTCGGCACCTATTCAATCTTCAATCTTCAATCCTATTCAATCTTCAATCTTCAACTCTTCAACCCTATTCAATCTTCAATCTTCAACTCTTCAATCTTACTTAAGGAGCGTCTGCTGCTTCAGCTTATCCCGAACATACGCCTTAAACTCTGGCGGGCCGATGATCGTAATTTCGTCGGCGAGGCCCATGACGAAACGTCCGACGCCTTTGAAGTTCAGTGTCGGCCCGTTAAAGATGTAGGTTCGGGTTTCGGCGGATTCATCTTTTTCAAGGTACGGCATGGTGAGCGGGAATTCTTCACGCATCAACACGTAGGCGCGGAGGCTGAGCTTAAGGGTAACCCATACTTCGCGCCGGCCGCTCATGCCGAACACGTCGGTGCTGGTACGCTCGTGGAGTTTTTCATATTTGTAGGGTTTGTCGAGCACGACTACATCCCCAATCCGTTCCAGTTTAAAGTACTTGCACTGTTTGTCCTTGGTGTCAAGTGCCTGGACAGACTGAAACCCTTCACCGAACCGGAATGGCTCGACCAGCCGGTCCGTTATTTCCTGGCTGTTGGCTGAATGGTAGTGCTTGAGTACAACCTGGCGCTTGTTTTCGATCGCCTCGTTGATGCGTCGGAAAAGCTTGGCCACGCGCAGTTTCAGGAACTGCTCGGGAAGATCGCGCGCTTCCGAATGGAAGGCGAGCTTTCGCAGAAGGTCTTCCTGCAGGGGATGTCCAGCCGCACCACTCTGAATGAGCTGCCGTAATATGCTGACTTCCTCGAGCGTGAATTGGTCGTCCGGGTTCTCGCCTTCATCGCGGTGCACGAAATAACGACCGTTAAAGTCCTGATCGATAATAAACCCGATCTCCTCCAGCAGTTTGAAATACCGGTAGATCGTACGTTCTGTCGTTTCAAGGTGACTGGCCAGCTGCCCCACCGTTCTACCACCGCCCTTCAACAGCGCGATCAGTTGAAAAACCCGAAGAATTTTTGCTTGAGGAAGCATGTTGCGTCTAAAAATAGAAATCCTGGAGGTGCGATAGGAGAGGTACGATAGTAAGTATAAGAGTAAGAAGTAATCGCTGGTCGGTAATCGGTACCCCCTCACCGATTTACTGGATTACTGATCAACGATTCCTGATTACCGGTTACCATTTCTCCTCGTCGCACGTTCCCCATCAAGGTACATATTTTCAGGTTGGCACAAAAAAACCAGACCCCTGGAACGGGGCCTGGCTTTGCTACAGGTAAGACTTATATTATTAAGGTATATTAGGAAAGGTCTTTCACGAGCTCGTCGATGCGAGTCTGGGCTTCTTCCTTACCCAGCGAGAGCGACAACTTGTACAGCTCAAGGGCTTCACGTTTTGTTTCTTTCTTCTTGCGCGGGGCGAACTTGGTGCGTTGTGCCGCGGTTTCCAGCGCCTGCGCCTGAGCGAAGTAGAGATCAGCCTGGCTCATCCGCGAAGCGGTGTTGATTTCTTCAACCCGAGTTTCCAGGGCAGTGATATCCTGTTCCTTCATCTGGATCAGGTCATCCTTCACAACGAGCACGGAGTCGCGTTCGTTGACAGTGCGCACGAGAGCGGTATTTTCGGAACGCATCTTTTCCACCTCTTGCTCGAGGGCAGCAACTTGTTGCGTACGCGCTTCGAGGTCGGCACGCAGGCGCTTGATGCTCGCTGCATAGTTGGAAGCAGCACCCTTGGAGTTCTTCAGCGATTCTTCGAGTTCGGCAATCCGGCCTTCTGTCTGACGGATGTGTTCGTTGATGTTCTTCAGCCGTTCCGCATAGTTGGCGTAATTGGTACCTTCAACTACATCGGTACGCAGCAGATTGCGGCTGGCATCGATCGAATCAATCAGCGCGCCGACTTCCTGTAACGACTGCGCCATTTGCTGGCTTGTTTGAAGCTCTGTCCGCAAGGAATCAACCTGCGAACGAAGACGCTCCTTTTCGCCACTATCGCATCCCCAGGCAAGAACAGCCAGGGAAAGCCCAAATAAGAATTTCTTTACCATGATCCGTTTCATTAATTGTTTGGCAGCCTACGTCAAATCGGATGCGCCGGTCTGGCTGCAATGCAGATTTCGTCGACGAATGGCATATTACGTCGATGAAGTGACATTAATAGCAGTTGAATGGAGACGTCGCAAGAATAGAGGCCCGGGCGGGGTTGTCCCTTTATTCCACAGTTTGGGTAATCACGCCGATTTTTTCGTCAAAATGACGAAACAAGCCGTGTAAGGGCGTATACGAGGACGAACAGATCAACCCAGACGAGAACACCGAAGAATCTGAAGAGCCTTTCCTTTGATCGGAAGAGCAGGCAGTGTCTCACGAATAGGGCGACCATGCTGGGGTCTTGTTCTTTTCTTTCCATTGCTCAAAACATTAAAACCTAACGATCGGGGTGCCCCGCGATGGGGCGTTCTACAGGTAGGCAGGTTCAATATCTAAATGTAGCAATTTTTCTTTCTCCAAGCCGATGCAGTTTGCCTAATCAGGACGAGTTCCCCGAATTTCTGGTTATTTTGCGCATATTTTGGATCGTTTGCCCGTTATTCGTGTTGCACCGTATACCATTATATATAGTGTGCATACCGGCCGGGCCAGCCGCCTTCCCGGATCCGCATTCGGCGACAGGAGAAAACGTCAACGGTTAACCTCATGGGTATAAAATTGTTCCGCATTCCCGCCCGGGAACTCCACGCGATAGCCTTTCTGGCATTCGTACTCTCAGGCGTATTGGCCGCGGGAACGGCCGCGGCGCAGTTTTCCAATGTCATCCTCACGCCGCCGGGCGAATCCGACTATGATCCCAGCATCGTAATCAATCGCAAGAATCCCCGAAACATCGTTGTGGCCGGGTCACGGCACGTCTACCGGTCTTCCGATGGAGGCACGACCTGGGAAACCGTCGCCCTGAGTCCGGACGTCCCAAACCATGGCGGGGTGACGGTTGTATCGGATAGAAAAGGAGACCTGTATCTCTTTCACCTATCCGGTGAATCCGAAGAGCGCAGCGACAGGATTGCATGCCAGATCTCTAAAGACAACGGCGCAACCTGGAGCCTCCAGGGGGTAATGACAGCCGCCGATGCCGACATCCGCAATCCATCCGTGACGATCGACGCCCGATCCGGTGAATTCCTCGTGCAATGGACACAATACGACAAGTACGGAAGTGACGACGAGAGCCATCACAGCAGGGTCATGATCTCGGAATCAAAGGACGGAAAAAAATGGTCCACCCCTTTGCCAATCAGCCGCCAGGGCGATTGCCGTGACGGCAATACAACGCCTAAAGGTGCTACGGTAGTGATTTCCCGCGACGGTTATCGGGTCAGCACCTGGTCGCACGAGGAAAAAATCTATGCCGACCGATCCTTCGATAAGGGCCGGACCTGGCTGTCGAACGACATTGAAGTGGAAAAACAGCCGGGTGGCAGTAACCCGGTGATTCCGGGACTCGCTTACGGCAGCGGACTACCGGTGCTGGTTATGAACCATACATCCGGGCGCTATGCGGGTACATTGAACCTGTTCTGGGCAGACCAGCGCAACGGAGCCGATGATACCGACATCTGGTTTTCGCGCTCTGTCAATTATGGCGACAACTGGACGCCCGCCACCCGCATTAACGATGATGCAAAAGGCAAGCATCAGTTTGCGCCTGCCCCAGCTATTGATCAGTCGAACGGCAACATTTATGTCGTGTACTATGACCGCCGAAATTTCGACGACAATCAGACTGAAATATTCCTGGCCTTTTCGCGCGACCAGGGATCAACATTCACGAACGTCAAAATCTCAGATAATCCCTTTACGCCTGATTCTTCACTGCCCTCCAGCGGCCGCATCGGCATCGATGTACACAACGGCGTGATCGTTTCGGCATGGACCCGATACGACGAAGGAGCTACCCGCATCGTCTTCGCCGTGATGCGCGACAGCGATTTGTCCGCACCAAAGGAAGTATCCGCTTCGCCCGAGTAGAGATTTCGATTGTAGTGTTTATGTGATGTCTTGTGATGTTATGTGATGTAGAGACGTAGATGTAGAGACGTAGCATGCTACGTCTCTACTATCCCCATGAAGGTGGGTTAATCTCAACTATCCCCATGAAGATGGGTTAATCTCTGGGTTAATCTCAACTATCCCCATGAAGATGGGTTAATCTCCACCACCCCCAGGAAGATGGGTTAATCTCTACTATCGCCAGGAAGATCGGTTAATCGGTAACCGGCGGTGCCAGATTCACGGTAATGCCGCAATAACATCCGCCAAAAACCGATTGTCATCCAGGTAGTCGCCGCGTGATTCGCTGAGTTTGACGACGACAAGCTCACGCGATGGGATGATAAACACATTCTGTCCCGCGAAACCGTCAGCGGAATACGTGTCTGCAGGAACGTCCGGCATCGGACGCGCGCGGGGATTGTCTGCGGGACCAGCGTTCAGCCAGAACTGCGCTCCGTACACACCGCCTGAGGCCGGTCCAGGTGTCGTGGAATAGCGCACCCATCCCTCTGGCAGGATGCGTTCCCCACCAGCGACGCCATCGTTCAGATACAACAGGCCGAATCTCGCCCAGTCGCGCGCCGTCGCGTAAGAGAACGACGATCCAACGAATGTTCCACCCGCATCGACTTCAAGTACCATACTGTGCATCCCGACGGGGCGGAACAATTCCCTCACCGGAAACTCATAGTAGTCTTCGTCTCCCAAAGTCTGCCGCACGATCCAGGCTATGAGATTGGTGGTGCCGCTCGAGTATTCGAACACGGACCCGGGGGAATACTCGAGGGGATGGTGAGCAGCAAAGAGGCCCGCATCTTTTTTCTTGAACAGCATCGTGGTGGCATCGCTGGGGCCACCGTAGTCTTCTACCCAGGCGAGACCGCTGGAGGCTTGCATGAGGTGGTTGAGCGTGATCGCCTTTCGGTCGTCCTCCTGCCAGAACGGCACAGGCGCGGGCTGGTCGATGTGCAGTTTTCCCTGCCGGACCAGAATACCCACCAAGGCATTCATCACACTTTTGGTCATCGACCATCCCAGGTGTCGCGACTCGCGATTGAAACCGTCAGCATACCGTTCGGCAATGAGCATTCCGCGGAACACGACGAGAATCGCCCTCGTATTGCGAAGGTCTTCGGGTCCGGTAGGGGCAAAAGCAGCGCTCACCGCCTGATCCAGCCGTTTCATGTCCACACCCAAGGGCAGCGTATCCGGCAGCAAGTCGCCCAGCGGCCAGGGAATGGTGTCGGCGTTTGTCGCTGTAGTCGTGATACGAATGTCCTGGCTTCGCAATTCGGCTTCCGACGTCTCATTCACGAGCGTGCAGCCCAGTCCCTTCCGATAGATTGCTTTCTTGCGGGCCAGGCCCAGGATATTTCCCGTTGCCGACGAATCGTCGAGATGGAGGCGATAGCTTCCCAGCGACACAGGGAAACGCTTCAACTCGTAGTCGTGCACGCTTTCTGCATCACGGCCGCCGAGAAAGACACATGAACACATGATCTTTGCGCCATAGGCAGTCAGGATCGGTGCAGCCTGCCAGCCGTAGTTAACCGCATACAGGACGATTGCGAACAGCGTGAGTACGAGGATTCTCTTGACGATCTTCATCGCAGTCTATTCTTGTTTTTGCTAAATCAGAGATCCCTTACGGCCGGACGCCGAATTGAATGTAACTGTCATGGGGAAGAATGGAAAAAGTTGTTAAAGTCGGGAAATGGGGGATACTTTGTCGCATGGCGGGACAAAATACAAAAATGAATGGGAAGGTGTTGAAGGCGTATCTCGATGAACTGGCCGATCGGTTCAACGCGCCAGAGTTTATCGAGAGCGATCCGGTTTCGGTACCACATGAGTTTACACTGAGACAAGACATAGAAATAGCCGCATTGTTCGCCGCCGTATTGGCCTGGGGGCAACGCAAAACAATTATCAGCAAGTGCAGGGAATTGATGGACCGTATGGATCGTGCGCCTTATGCATTCATCAGGCATCACAGCGAATCCGATCTGCGGCAACTCATGGGCTTTCGCCATCGGACATTTAACGACACGGACCTCTTGTATTTTGTTGCTTTCCTTCACTGGTATTACAATAGGCACGACACGTTGGAAACGGTTTTTGAAGGAGGATCGATCGCATCCGGACTGGAACGGTTTCATCAGATGTTCTTTTCCCTGGAAGGATGCCCACCGCGTACACGTAAGCATATATCCACGCCGGTGAAGAAGTCGACCTGCAAGCGACTGAATATGTACTTGCGTTGGATGGTGCGGAGCGACGACCGCGGTGTTGACTTCGGATTGTGGAGGAATATATCACCGGCAAATCTCATTTGTCCGTGCGATGTGCATGTTGACAGGGTAGCGCGAAAGCTCGGATTGATAAAACGAAAGCAGACGGATTGGCAGACTGCGATTGAACTCACGGACCGCTTGAAACAATTCGACGCCACCGATCCCGTGCGTTACGACTTCGCATTGTTTGGTCTCGGCATTGTTGAAAATTCGAAACAGTTCAATTTAAACACTTTCTAAATAAATCGATCCGAATGTGTGCACTTCCATGTGTGGCCATTCGGAGACCTGTGCTGCCGAACCTCAGGCGACGTAAGAAATGGGTGTAAATAGGCTTATAAAAATGTTTCAGGTACAGGTAAATAAATTTGAAAAAATGACTTCGGATAGTAGATTTGTGGCCACTATGTCGCAAAAACGGACACTCAGCCACACATGACAGACCTGCTTTCGCTCCCGGCCAGAACCCTTCCCCTCATTATATTTTTTTTCGTCGCATCTTTCGTATCTAATGGTCAGGAAATCCCCAGTGAGCCAGCGGCGATCTCCGCAGGTGAAACACTGTTCAACAACAATTGCAGGGCCTGTCACCGCGTGCACGAAAAACTTATCGGTCCGCCGCTAGCCGGCGTAACCCAGCGTGCACCTTCAATTGAATGGATCATTTCGTTTGTGAAGAATTCTGCGGCCGTCATCGCAAGTGGTGACGAATACGCAAATGCGCTCTTCAACGAATACAACAAAACCCAGATGACGGCATTCTCGACCTTTTCGGACGAGGATATCCTCAACATTCTGGCGTACGTCGAGGCGGAGGCCGCGAAAGGTCCCGCAACAGCAGCTCCCACTCCCGCCGAAGGTGCACCGGCAGCTGCGGGCGAGGAGGGTGTTCCCGCTGCCTACCTGAACCTCATCCTGGTAGGCATGGTGGTTATCCTGGTGCTGCTCCTTATTATATTGGTGTTCCTGATATCGGCGGTAAAGCGCTTTTTGGATCAAAAAGATCTTACGCCGGAGCAGCGTGAAGTGGTACATGCGCCTTTCACGCTCGGCTCAATTCTGAGAAGCAGGGGTTTTATCTTCATCGTAGTTTTTGTCGTAGCTTCTCTGGGCTTCAAGGCCGTGATCAACGGTTTGTATTCCATCGGTATTCAGCAGGGATATGCGCCTGCTCAACCCATCGCATTCTCACACAAGATACACGCCGGGCAATATCAGATCGATTGTAACTACTGCCACACCGGCGTTATGACAAGCAAGAACGCCAATATTCCCTCTGCCAACATCTGCATGAACTGCCACAACCAGATCAAGCAGGGCACACTTACCGGCGAAACCGAGATCGCCAAGATCGTTAGGGCCTACGAGACGAACACCCCCATCGAGTGGGTCCGCGTACACAACCTCCCTGACCTGGCTTACTTTAACCATGCACAACACGTGAATGTTGGCGGTGTGGAATGCCAGACCTGTCATGGCCCGATTGAAACCATGGATGTGGTTCGTCAGCATTCCCTCCTCACCATGGGTTGGTGTATCGACTGCCATCGCACCACCGAACTCAACACCCGGGGCAATGCCTACTATGACCGTCTGGTGGAACTGCACAGCAAGACATCGGAGGGCGCCATGAAGGTGATGGACAACGGTGGATTGGACTGCAGCAAATGCCATTATTAATGAGTTTGATCGCCTGGCACGGGGCGGATATTTAGTCATCATATGAAAGAGACAAAAAAGGTTTACTGGAAGGGTCTTGAACAACTGCGGAACGATGCATCCTTTGTGAAGCATGCGCAGAACGAATTCGCGCCCGCGCCGGAGGAGGATCCGGGCCATTCCAGAAGGGATTTTCTTCGGATGATGGGCTTCGGCCTGAGTGCTGTTACGCTCGCCGCGTGTGAGGCTCCCGTTCGTCATGCAATCCCGTATGCCATAAAGCCAGAGGACGTCGATCCCGGGATTGCCAACTATTACGCATCTACATACATCAACGGCGGCGATTATTGCAGCATCGTCGTGAAGACCCGTGAAGGCAGGCCGATCAAGATCGAAGGTAATACACTCTCCGGCGTAACCGGCGGCGGAACCAGCGCCCAGGTGGAAGCTTCGGTGCTGTCATTGTACGACAACGCCCGATTGAGGGGACCGAAGAAAGGAAGTGATCGCATCTCCTGGGCCGATCTCGATCGTGAGGTGATCGCGAAACTCCGTGAGATCGCTGCTACAGGCGGACAAATACGCATTGTAAGTCACTCCATACTTAGCCCAAGCACTCGGCGCGTTATAGAACAATTCCGTGCAGCGTACCCAACGACGCAGCATGTAGTATACGACCAGCATTCGTTTTATGGAATGCTGAAAGCCAATGAAGAATCCATCGGTGCCGCAATAATTCCTTCGTACGATTTCAGCAAGGCGAACGTGATCGTCAGCATCGCAGCCGATTTTCTGTCGACCTGGCTCTCACCGATCGAATTCTCCCGTCAATATGCCCAAACCCGTGCAGTAGGGGAGGACAAAAAGACGATGTCGCGGCACTATCAGTTCGAAAGTATTCTTTCTCTCACAGGTGCCAACGCGGATTACCGTGCCATGATCAAGCCTTCGCAGGAAGGTGCTGTTGTAGTTCAGCTTTACAATCTGATTGCGGCCAAAGCGGGACAGCCTACGTTGTCGGGAGGTATTGAAGTGCCCCACCTTCAAAAGGCGGCCGACGATCTCTGGGCGGCGCGCGGCAATGCATTGGTTGTGGCCGGTTCCAACGATAAGGCTATTCAGACCGTAGTAAATGGCATCAACAACATGCTGGGCAGCTACGGGTCGACCATCCTGACACACATGCCGGTCAACTATCGTCAGGGCGACGATGTGGCCATGGTAAAGTTCGTCGACGAACTTCATTCGGGACGCATTGCAGGCGTAATCTTCTACAACTGCAACCCGGTATACGACCACCCGATGGGTGAGCAGCTTCAGGCTGGCCTGAAAGGTGTCGCGCTGTCTGTTTCGACATCTTATAAAGAAGACGAAACAGCGGTGGGCACTACCTACAAGGCGCCCGATCACCACTTCCTGGAGGCGTGGAACGACGCAGAACCGAAGCGAAATCATTTCAGCGTGGGGCAACCTGCCATCACACCGATCTTCCGCTCCCGGGCTGCGCAGGAAAGTTTCCTCACGTGGGCCGGTGTGGAATCGCCCAATTATTTCGAATACATCAAACAGAACTGGCGGGAGTGGTTTTACAATGGACAGGCTGGAGGATTCCAGGCATTCTGGGACAAATGCCTGTATGATGGCGTCTACGAATTGCCCGTCGAACCTTCTGCTGTTACGTTTTCCGGTGACGTAGCCACTGCGGCTCGTGCTATCGGACAGAATTATACAGAGACCCCGATGGAGCTTGTGATCTATGAGAACGGCACCGTCGGCAACGGATCACAGGCCAACAACCCGCTGTTGCAGGAACTGCCCGATCCGATTACCAAGGTGGTTTGGGATCATTATGTTACGGTATCTCCCAAGGATGCCAACGGTCTCGAGACGCCGGAAAGCAAAACCATCTACGCTTCAATCAACGCCAACGGCAAAACGCTGAAGCTGCCCGTGCTGGTGCAGCCGGGTCAGGCTCCCGGTACGATCGGCATACCCCTCGGATACGGCCGAACCAGAGCCGGCAGGGTGGCGGACAACCGCGGGATTAATGTCTACCCGCTCCTTTCTCTCGTAAACGGATCGCTCAATTATAACGTGGTCAACGTGAAACTGGAGCTTACAGATGAACGGTTCCAGCTTGCGCAGACGCAAACGCATGACACGTACATGGCCCGTAAGTCGGTTATCCGCGAGTATCCTTTGGAGACCTTCAGAAATGATCCGGAATTCGTAAGAGACGATTTCAACCCGCAGGTAGCTACGTGGAAGGCGCCGAACAAAAAAGTGGATCCGGGCGAGCTGTCCATGTGGAAGGGGCACGAGTATCGCGGCCATCACTGGGCTATGGCCATCGACTTGAACACTTGCATCGGTTGCGGTGCTTGCGTGGTGGCGTGTAACGTGGAGAACAACATTTCCCTTGTGGGTCGCGAGGAAGTCATCAACCGTCGCGAGATGCACTGGCTGCGCATCGACCGCTACTACAGCAGCGATGCTCCGGTCGATGACTGGCGTGAACTCGAAAACGCTGCAGAGAATCCGGAAGTGGTTTTCCAGCCGATGCTTTGTCAGCATTGCAACAACGCTCCTTGCGAAACGGTATGCCCGGTAGCAGCTACCACACACAGTACGGAGGGCCTGAACCAGATGACGTACAATCGTTGCATAGGTACGCGGTATTGTGCGAACAACTGCCCGTACAAGGTACGTCGCTTCAACTGGTTCAAGTATCACGATAACCGTCAGTTCGAGGATGTGAATCCCGCCATGAACACGATGCTGGGTAAGATGGTACTGAACCCGGACGTCACAGTTCGTTCCCGCGGTGTTATGGAGAAGTGCACCTTCTGTGTACAACGTATTCAGTTGGGCAAGCTCAACGCGAAGAAACAAAGGAGACCCGTTAAGGATGGCGAGATCAAGACGGCCTGCCAGGTCGCTTGTTCGACGGGCGCAATTGTCTTTGGCGATATCAATGATCCGGAATCGCAGATTTCGAAGCTGCTGAAGATACGCCCCGCAGATCCTGAGCGGCCTCATCGCATAGACAAGATCGCCGACAATCCCCGGGCGTACAACGTACTTGAGGAGATTGGTGTGAAGCCGAACATTTGGTATCTCACCAAGATCAGGAATAAGGATGTTAACCCGGCCTGACGTCAACGTAGGAATGGAATTTCAAAAAAGGAATTAAAGAATAGCGCAAGATATGCATGAGCCTTCTTCAGTACGCGATCCGCTGGTAACGGGGGGTAAGTCCATAACAGACGTTTCGCAAGACATCAGCAGACATGTGGAGAATAAACCCGCAAAGCTGTGGTATGCGGCGATGGCAGTATCCCTGGCCCTGCTTGCGTTCGGTGTATACTGTATGATCATGCTGTTGTGGCATGGGATAGGAGTCTGGGGTCTCAATAAAACTGTAGGTTGGGCGTGGGACATTACCAACTTCGTCTGGTGGGTCGGTATCGGTCACGCAGGAACGCTGATCTCCGCGATCCTTTTGCTGTTCCGCCAGAAATGGAGAATGTCGATCAACCGCGCTGCGGAAGCCATGACCATCTTTGCCGTGATCTGTGCCGCCTCGTTCCCTGCATTGCACATGGGCCGGCTTTGGGTAGGCTTTTATTGGGCGTTGCCGCTCCCGAACGCGTTTGGTTCCCTTTGGGTAAACTTCAATTCTCCGCTGTTGTGGGACGTGTTCGCGATCTCGACGTATTTCACCGTATCGCTCGTTTTCTGGTACATGGGTCTTATTCCCGACTTCGCGACGATCCGCGACCGGGCAATCCGGCAAGGTGCCAAGACCCGTGCTGCGATATACAATGCCCTTAGCTTCGGATGGGAAGGCGGAGCCCGTACCTGGATGCGGTATGAGTCCGTCGCGCTGATTCTCGCGGGTCTTTCAACGCCGCTGGTGCTTTCCGTTCACACGATCGTGTCGTTCGACTTTGCTACTTCCGTGGTTCCGGGCTGGCACACGACGATCTTCCCACCGTACTTCGTTTCCGGTGCTATCTTCAGCGGGTTTGCCATGGTGCTCACCCTGCTGCTGGTGACACGGAAAGTGTTTAAGCTTGAAGACTACATCACTATATGGCACATCGAACTGATGAACATCATTATCATCATCACGGGTTCGATCGTAGGGATTGCCTATATCACGGAGTTGTTTATCGCATGGTATTCCGGCGTCGAATATGAAGGATATGCCTTCTATAACCGGATTCAGGGTCCTTACGCCTGGGCATACTGGTCGATGATGACTTGTAACGTAGTATCGCCGCAACTCTTCTGGATCAAGAAGATCCGGACCAGTATCGCGGCTACGTTTATCCTTTCCATCGTCGTGAACATCGGAATGTGGTTTGAGCGGTTCGTGATCATCGTGATCTCGCTGCACCGCGATTACCTGCCGTCGAGCTGGACTATGTTCCATCCTACGTTGTACGATGTGGGTGAATTTCTTCTCACCGTCGGATTCTTCTTCACTGCCTTCCTGTTGTTCGCCAAGTTCTTCCCGGTGATCAACATGTTCGAAGTGAAGAGTATACTCAAGGCACACTCCGAACGGGTGACGCATGCGGAAACCGCTGAAAAAGGGGTTCCTGTAACGACTGACAAATGACCATGAACGCAGACAAACACTTTATTCTTGGAGTCTTCAACGACGAAGACGTACTGATGGACGCAGTGAAGAAGGTGCGTGGAAGTGGCGTCCGCATTCACGAGGTCTTCACGCCCTTCCCGGTGCACGGCCTCGATGAGGCGCTGGGATACCGGAGGACGCGTCTGCCTATCGCAGCGTTTCTATTCGGGCTAGCCGGAACGGCGCTGGCCCTCGTCATGCAGATATGGATGCTGGGTTACGACTGGCCCATGATCATCGGCGGAAAGAACTTCGCGTCCCTTCCGCCCTTTATCCCGGTGACGTTCGAACTGACGGTTCTGCTCTCTGCACTCGGAATGGTGGCCACGTTTCTCATCGTCAGCGATATGAAACCCTATAAAAAGCCCCGGCAGTTTGATGTGCGCAGCACGGACGACAAGCATGTGATGGCCATCGACCTGGCAATGAACCGGGGAAAAAGCAAAGACGATCTGGCCCGGCTGCTTCGCGAAGCAGGAGCTGAGGAGGTCAACGAAAAGAATTTTGAATAACAGGATTATGCGCGTGATCAGAAGTTTGACAGTCGGAGCAATATTGGCCATCGCGTTGGCTGGCTGTAAGGCTGGTGGCGACAATCCCGGTCTTGAGTATGCACCGAACATGTATCACTCGGTGCCCTATGACCCGCTTACCCAGATAACCGATGAGGATGCTGGGCGGTGGCTTACTTCCATAGAGTACTCCGACGGCCACGCCGAGTTCTACAATTCCAACAAGCTGAACCCCCATGCTATGAACATGAGGGTACCACCCCCTAATACCGTAAAGCGAAACCCGCAAGGCTGGACTCCTTACCGGATTCCCAAGGATAGCCTGGCACAGGCCGACCGCGTGCCGAATCCGTTGGATTCGACCGCCGCGGTCATTGCGCAGGGGAAAGCGCTTTACATGGTGTATTGCAACCACTGTCACGGCCCTCAGGGCAAGGGCGATGGCCCTGTGGCTGAAAAGTATGCCGGTGTAGCCAACCTGACCAGCGATGCCCTTAAGGGAATTACGGAAGGTCACATCTTTCACGTGATCACACACGGAAAAGGTCTCATGTGGGCACACGGCTCTCAGGTCAGTCCGGAAGACCGCTGGAAGATTGCGAAGTTTGTCAAGACATTGAAATAAGCGCGGCCAAAGGCACGCAAAGAAATAATTAGGAACATGGCGCACATAACCGTAGCAGACGAACAATACCAATTTACGCCGGAAGTCAAAAAGAAGGTGTACTATCTCCTCGGGGCAGGGGTCGTCCTTTTTATCATAGGACTGGCACTCGCTATGTTTGGAGGAAGCCATGACGAAGCAGGTAGCCATGCGGCGACCACTGTTTCGCATGAGATGGTGGCTTCTCTGCAAGATCATGCCGCTGCCCCGCACGCTGAGGATGGCGAGCACCATGGGAGCAGCATTTGGCTAAAGCGGACCTGGGCAGCGCTGTGGACCAACAATATGTACTTTGTGGGCCTGGCGATTATCGGGTTGTTCTTCGTTGCAGTGCAGTATGCTTCGTCAGCGGGATGGTCGGCAGGTATACTTCGCGTTCCGCTGGCCATGGCGCAGTGGCTTCCTATTGCAGGTATTCTGACCCTCGTGCTTTGGTTCCTGATCCGCCACGATGTGTTCCACTGGACGCATTCCGACCTTTACGTGGAAGACAGCGCTGGGTTCGATGCAATCATCAACGGGAAAGGCCCGTACTTCTTCTGGCCGCTGGCCTCAGGAAGCTTCCCGCTCTTTTACCTCTTGCGCATGGTACTGTTCTTCGGTCTCTGGTACTGGTTCTTTGTGCAGATCCGGAAGAATATGCTGGCAGAAGATCTGGACCCGTCGACGTCGTACTGGTTCCGCAACCGCTCGCTGTCAGCCTGGTTCCTGGTATTCTTTGCCGTGAGCTCTTCGGTGGCTGCCTGGGACTGGATCATGAGCATCGACACGCACTGGTTCAGCACCATGTTTGGCTGGTATGTCTTTTCAAGCTGGTGGGTGACGGGGCTTGCGTTTATCACGCTGATCGTGGCGAATCTCAAGACCTCCGGCTACCTGAAAATTGTGAATGCCAACCACTTACATGACCTGGGCAAGTTTGTGTTTGCCTTTTCCATCTTCTGGACGTACATCTGGTTTGGACAGTTCCTGCTGATCTACTACGCCAATATTCCAGAGGAGACTGTGTACTTCATTGAGCGTATGAAGACCAGCCCGTACGCCTGGATATTTTATGCAAACCTGATTCTGAACTTTGTTCTACCGCTCCTGTTGTTCATGACGAGGGACTCAAAACGTCACCTCTCAACGCTGAAGCTGGTGTGTCCCATTGTTTTGATCGGCCACTGGTTCGATTTTTATAACATGGTAACGCCGGCGGTCGTGCAGGAACACGGAGGTGTGGGATTCCTGGAAATCGGCGCCACGTTAATTTTCCTGGCTGCCTTTTTCCTGGTAATGTACAATGCGCTTGCCAGGATACCATTGATCGGAAGGAACCACCCCATGCTGGAAGAAAGTCTGCATCACCACATTTAAAAACCGGGAATAGACATGATAAATCTGATTATTGGTCTGGGTGTCGTACTTCTGCTGGGAATTCTTTTCCTGATATTCAGGCTGAGCAGCCTTGTAACCCTGGCCCGGGACGCCAGCAAGGAGAAAGACGTAGAGGAGGAGGTTACGGAAGGAAACCGGATAAATGCGATTCTGATGATCGTGTTCATGGTGGGCAGCCTCGGCCTGTTTTTCTGGTATTCGTTCACTCACTTCGATAGCTATAATCCACCCGTTGCGTCCGAACACGGCGCATGGACAGACACACTTTTCTGGATCACTATTGCGGTGACGGTGGTGGCGTTTGTCATCATCAGCATCGTCATGTTCGTCTTCACGTACAAGTACCAATACCGGAAGGACCGTAAGGCGAAGTTCTACCCTGACAACCACTACCTCGAGTTGGCGTGGACCATTATTCCCGCCGTCGTACTCGCAATCCTCATATTCACGGGTCTTCGGGCATGGAACCAGATTACCTCGCCGGCCAGCGAACAAGCGGAAGTGATCGAGATCATTGGACAGCAGTTTGCCTGGACCGCACGCTATCCCGGTGTAAGCGACGGTAAGCTGGGCAAGTACGATTTCCGCAAAATTGACGCGGTGAACGAGTTTGGCCTGGACCTCACAGACAAGAATTCCTTTGACGACTTCAAGGCGCTGGAACTGCACCTCCCGAAGGGCAAGGAAGTGCTTCTGATGATACGCGCCAAAGATGTGTTACACAGCGTGTATCTGCCGCACTTCCGTGTGAAAATGGACGCTGTACCGGGAATGCCCACGCAGTTCAAGTTCACTCCTACGATCACTACGGAGGAGATGAGAAAGAAATTGCGCGACCCTGATTTCAACTTTGAGCTCGCATGTGCTGAAATATGCGGAAGAGGTCACTTCTCCATGCGGTTCCCGGTTGTGGTTGAGGAAGTCGAAGACTACGAAAAATGGAAGGCTGCACAGCAGTCGTGGTTGAAACAGAATCCGGATTACCTGAAGCAGGTGCCGGTAGAATTGCGGGAAACCGCGATTATCAAAGCCGGAATTCCGCCGGAAACGGTTATGGAACTGCCCGCGGCGGCAACGACAACAATGGGCTCACATTAAGAACTTCAAGACATGGCAACTACGGATATTCACGCAGCGCAGGACGTTCATTCTCACGACGAACATGGGCATGACGAGCACCACGGCGGCAATTTCTGGACGAAATACGTCTTCAGTGAAGACCATAAGGTAATTGCTAAGCAGTACCTCATCACGGGTATGGCATGGGCGCTGCTAGGCGGAATTCTTTCTGTAATCTTTCGCCTGCAGCTCGGTTTTCCCGACATGGACGTGAGTTGGCTCCGGCCGTTCCTGGGCGATTGGATTACCCCGGACGGAAAAATCGATCCGGAGTTCTACCTCGCGCTCGTTACCATGCACGGCACGATCATGGTCTTCTTTGTGTTGACGGCCGGATTGAGCGGGACCTTCAGCAATTTCCTTATTCCATTGCAGATAGGAGCGCGCGACATGGCCTCGGGCTTCATCAACATGCTCTCGTACTGGTTCTTTTTCGTGTCCAGCGCGATCATGTTCTCCTCGTTCTTCGTCAGCACAGGACCTGCTGCTGGAGGATGGACGGTCTATCCACCGTTGAGCGCGCTGCCCCAGGCCATTCAAGGGTCGGGGATGGGCATGACGCTGTGGCTTATTTCCATGGCGCTGTTCATTATCAGTACGTTGCTCGGTGGGATCAACTACATCACGACGATTATCAACCTGCGTACACGGGGCATGTCGTTCTCGCGGCTTCCGCTCACGATCTGGGGATTCTTCTTTACCGCGATCGTAGGACTGCTCTCGTTCCCAGTGCTGTTCGCGGCGGCGCTGCTTCTCATATTTGACCGCAGCTTCGGCACGAGCTTTTTCCTTTCGGACATCTACATCGGTGGCGAGGCGTTGCCCAACGTAGGAGGGAGCCCGGTACTCTTCCAACACCTGTTCTGGTTCCTCGGCCACCCGGAAGTATACATCGTGTTGCTCCCTGCTTTGGGGATCACGTCCGAGATCATCGCGACAAATTCACGGAAACCCATCTTCGGCTACAAGGCAATGGTGGGCTCCATGCTGTTTATCGCCATACTCTCTTTTGTGGTTTGGGCACACCACATGTTCGTAACGGGAATGAACCCGTTCCTGGGATCGATCTTCATGCTGCTGACACTGATTATCGCCGTGCCGTCGGCGGTTAAGATATTCAACTACGTCACCACGCTCTGGCAGGGCAACATCCGGTTTACGCCGGGGATGCTGTTTTCAATAGGGATGGTGTCGTTCTTCCTCACGGGCGGTATTACCGGGATCTTCCTCGGCAACTCCGCCATAGATATCCAGTTGCATGACACCTATTTTGTAGTGGCGCACTTTCACCTGGTGATGGGAAGCGCGTCGTTCTTCGGCATGCTGGCGGGTATCTATCACTGGTTCCCGAAAATGTTCGGGCGTATGATGGATCGAAGACTCGGATATATCCACTTCTGGATCACGTTTGTCGGTGTTTATCTGGTTTTCTTCCCCATGCACTACATCGGCATCGCTGGATTCCCCAGAAGGTATTACTCCTTCACCGTGTTCCAGTCGTTTAGCGGGTTTGCCGACCTGAATGAACTGGTGAGCATCGCGGCCATCGTTACGTTGGCGGCCCAGGGTATCTTCCTGTTTAACTTCTTCTACAGCATGTTCCGCGGAAAATTGGCGCCGGCAAACCCGTGGAAATCTAACACCCTCGAATGGACAACGCCGAGATTCCCGCAACACGGAAACTGGCCGGGAGAAATACCAGCAGTGTATCGCTGGCCGTACGACTACAGTAAGCCGGGCGCGAAGGAAGATTATATTCCGCAGCACATACCCTATTCGGAAACACCGGAGTCGAACCTGCCGCATGAAAACGAGTTGATCAAACTGGAGACGGACCAGGCGTCCGGACATGTGCAGGAGGGTACACGCCCGGCACACTGAAACGCTATGGGAACATAGCAGATGGTATGAGTAAAACCAGGCGATCATTTTACAGATTGTCGCTGACAACGCTGATCGCCGTATATGTATTGATTGCGGTAGGAGGAATTGTGAGGACTACCGGTTCCGGGATGGGGTGTCCCGACTGGCCGAAATGTTTCGGCCGATGGATCCCACCCACCGATGTTTCTCAACTTCCCGAGGATTATAAGGCTCACTATTCCGAATACCGACACGAAAAGAACGTGAGGTTTGCGCGGTACCTCTCGGCCCTGGGCTTCGAGGAAACAGCGCAACAGCTCATCACCGATGAGACCGTTCGGGAGGAGACGGAATTCAATGCCACGAAGACGTGGATTGAATACTTCAACCGGCTGACCGGTGCGACGATCGGCATACTGGTTTTCGCAGTGGCAGTTGCTTCCTGGCGGTTCAGGAAAACCGAGCCGCGCATAACAATTGTCGCGGTGGTCAACCTGCTGCTGGTGGGCTTTCAGGGATGGATCGGCTCCGTAGTGGTTTCGTCCAACCTGACGCCGTGGACCATCACGGTGCACATGTTCCTGGCGCTGCTGATCATCTGGTTGCTGGTCTACCTGGTGAGCAGGAGCCGTGAGACAAGCAAGATCTTGTCGGCACCTTTGGCTAAAGGACTGGTACTTGCCTGCCTCGGCGTGCTGATCATCCAGGTGCTGATGGGAACCAAGGTGAGGGAAGTTGTTGACCAGCTGGCGGTGCGGTTGGATCGAAGCGAGTGGATCGCCAACATCGGCGCCGACTTTGTCATTCACCGCTCCTTTTCGTGGGTGGTGATGATCCTGATGGGTGCGCTGGTCGTGCGACTTTGGCTTACACAGGCCAATCGGTCGTTTGCCGCGATGCTCGGGCTGCTGGTTCTGGCATCGATCCTGAGCGGTGCAGCAATGGCATACTGGAATGTGCCGGCGGCATTGCAGCCTTTGCACCTGGTGCTGGCTTCTGTCACCTTCGGGACGCTGGTTATGTTGCTGATGGAAACGAACAAGTTTACTAAAGAAGGAACGCTGAAACGATGAGCATGATAGCGGGTCAACTGAGTAACACACTGACGGTAACTGCCAGGCTACGCGCTTTTTCCGAGCTGCTGAAAATGCGCCTTTCCCTGCTCGTCGCCTTTTCGTGTGCCTTCGGATTTGTGCTTGCCTCGCCGGAGGTGAACATCCTCAACGGCGTGTCGGTGAGCGTGTCGCCCGGCGAGCTGTGGGTGGATTCCTTGTATCCGGCGCCTCGATAACGCTGACCCAAATCTTTGAACGCGACCTCGACAAGGTCATGCGGCGTACCATGCGTAGGCCGCTGCCCACACACCGGGTCACCGTACAGGAGGCCTGGATCTTTGCAGGGCTTTGCCTGACCGCGGGTATCGCGCTGCTGATGGTGTATACCAATCTGCTTACGGTCTGTTTGTCTCTTTTATCGATGGTCCTGTACAGCTTCGTGTACACACCGTTGAAACGGGTAGGACCTGTGGCCGTGTTCGTCGGAGCGATTCCCGGTGCCTTGCCTCCGCTGCTGGGCTGGACCGCCGCGACGGGTGCCATATCATATGAGGCTTGGATCATCTTCGGAATACAATTCATCTGGCAGTTTCCTCATTTCTGGGCGATAGCCTGGGTTGCAGACGACGACTACAAGAAGGCCGGGTTCAAGCTGCTTCCGTCAGGAGGGAGGAAGGATCTGAACACAGCGATACAGATTATGATCTACACGATGTTTCTGATTCCGCTGGGATTGCTTCCGGCCACTTTCGGCATGACGGGCATTTACTCCGCGGTTGTCGCAACAGTGTGTGGGGTCCTGTTTTTCGCGCAGACCTTTGCCCTCATGGGAGATGCCAATCAGAAGTCGGCCCTGCGAATCATGTTTGGTTCATTCCTGTATCTGCCGATAGTGCAGATCGCGTATTTATTGGATAAAGTGTAGAAGGAGGATTCTTATGGAGATCGATATGAAGATTGTGGAAGAAGCGAAGAAGCCGCTTTCGATGCATCCGAAGAAATTTGCACTCTGGCTGTTTATGGCCAGCGTGGTAATGATATTTGCGGCATTGACGAGTGCCTACATCGTCCGGCAGGCCGAGGGGAACTGGATGGTGTTCGAATTGCCGTCGCTGTTTTGGGTGAATACCGGTGTCATTCTGCTGAGCAGCATAACGCTACACTGGGCTTACATATCGGCCAAACGCGACGACTTGAATACGCTGAAACTGGCCGTGGCTATTACCACAGCCCTGGGTATAGCATTCCTCGTAGGACAATGGCTCGCATGGGGACAGATGGTGGCCGCCAACGTGTACTTTGTGGGTGACCGCGCAAGCGCAGTCTCCGGATCGTTTGTGTACGTGATCTCGGGCCTGCACGGCCTCCACATCGTAAGTGGGGTGATTGTGCTGTTGGTTGTGATGGTGTCGGCGTTCCGCTATCAAATACATTCCAAAAACCTTACGAGGATGGAAATGTGCGTAACGTACTGGCACTTTTTGGATGCGCTTTGGCTATATTTGTTCCTGTTTATGCTGT
>JAJJPK010000068.1:0-21651 GCA_032907565.1 Cyclobacteriaceae bacterium | reverse complement strand
ATCCACCAAAAACTGGAAAAAGACACCAAAAAGAGCATCCTTCTGGGCTATCTGGACGTCACCTTTCATCGCGATGATTTCCGTCGGCGGGATACGCCGGCGAAACCGAGCGAAACGCGGATTCCTTTTATGATCGAAGGGAAAAAGGTCGTGCTGGTAGATGACGTGCTTTACACCGGCCGTACGGTGCGGGCCGCGCTTGACGCCATGATCACATTTGGCCGACCCGCGAAGGTGGAACTTCTGGTATTGATAGATAGAAAATACAGCCGCGACCTGCCCGTCGCGGCCGACTATATCGGGAAGGCGGTTAACACACTTCCCTCGGAGCGCGTGCTCGTGGAACTCGAAGCGCAGGGCCACGAACACAATAGGATCTGGTTGATCAATAAGGATTGAAATTATGTCCCAACTAAGTCAGAAGCACCTCCTTGGCATAAAGGACATCACAGAGAAGGACATCAATCTTATTTTCGAAACCGCCGAGAATTTCAAAGAAGTCATCAACCGTCCGATAAAGAAAGTACCCTCGCTGAGAGACATCACCATCGCCAACATCTTCTTCGAAAACTCTACCCGGACGCGCCTTTCATTCGAACTCGCAGAAAAAAGACTATCCGCAGACGTAGTCAATTTCTCGGCATCGACATCCTCTGTAAAGAAGGGCGAAACCCTCCTTGACACGGTCAACAACATTCTGGCGATGAAAGTCGACATGGTGGTCATGCGGCATGCCAGTCCGGGCGCGCCTCATTTCTTGTCGCGCCACATCTCCGCTAACATTATTAATGCGGGGGACGGTACCCATGAGCATCCCACGCAGGCGCTGCTTGACGCGTTTTCAATTCGCGAAAAGCTTGGCAGTGTTGGTGGCAAGAAAGTGGCCATCATCGGCGACATCCTGCACTCACGTGTGGCGCTTTCCAACATTTTTGCCCTGAAGAAGCTGGGCGCGGAAGTAATGGTGTGCGGTCCACCTACCCTCCTTCCCAAGTACATTGCCGGACTCGACGTAAAGGTTGAACTGGATGTACGGAAGGCCCTGCAATGGTGCGACGTTGCCAACGTGCTCCGCATTCAACTCGAGCGGCAACAAATCAGGTATTTCCCTAGCTTGCGCGAATACTCCCTCTACTACGGTATCAATAAGCGACTCCTCGACGGCCTGCAAAGGCAGATTGTGATCATGCACCCGGGTCCCATCAACAGAGGAGTGGAGTTGAGCAGCGACGTTGCTGACTCCCAGCATTCTATTATCCTGGATCAGGTGGAAAACGGCGTCGCCGTGCGCATGGCCGTACTCTACCTTCTCGCAGGCGCAGCTGGCTGAATTGGCGCGGAACGCACACCGCATCTAAAGCGTTAACGATTAAGCGCGGAAGTAGTAACTTGTTCCCGCGGAATGGCTTGATATGATCTACAATACTATTATCGAGACGATCGGAAATACCCCGATCGTACGGCTGAACAAGGTAAACCGGGGCGTCAAAGGCACGATCGCCGTCAAGGTAGAATATTTCAATCCTGGCAATTCCACGAAGGACCGGATGGCCCTGAAGATGATTGAGGATGCCGAGAAAGCGGGCATCCTGAAACCCGGGGGCACCATTATCGAGGGTACGTCCGGGAACACCGGGATGGGACTCGCCCTGGCGGCAGCTTCAAAAGGCTACAAGTGCATATTCACGATGGCCGACAAGCAGTCGCAGGAAAAGATCAACATCCTGCGGGCCGTCGGTGCAGAAGTGATCGTGTGCCCGACAAACGTCGACCCGGACGATCCGAGATCGTACTACTCGGTGGCGCGGAAACTCAACAAGGAAATTCCCAATTCGTTTTATCCAAACCAGTACGACAACCTGTCCAATTCCCAGGCTCACTATGAAACGACCGGGCCGGAAATCTGGGAGCAGACCGAACACAAGATCACCCATTATGTCGCGACTGTAGGAACCGGGGGATCGATGTGCGGCACAGCCCGCTTCCTAAAACAACAAAATCCAGATATTGTCGCCGTGGGCATCGACACGTATGGGTCGGTGTTCAAGAAATACAAGGAGACGGGGATATTCGATGAAAACGAAATCTATCCCTACCTCACCGAAGGATTTGGCGAAGACATCCTTCCAAAGAATGTCGATTTCGACATCATCGACTTGTTCATCAAGGTAACCGACAAGGACGGGGCTATTATGGCGCGGAAGCTCGCGCGCGAGGAAGGGCTTTTCGTCGGATGGTCCAGCGGCTCCGCTGTACATGGGGCGCTTGAATATGCGCGGGAACATCTCAAGGAAGGCGACCTGATGGTAATCCTGCTGCCCGACCACGGCACGAGATATCTCGCCAAGGTATACAACGACCAATGGATGAAGGATCACGGCTTCCTGGAATCGCGAAGCTTTGGCACCGCGCGCGACATCATTGCTGCACGCGGCGAATCTGACGACTTGTTTACTGTTGGCGGCGATGCCCTCGTAAGCGATGCTATTATGATCCTGAACCGGGAAGGCATCGACCAGATTCCAGTAACGGAGAATGGTCACTTTATCGGCAGCATCAGTTCCACCGGGTTGCTTGAAAAAATTATTGATGATCCAAAGTTGCAGCACAAGCGGGTCAGAGAAGTTATGGACAAGCCCATGATCTTCGTTGCCCCCGACAGCACCCTCGATGTGCTGTCATCGCTGGTTAATAAGGAAAACAAAGCAGTGCTCGTCCGCGACGAGCAGGAGAAGGTGCATATTATTACGCAACATGATATCCTCAGGGCAGTAGCCGGGTCAGTGGGGAGTGGGCAGTAAGCGGTGGGCAGTGATACCCTCCATTCACTCATTCACTCATTCACTCATTCGCTCATTAATCCTCCAGTATCTCAACCTCCACCCTCACGTTCTCCTCTGCCCGAGCGCTGGTCTTCTCGTGGATGGGTCTCTTCCCGCCCCACGCCTTTATTTGCATACGCGAAGCGTCGATGCCTTGCTCCAGGAGGTATTCGCGGATGACCTCGGCCCGTTCCTGGGAAAGTTTCTTAGCGGACCCGAAGCCTTCCTTCGTTCCGGTCAGGGAGAAATAGTTCTTCTCATCGCCCATGGATATGATCTTGCCCGGCGCATTACCGTTGGTATGCCCATGAAGCCGGATCTTGTAGTTCGGATTTTCCCGCAACATTTCAAGCAGGCTGTTAACTTCATAGCGCGACTCGGGACGCATTACGCCGGCATCTTTGAAGAAATACACGTTGTACATCACCGCGATATCTCCGCGCTGCAGCCGGATGAGTTCAAAAGGCACGATTATGTTGCCTTGTGCGTCCTCGCGGACGGTCGGACCCTGCGGATCGTTGTAGTTCAGGTCGTGCTGAACTTTCCTATACCCAAAGACTTCCGAGATCAGTGTGATGTTGCCCGACTTGCTCGAAGGTGACGCAACCCGCACAGGTTCGTTTCCTTTATAAGTGGCCATTCTCCTGGAGCGGTCCGTATCGATCACCTCGACGTCGCCCTCGACAGGTCGTTGATCGCTGGCCCTGAACAGTTCAAAGACAAAACGCTTTCCTAGTGCTGCATCCTCAACTTCACGTGATGCCTGCCCTGGTGCTACCTGGGCAGATGCGACCGCCATCTCTTGTCCGGTCGGCATAGTTGAAGCAGCCGCTTCCCTTCCTCCGGCATTTGGTGCTTCCGAAGTGTTGTCATCACCACGCACAACGCCAAGTTGCCCTTGCGTAACCGGGTTAATGTCAACGGCAGGCGAACCATCGCTGTGTGCATCGCCATACACCCAGGCATCGATAAATTCACTTTCCACACGAAGCCGACGCGCCTCGCTCAGTGCCTTCTCGCGATCCCGCGTATCCAGTACGTAGACATAGTACAAGCCGCGTTGCGGATTGAACTCGTAACGCGCATCATACTTGAGCGACTTCGCGTGTGAAGTGAACCGAACGGCGTTCTGATGAATGGCAAAGGCGCCAATCACGACGTAGTTAACGCCGGGTTGAAAAGGGGAAGATTGCTGGTGAAATGCCGCGGCTTCACGACAAATGAGTGTGGCTGTGACAAAAAATAAGCTCACCAGTGCAAAAAAATTGAGCTTTCTCATAATGCACCAAAAAAATAGTGAACGGAGGGTTCACTCAAAGATAGAACATTCCTTTAAAAAATGCTAATTAACCGCCTACCATTCAGCCGGTTAACGTGTCAGGAAATCCGCTGAATGTGCATTTTCAACCGATTTGCTGGCATCTCCGGGCAGGCCGCCCTAGTTTTGACCCTCGCACAACGACACCGTGAGCATGGAGGATTTTCTTGAACGCATGTACCTGGGCAACACAGTCCGCGACTACCTGGTTGCGCTGGCCATCTTCCTGGTTGGACTTGTGGCCATACGTATCTTCAAAATCCTCCTGGTTCGCAAGCTCAGGGGTTGGGCCAGTCGGAGCAAAAGCCGGTACGACGACCTCCTCGTGCACACCATCAGCCGGTTTGGGATTCCGGCACTAAACTTCCTCGTATTCTACTGGGCGGTGTATTCGCTGGAGCTTTCCCCGAGGATGCATCGCGTCCTCGAAGTGGCCGTCGCCTCCGTCGTAGCCTTCTTCCTGATCCGACTCGTGTCGTCCACGCTTCGCTATCTCCTGGAAGATTACGTGCGGCGCCAGGAACACGGAGCGGAAAAAGTGCAACAAGTGCAGGGCATTATTTTGATACTGTCCGTTGTCGTATGGGGACTTGGCCTCATCTTTCTCTTCAGCAACCTGGGCTACGATGTTACGGCCATCATCGCAGGACTTGGTGTCGGCGGTATCGCCGTTGCACTCGCTGCACAGAACATTCTGGGAGACCTGTTCAACTACTTCGTCATATTCTTCGACAAGCCGTTTGAAGTAGGCGACTTCATTATCGTCGACGACAAGCTCGGCACCGTCGAATACATCGGAATTAAGACGACAAGGGTAAAGAGTCTTTCGGGAGAACAGATCGTCTTTTCAAACAGCGACCTGACCAATTCCCGTATTCACAACTACAAGCGGATGTTCCGACGCAGGGTTGTTTTCAACTTCCGGGTGAGCGTCAACACGGCGCCGGAACACGTGAAAGCCATTCCGCAAATTGTTCGCGACATCATCAAGGGAATGGAAGGTCCTACGGGTCCTACACTTGACCGCGCCCATTTGCTCAACTTCGACAGGGAAGGCATGAATTACGAGGTTGTGTACTACGTGGAAAGCCCGGACTACAACGTATACATGGACATCCAGCAGACGATCAATTTCTCGATCCTCGATGCGCTACGGGAACGGAATATTGAAATGCTGTATCCGTCGCTTGCGGTAAGGGTTACGCAAGACGACCCGATGTCAGTGAGCAATAAGCAGTAGTCAGTAGGACGAGCTACATCCTTGCAGTCATACGACAGGACTCCTTCAATTATTTTTTCTCAAGAACGAGAATCACCTTATTGAAATCCGCGGCAGCATTGATGACCTTGCGGAAATCTTCGTATCGCTCCAGGGGGGCAAAGATTTCCTTGTAGTATTCCTTGATAGTAATCACAAGGTCGTTCCCTTCCATGGTGTAGTCGGAGACAAAAAGGAATGGCTCCTTGCCGTCCGCCGAGTACACGACGTTCAACCGGAGGTCGTCAGGATTGCGGACCTGGTATCCCTGGGGTATGCTGATCCGTATGGTTCGGTCGTAGCCGCGGTTGAAGTCATTCTCCACATCCGTCATGCGGTCGTCGTCGCGGTACATTTCGATCTGCGGCCCGATCAGCTCACCGGCTTTGAAGAGGACGCGGGAACCTGCAGTCCCAATGAAATGTCCGGAAGTAAACGTGACGTCCATGATGAAGCTGTCCGCCGGTCCTTGTGTGCTCGTATGCGCCTTCCATTGTGATATCGTCGGGTCGGGCGCGGTTTGTTTCACGAGCTCTTCGATGAGTTTCGCACGATCGGAGTCGTTAATCATCTGGTACCATGGGGCGATGAAGGTTGCGTTACAACCTCCGAATTCACGCTTCATCCGAATCGTATTTGTCGTCATCCCCTCATCGAACGTCACACTGATGTCCAGGTCATCTGTATTCAGAGAATAGTCCGTTGGGGGAATGCTCCGTACGACGCCCAACGCCGACTTGACATTACCGAACGCGAAAGGCTCGATAAACAAACCATCCTGGGCGGTCAAATCCGGCGGAACAAGGGGATATCGGAATTCGAATGCGTAGGGTGCCATAAAGCCACCCGTAGCCGGAAAGTGCAGAAGGTACTCATCGAGGAAAGCCCATGAATCGAACGACCCATCGAACTTGACACCTTCGCGACTGCACGTCAGAACAGGATGGCAGGCAATGCCCAGCCTGTCAAACACAAGGTAGAACAACCGCGTCATTCCTTCCTTGGAAGCCACTTTTCTGGCGATGATCGAGGAAATGTCGGTCAAAGACTCGTCGCGAGCTTCCGCGTTTACCTGGATCGTGGTCTTGATCCGCGCTTCGATGTTTCGTATGCGATCTTCGGTCTTGGAGGAGGCCTTATCGTTGAGCGACTTCACAAATTTGTCTAACGCCTTATCGTCGTCCTTATCTCTCGCCGAAAGCACACCGTGGAAAGTTTTCGCGGCCTCTTCCCAGGTAAACAGTCTGGCATTTGATTTGGCTGTGTTATACGCGAGCTTGAATTCAATGCGCTGCCGATTGGCATCAAAGGAAGAGAAGTTTTCTTCCCGGAGGAGCGGTATGTTTGTCATTTCCCCTTCATACACGTTTCGATCCTCCGTCGATGTGGTTTCCTTTATGGGCGCATATCCATTGTAAGAACTAAAGTCGAACTTCAGGTGCTTAGGGGCCGTAAGCCGGAAAGTGCTGCCCCGCACGGGTGTCCCGAACTGCATGAATACGCGGTCGTACAGGCTCGGGTTCCTTTTCACTACGTAGAAATATTCGATCTCACTGCCAAGCTCCACACCCTCAATTGCGAATATGCGGTACCCGCGCCCCGTTTCCTCGTCTTTCAATTCCTTGAGGTTCGAAGTATCAAAATTGACGACTTTTCCTGACGCATTGATGGACCTTGCCTTCAGACTCACCAGGTCGATCACACCACCCATCGGTATATAGATGCGGTTATTGCGCTGAATCGCCTCATCGTTATTTACCCGAACGATTCGGTGAACCGTATAGTAGAGCAGGAACTGGTTATCTTCAAATACATAGTCATACTGATTGTGCATCTTCAGCACATATTCGCCAAGCATTGCCTCCTCATTGGTAAGCTCATACCGGCTTCGGTCGGCTTCCCATTCGTAGACGGCGGGGTTTATGCCCGTGCTGAACACCGTAGCCGGCGCAAGCAACAGCAAAAGGGTTTTTAGCATAGTCGTTAGTTTTTCTTCAGAATTATGGATTCTTTATATGCCTCGCTTGCACGAGCAATGGCCTCATTCCACTCGGAGAATTGAGAAGGATTCATCAGAAGGTAATCAACATAGAAGGTCTTCTTCATTACAATTTGCTTGTCCACTGTCTCATAGTCGACCGTAATGCCCATCAACGTACCTTCGTGCTTCACATCTGGGGGCATGTAGTCTATAGTATAACCCTCCGGTATGTCAAGCACAGCTATTTCTTCTTTCACGTATCGGTATTCATTCTCGACCGGTGTGTGCCGGATGGTAGTATTGATAAAATCGTTGTAGTAGTCTTTGTTCAGATTCAGGTTGATATAGATCTCATCCCCGATCTTCTGGAAATAGTCGGCGATACGAAACGTGTAATCGATCGAAGTGGGACGATCGCGGTTCTCCATGTCGCGCACTGAATACTCATCCAGGAAAAATTTGTTGCTACCCTTGCCCACAAGCCGGGTAACGTACCGTCGGGTGTCTTCCTCGCGGACGCGATCCAGGCGATACCCTGCGAAAACCATCGAATAGCCGCGAAGGCGGATTTGCCCTTCGCCGCGCAGTTCGTTGTCGGTGATGGCAAGATGAACGGAATCGCGATGGCCGTTCAACTCCCGCGGAATAACGGGTACAACCTTGACTTCATAATCCTTTTCGCCCTTTGCGATCAGGGCCTCTTTTCCCTGGATCATTGACGATGGCATTCCGAAAGGGGTATGGTCGCTGGTAGCATCCAGGAAATGGTATGTTCCGTCCTCGGAAATGTACGTGGCGATCATGTGGTTGTCCACTATGGGCGTCGGATATTTCGTGTATGCGTAAGGTATGTCGCGCGTGCCTATCCAGGTGTAATACCCGGTAATGCCGGCAATGTCCATCATACTAACCAGCAGACTCGCCATGTCCTTGCAGTCGCCGTACCGTTTTTCGCAGACATAGGATCCTGTATGGGGAATTAGTCCACGCATGCCTTCTTCAAAAGCAATGTACCGGATGTTGTCCTGTACCCAATAGTATATTTTCTTGACGATGTCGTCCCGTGTATCATTTGGGGTCTTGAGTTCCTCGACGATCTTGACAAGATCAGCCGACGGCGGATCCTTTCTGAGGTGGCTGATGAACGAGTAGTACCAGCCGTATAAGTCATCCAGCGAGGAAAGAACTTTTTTCCTGCCTGAAGCTGTCTTAAATGATTTTACCGTCACCACCAGGTGCGGCGCGTAGTATCGGAGGGACGGACTGTTCGAGTCGAATTTAGTCGCTTCCAGTCCCTTTGCGGTCCACTCGTAGGTCACCTGTTTGCCCCGCTCATACTTTCTGAATTGAATCTTCCGTTCGGGGTCATTCAGCACCTCGAACATCAGATCAACATCCGGAGTAGTCTTGATAGTATAAACCGTCTTTTCCTGAGGCAGGTACCTGGAAAAAATGAATCCGGGAATAAACTTGGGGTCCCGGTAATTATTGCGGTATTCAAGTTGGGTCCGATTCCGTGGCGCGACAGCGGGGAAGGAAACGGAATAGTAGTATGAATCGTCGTGGAATATTCCATCGTCGGTATCGAACTTCCGGGCGAAGTTGGAAACGGTCAATTCTTTATGACGGCTCTTTTCCCACACCAATGTTTTGGCCTTGAGATTTTGCACTTCCGTAAAATGTGATCCATGTACCCGGCGGCTCGCCATCATCTCAGTCGGCTCCTTCAGGTAAAGGATGTCGTCGAATACGTCGGAATAAACTACCAGCGAATCACCCTTGGGAAGAATCGACAAGGTCTCGGAGCGTTCGATATAAACGGCTGGCTCACCAGGGTACTTCGTGTTGATTTGCTGCCAGAGGTCGGCGTCCTGTGCCTTCAGGGTTACCGCAAGCACGAAACCCGCCATGACGAGGCCTGCTCTTAGTGTGTTCTTCATTAATCAATAAGGGTTCCTGACCAGTATGTCAACGTTGTTACGGGCCGGCTATTTTTGTACAAGACGGATTTACCATGCAATTCGCCGTCGTGCAGAGTATCCTTGCGGAAAGGCGTGCCGTCCGGGTTAAAAAATTCCAGGACACCTTGCAGCGAACCGGCCTCATAGGTACCCTTCTTCCAGATTCTGCCGTTCGAGTAATGTATCAAAAATGGCCCGGTTTCCTCTCCTTGATGGTAGTTATGCTCGCTGAGTAACCGGCCATCGGGATAATATTCTCGCAAGGGGCCCTCCAAAAGGCCATTTTTTCTGTATTCCTCGTAGGCCTTTGTTCCGTTCGGATAGAAGGCAACCATCGCCATCTCGGGAGTAGCCAGCACCCAGTCGCCCATGACACCATTTTGACCCAGCACCCGGTAGGCAGTAATGTCGCCTTCCTCATATCTTTTTTCCAGGATGAGCGTTCCATCCGGAGCGAAATACTGTGCAACACCGTGCCGTTCGCCGTTCATGTAGTGTGCTTTCAGCGATACGCTTCCGTCCACGTTGTACCATGTCCACAAGCTGTCTCGTTCGTCTCCAACATATATTCCTTCGCTCGCCACCTTACCGTTCTCATGGTACCACGTCCATTTGCCATGCTGCAATCCGTATTGGTACATTCCTCTTCCTTCCGGCTTGCCGTCAGGGTAGTTGGTGACATACGGACCGTGGTAGTAACCATTCAACACCTTGTACGAATAATGCAAGGTCCCGTTCGGGTAGAAACTCTCGATCGCGTCGTTATAGTATCCGCAGGTCAGCGTCCAGGTCGAATGCTTTTTTCCGTTGCGGAACTTCTGAACGAACTGGTTGGTGCTGTCAGGTGCGTTCATCGTCAGCCATGGTTCACCCTTGGGATCGTAATTGACAAATGACATAATCCTTCCCTCCCGATACACCTGCATCGAACTCAAAGTGCTGTCAAGATTGTAATGAACAACTTCGCCGTCCAGCGTCCCATCCCGATAATAGCGATCCGATTTCAACGTTCCGTTGCGGTACCACGCAAGCCATTGCTGTTCGCGCTCGCCTTCCTGATACCATCCGGCCTCTTTCAGTTGACCATTCTTGTAATATTCTATTGAATAGCCATGGGGTTCGCCGTCACGGAAATGCTGTTCATGCTTCACACTTCCTGAAGGATAGTATTCTGTATACTTTCCTTCCATCTTCCCATCGACAAGTGTATACTCTTTTGCAAGGACCCCGGAACGGAAATAGTATTTCCAGGTTCCATGCGGTTTGCCTTTCAGGTAGTTTCCTTCGGAGCGAAGGCGCCCGTCCCTGAAATACCCTTGAACGGGGAACGTTCCGGAAGGGTCGCCGGACCGCGCCAGCTCTTCTCCCTCACTATCGAAATAAACTATTCCCGTCATCATACCGTGATGGTAGATTTGGGTAGCATAAAGCCGGCCGTCAGCGTACAGGTTGTTCTCGCCATGGATCTGACCCTTCTCATCGAAAGGCCGCTCTTCGGTCAGGTTTCCATGTTGGTCGTAGTACATCCAGGTACCTTGCGCTAAACCACCCTGGAAGGTCCCTTTCTTTTCAAGCTTTCCGTTCAAATGGAAATACTCCCACGAGCCTGTCGCCTCATCGTTCTCATAATGGCCAGTCGCCTGGGGAGTGCCATTCGCGTAGAATTCTGCGTACGCACCGTGAAGTTGATCGGCCCGGTAGACCGATTTCGACTTGAGTGCTCCATTAGGGTAGTATGACACGTATTCCCCGTCAAACACATCATCCTTAAAGCTATAGGTCGCTTCTGTGTTGCCGTTCGCATAGTACGATGTTCCCGGTCCTGACCGTTTCCCCATTTCGAACATTAGCTTCTCCCGAAGCTGCCCGCAGGGGTCGAAAATTCTTACCTCTCCGTGAGGCTGTCCATGCTTCACGAAATAATGATAACGGAGTTCTCCGTGCGTATTGTAGCTGTGGACCTCACCCGTGCTCTCGTCTTCAATGCTCTTGAGGGTTCCGTCCCTATAGTAGTATTTCCAAATACCCTTTTTCACACCCTTGTCATCAAACTCGCCTTCCGCGATCATGACATAGTTGGTAGCGTAAAACCTCCACTTACCCACGCGTAGGTCGCCATTCTTGTTGCCCAACTCCACGAGTTGCTTGTCGTCGTTATACCAGCAGGATACCGGGTTTTGGAAACCCCATGAAGCGGGAACGGTCCTTTGAAGTCTGTGCTGCAAAAGGTTGGCGTTTGCAAGTTCATAAAATGCCTTCAGATCCTTTTGGTGTTTCTTTTGCCATTTGGGCACGCTTGCTATGGACGTGCTCGACAGGATATGGTACAGGAATGGTTCTAGTGTCTTCTGGTCGCGCATCTGCCGGTAGAGCGGCAGATAGAGTTGTGCCCAGATATCCCCTGGATCGCCAATGAGGTCGATCTGATCAAGAAACAGCTGGTACTGCCGGGTGAGGATGGCATTGACGGGCACCAGCGGTTTGAAATTCTTATCGGTAACAACCTTGGCCTTGATGATCTGATCCAGACGATCGTACGCCGCTGTCCCGTTATACGGGAAAGTGCCCTCATCGCCAATCTCATTGTTGAGAAACTTCTCAAGGAACACCAGTCGCGGGTTGTCGCTTGGCGCAATCGAAAGGTATACACCCAATGCCATCATCGCTCTGACCTTTCCTCCCTGGAAGGCGGCAAGCCTGCCGAGGTTGAGGTGGCTTCCTCCGTGAAAGGGATTAATCTTAAGCGTGTTGAAAAAGCACTGAGCGGCTTCGTCGTACTTTTTATTGTTGTAATGTGTGACGCCTAGATTGTAGTGAAGCAAGTGATCAAACGGAAACTTTTCAATGGCGGCTGTAAACACTTCCACCGACTGGTCGTATTCCCCTTTGTGATCCAGCGCTACGGCAAGCGTCCGCAGCAGGTGCGCCTCATATGCGCCGGGTTTCTTCAGTGCCTCACGGCAGGTAGCGATAGCTTCGTCATATTGTTTGTTGGCATCGTAGCTGAGCGCAAGTTCCGACAACATCTGCGCGTACGCGGTGTCGCGCGGTGGAATCGTCTTGTAACGGGCTATCGCCTCTTCATATCGCCCGCTGTCGTGTAATACGATAGCTTCGGAGATGATATCAGCAGACTTGATCAGGGGGATTTGCTGACCGTAAACATTTGCGATACCAGCCAGGCAGAGGAGCGCAACGTAGCGCCAAAAAGTGATCATGGCAACAGATTAAAAACGACAAGTTACATCATCGCCGAAAGGGATCGGCCAGGATGTAAGGAAAAAGCACTTTTTCCGTTGCTTTTCGTATCAAAATGCCGGCTGGTATCGCGCACGACCCGTTTTGGGAATTCCCAGTCAGACGCGTTCCTCCATTTTATTCATCACGCGGGTCTGTACCTGAATAGACTCGTTATGGATCAGCTTGAGCAGTTCGTTCGTAAACTCTCTGCTCAGGCCCATAGCCCGTCCGAGAGCGATACGTGTTTCGACAATTTCCTCCCAGCGGCTGACTTGCAAAATGGTTACGTTGTTTTCCTTTTTGTATTGTCCGATCTGTTCGGAGATTTTCATACGCGATGCCAGCTTTTGCATGATCTCGTCGTCGAGGTGGTCGATCTGTTCGCGAAGGATGGTGAGGGTATCCTTGAAGTTCTTGTTTGGAGACGATGGTGTACGCACCACGAGGTTTTCGATAATGCTTCCCAACGTCGCGGGTGTTACCTGTTGCTTGGCGTCACTCCACGCGGCATCCGGATGGATGTGGCTTTCGATCATAAGGCCGGCCATGTCCATGTCAAGAGCCTTTTGAGCGATCAGCGGAATCAGGTCACGTGCCCCGGAGATGTGGCTGGGGTCGCAAATGATATCCAGATCTGGAATACGCGTTTTTAGGTCGATGGCGATGTTCCACATGGGCGCATTCCGGAACGGACCTTTTTCAGAAGAAGAAAACCCGCGATGGATAGCTCCCAGCTTCTTTACGCCGGCCTTGCTCAGTCTTTCGAGGGCACCGATCCACAATTCGAGATCGGGATTGACCGGGTTCTTGACCAGCACCGGCACATCTACACCCTTTAGTGCATCGGCAATGGCCTGAACCGAGAACGGGTTTACCGTCGTGCGGGCACCGATCCAAAGGATGTCCACGCCTGCCTCAAGGCACAACTCGACGTGCTCGGGTGTCGCCACCTCGGTAGTGACGGGAAGTCCGGTTTCCCGCTTGGCCTGGATCAGCCACGCCAACCCTTCCTTGCCGGCGCCTTCAAACTGACCCGGCCGGGTGCGGGGCTTCCATATGCCCGCGCGCAAAATATTTACCTTGCCGGTCGCGGCCAGCTGTTTAGCTGTCATGATCATCTGGTTTTCCGTCTCAGCACTACAAGGGCCGCTGATAATAACAGGACGGGCCATGCCTGAAAGCCAGCTCGTGACGGGTTCCGATTCCAGTACCTTTTTCATGTCGTTCGTTTTCTATGGTTTATGTTCTGCTTCTATGTTCGCCGGTTGCGAATTGGTTTTCGTTTGATTGAGTTCGATGCCGCTTAGCACACGCCTAATCTCGTTCGCGCGGGAAAGAATGTCGTGCATCTGCGTGGTTTCCCGATTGACGAGGCATTGATGAAACCGTTTCAGATGGCCAATGTATTCTTCCAGCGCGCGGGTGAGGAAACCAGCGTTCTGTTCGAAGATCGGTGCCCACATGTCCGGAGAGCTCTTGGCAAGTCGTACCGTTGATGCGAACCCGCTTCCCGCCAGCGTAAAGATGTTCTTCTCGTCTTTTTCTATATCCAACACGGTTTGGCCGAGCAGGAACGAACTCACGTGCGACAGATGCGAGACGTAAGCGACATGCTTATCGTGTTCGTCCGGATCCATGAACGTGGTCTTCATCTTCAGCGTATCGAACACCAGACGCGCTACTTCCATAGCCTTGCCACCCGAACGCTCCCGCTCGCATATAATGTTCACCTTGCCGGCGAACAAGCCTGCGATGGCGGCGTCAGGTCCAGAATTTTCCGTCCCGGCGATGGGGTGAGCTGCCACGAATCTTTCGCGTGCCGGATGCTCACGGACCGCACGACAAATCTGCGACTTGGTCGATCCCGTGTCGATGACCACCGCCTTCTCCGCGAGGTCCATGATGTGGGGAAGCTGCGACTCAATGGCGTTCACCGGAATGCAGACGAGCAACACGTCGGCCGAAGCGGCGGCTTCTTCCAGTCCCGCCACTGCGTCGACCAGGCCGAGAGCCAATGCACGCTCCCTGTGCACGGGATTCAGATCGACGCCGACTACGTGCGAGGCAACACCCGCGGCACGCAGGTCGCGCGCCATGGACCCGCCGATCAATCCTAAACCTATTACCGCGACGTTCATTGGACTTCCGATTTTA
The DNA here is from genome assembly GCA_032907565.1 of Cyclobacteriaceae bacterium. GTDB lineage: Bacteria > Bacteroidota > Bacteroidia > Cytophagales > Cyclobacteriaceae > ZC4RG29. Next base: position 6,917 of record JAJJPK010000068.1, on the reverse strand, counting down.
TGCCGGCAGAGGCAGGTTTCGCGAGAAACCTCTCAATCCTTCCCAGCGCTTCATTCAATACTTCTTCCGTGCTGCACAGCGACAGCCGAACATAGCGTGTCCCCGCATCACCAAAAATGAAACCGGGCGTGATAAACACTTTCGTAGCGTAGAGGATTTCGTCAATCCACCGTTCCACATCGGCAACGCTGTCGTCTACTTTCGCCCAGAGGAATAAACCCGACTGATTATCCGACCACCCGCAACCCAACACTTCGAGAATCCTTGCCGCTACTTTTCTCCGTCGTGCATATGTCTCGTTCAACCGGGCAAACCATTCCGGGCCATTCTGCAACGCCTGAACTGCAGCGTGCTGAAGGCCGAGAAACATTCCCGAATCCATATTGCTTTTCACGCGCAGTACTGCGTCTATATATTCTTTTCTTCCCGCTACCCACCCGAGGCGCCAGCCCGCCATGTTGTGCGACTTGCTGAGAGAATTCAATTCCAGGGCAACTTCATCCGCGCCCTCGATAGAAAGAATGCTCATCGGGTGGTCGTTGAGGATCAGGCTATACGGATTGTCGTTGACGATCAGGAATTCGTTTTCCCGCGCCAGGTCGACCAGCGCCTTCAATTCCTCCTGTGTTGCCACTCTTCCCGTGGGCATATGCGGAAAGTTGATCCACATGATCTTGACCCGTGACAGGTCGGTCTGGCGGAGCGCGTCGATGTCGATACCCCAGTTCGTTTCTTCAACGAGCTTGTAGTAACGCAACGTGCCGCCGGTGAGTCGTGCCACTGACGAATAAGTCGGATACCCGGGGTTGGGTACGAGCACTTCGTCGCCTTCATCCAGGAACGCCATCGCGATGTGCATGATGCCTTCCTTTGACCCCATAAGCGGAAGAATCATGGACTCCGGGTCGAGGCTGACCTGGTATATGTTCTGGTAGAACGCGGCGATGGCTTTCCGGAACGCAGGGATACCCTTGTAGCTTTGGTAGCCGTGGTGTGCCGGATTCCGGGCCGATGTCACCAGCGCTTCGATGGCATCAGACGAGGGCGCCAGATCGGGACTGCCAATGCCCAGGTTGATTACCGGTAGCGTCGGACTGTCCAGCGACCGTACTTCCGCCAGCTTCCTGCTGAAGTAGTATTCCTCGACGTTCGCTATTCTGTTTGCGGTCTTGATCATGAGTTCAGTATTTGCTGGCATTTACTTGTACTCGATTTTCGCTTTTTTATACTCACCCAGTATGGTGAGGTTCCTGACCTGGCGAAGCAATTCGTTCAACGCCAGATCGTAATCCCTTCTCCGCTTCCACTCGACGTCGATATGAATGGAATATTCGTTAGGCTTTCCTACGATGGGGATCGACTGGATTTTGGTCAGGTTGATGTTGTGGTTCTTGAAGGTCATCAGCGCGTCGGCGAGGCTTCCAACCGTGTGCGCAACTTCAAAGCTGAGCGATGCCTTGTTACCATCCGACCTTCCGTTCCTTCCCCGCTGGAGCACCAGGAATCGGGTAAAATTCTTTTTATGCGTCTCGATTCGCTTTTCGAGGATGGCGAGACCAAACTTTCGAGCTGCGAATTCGTTGGCGATGGCCGCTGTGGTCTTTAATTTCTTCTCCTTAATGATGCGTGCCGACAACGCAGTGTCATCGCTTTCCCGGAGCTGTACCCCGTTTAGGGTTTGAAGGTACTCAGCGCACTGGCGGAGTGCCATGGGGTGCGACTCGACCACCTTGATGTCCTGGATCTTTACGCCCGGCAGTGCCAGCAGGTGCATGTGGATGGGAATGTACAATTCACCCACAATGGCAAAGTGGTACTCCTGGAGTAAAAAGTAGTTCGGCAGGATGCTGCCCGCTATGGAATTCTCTATGGCCATCACCGCGAAGTCTGCCACATCATTCTTAAGGCTCTCACAAACCTGGTGAAAGGTGAGGCATTCCACCGTTTCAATTGGCTCCCCGAAGTAAGCGAGGGCAGCAACTTCGTGGAAGCTGGTGGCTATGCCCTGGATGGCGACTTTTGTTTTCCTGGTTCTTGCCATAGTGCTATAGGTACAGCATCCCGGCCCGCGGGGTGCTGCGTTTTCGGTGATGGTTAATCGTTTTCATACCAAAGTCCATATAAAGAAAAAGTCCCGCTTTTACGGGACTTTCCTTGAGTTCTTATTGTCTGGTCAACAACGTACTACTCTTGAAGTCCCTTGCGGCACCCAAAGAAATAGTAGTAAAAGTAAAAGGAAGCGTTGTTGATCATTAGTTGCTTCATTTGCGCGATAAAGATAAGACGAAAAGCTGCTGTAATCCAAGAACCTGCATGAACAATCCCTAAAAAATCTTGGAACTAATGCTTGTTAGGTGCCCGGGGACCGGGTTGATCCCGCCGATCAGAGTGCGTATTGCACGGGCAATTTTATCGCGATCGGGGCTGCACGCACTTGAACTTGGCGACAAAGCCGAGTACCTTTACCGCAGAGCCCGCATGGTATGCGTTACATCCTGATCACGGTCGCGATAGCCGCCAATGTGCTGGCGGCAGGCTGCGGAAAGCCGTCCGACTCAAATAACCGTCACGACCACAGCGGCGCGCCCACTTCGGGGCACGTGGAAGGTGAGTTGTACGATGAGGTGATGCGCCTGCATGATCAGGGGATGGAAAAAATGGATGAGATCTATGCTCTGAAACGCAAGCTCTCCGACGAGATCGCAAGTGCGCCCGAGTTGGTGGCAGAGGAAAAGCGGGAGTTGGAGAGCAAGATTGCGCAGCTTGACTCCGCCAGCCGTGCTATGATGGTCTGGATGCGTGAGTTCCGTCCCGAAAATGATACGCTCGATGCCACCGGCTATCGCGATTACCTGGAAGCCGAATTAGAAAAAGTGCGAAAAGTAAGAGACGACATATTTGCCGCGATTGAGCGAGCGAGTAAGGAATAACCCGTGGAGCCCCAGCGATCTCCCCTCCCACCATTTTTTTTTTCACTTCTTATTCTCAAGTTTTAACACCATATGCGACAACCATTACTTAGCGAAGGCGCTAAAGAGCTGAGTTACGAAATCCGTGAAATCGTAAAGAAAGCCGAACAACTCAGGAAACTTGGACTCACCATCTCCTGGGAAAACATAGGCGACCCGATACAAAAGAATCATGTCATCCCCGACTGGATCAAAGGCATCGTTGCGGATCTGGCTCGGACGAACGAGGTATACAGCTATTGCCCTTCAAAGGGTATCCTGGCAACGCGCGAATTCCTCGCGCAACAAACCAACGCACTGGGCGGCGTACAAATCACGCCCGACGATATCTGCTTTTTCAACGGGCTGGGCGACGCCATCTCAAAGGTATACCAATACATCACGCCAACATCGCGCGTGATCGGCCCTTCTCCGGCGTACTCAACCCATTCCAGCGCGGAGGCGGCACACGCCGGGCATGAGCCACTCACCTACCGTTTGGATCCCAACAACCATTGGTATCCTGACCTGGATGATCTCTACCTGAAGGTCAAGTACAATCCGAACATCGTGGGCATCCTGATCATTAACCCCGACAACCCTACCGGCATGGTTTATCCGCTGGAGACGCTTAAGCGGATTGTTGAGATCGCCCGGGAGTTCAAGTTGTTTTTGGTGGCGGATGAAATCTATATCAACATTACCTACAACGGTGCGAGAGCTTACTCGCTCGCGGAAATTATCGAAGACATCCCTGGGATTTCCATGAAAGGAATTTCAAAAGAGCTCCCTTGGCCCGGAGCCCGTTGTGGTTGGATGGAATATTATAACCGCGACCGCGACGACGACTTCCGTCGATTCTGCGCCGCGCTCGATAACGCCAAGATGATCGAGGTTTGTTCGACAAAGATGCCTCAGATGGCTATTCCACGCATTCTCGGCGACCCGAGGTTCCGCGAATACCGTGACCGTACCAATGAACGCATTGGAAGGCGGAGTCGGATTATTGCAGACCTTTTGCGTTCGGTGCCGCAGCTTACGTTCAACGAAACATTCGGCGCCTTTTACAACACAATTATCTTCCGCGACGGCGCGCTTCGCCCGCATCAGCGCATGAACATCGACAACCCTGCCATTCGCGCGCTGGTTGAGGAGTGGGTCAGTCAGCCGATCCCCCTGGACAAACGCTTTGTGTACTACCTCCTGGGCGCGAAGGGCGTGTGCGTAGTGCCCATCTCGTCGTTCTGCTCGGAACTTCAGGGCTTTCGCGTCACGCTTCTCGAGGAAAACGAGGAGTACCTCACACAGACATTCACTGCCATTCGCGACGGCATCGTAGAATACCTGGCTTCGTAAAAAAAAGAAGCAACCCGAATGGGGTTGCTTCTCAAAGCTATCTCTCCCGCACCTCAGAGATTGGGCTGAGGCGTGAGTCGCAAGTACGGTTTTAACTTCTTGTGTCCTTTCGGGAACCGCTTCGGGATCTCCTCATCTGGAATAGCAGGGGCAATGACCACGTCTTCGCCGTGCTTCCAGTTAGCAGGTGTGGCAACACTGTAGTTTGCCGTGAGTTGCAAGCTGTCGATCACGCGAAGAATCTCGTCAAAGTTCCGGCCGGTAGATGCCGGGTAGGTGATCGTCAGCTTGATCTTCTTATCCGGGCCGATGACGAATACGGACCGTACCGTAAGCTTATCGTTTGCGTTCGGGTGAACCATACCGTAAAGGCCGGCGATCTCAAAATTCGGATCCGCGATCAACGGGAAGTTGACAGCGGTTTGTTGCGTTTCATTAATGTCGCCTATCCACCGTTGGTGTGAATCAAGCGGATCGACGCTAAGCGCCATTACCTTTACATTGCGTTTATCGAATTCGGACCGCAGCTTGGCAACGACTCCTAATTCTGTTGTGCAGACAGGTGTAAAGTCTGCGGGATGGGAAAAGAGAACACCCCAGCTATCGCCAAGCCATTCGTGAAACCGGATCGTGCCCTCGGTGGTCTCCGCCGTAAAATCGGGGGCAACATCGCCTAATCGTAGTGACATCGTGATTTTGTTTTGGTTGTTGAAGAAAATAAATGGCGTCCTTCAGAGACTAACTCCCCGGGTGGAAGGAGGGAGTCCTCAATATACTATTGAGGTACATTGATTTAAAGAAAATTGTTTCAAAAAAGCGACAATTTTTAGAGCAGACGCTGCTTTTCTGCTTTTATCTTGACGATCTGGGCCAGGGTATGTTCGGAAAGAACCCTGAGTGTTTCGTCCCGCACACCGATGAATGCGTCCCGGATACCACACAGGTGTTCGTTTACACATTCCTCGCACGGTTCGTAGTAATTGAGTGACACGCAGGGCAGCATGGCTATGGCGCCGTCCATAAGGCGGATGATCTCGATGAGGTTGACGTCTTCGGGTTTTCGGTACATGTAGTACCCGCCTCCTTTCCCTTTTTTACTGCCCAGTATCTTGGCATTCTTCAGTTCGAGCAGGATGGCCTCCAGAAACTTCTTGGGGATTCTCTGGTCTTCGGCGATCGCCTGGATATGCACGGGTCCCTGGTCGTATCGTTCGGCCAGATAAACCAGCGCATGAATGGCATACTTGCATTTTTTTGAAAGCATAGAGCGGCTCCTAAGGGCCAATTTATGTTTTTGTACTTAAATTTCCCCGCGATTTGAGGGGCCCCCTAGGGGAAAATCAGGCGGGCATCCAAAAGCCGAGGTAGCTCAGCGGTAGAGCAGCTGATTCGTAATCAGCAGGTCGTGGGTTCAAATCCCATCCTCGGCTCGCTTATTTGGACTCTTTGACATAACCGGAACGCCCCTTAGAAAGTTCTGAATGTCAAATCGTTGCCAGGTAAGGTGCCGCGTACAGGTTCCGGGCGGGTCCGGCAGCAGCGACGGCATTGGGCACGGGGGAAATATGAACCGCGAACGGCCGTTCCTCGTTGTTAAAATCTGCAAAGCTTCTTACTTTTGACGCCCCTGAGGGTCGCCTGTATGAGGCGCGCAGGGGTTTAAGCCCAGGTGGTGAAATTGGTAGACACGCTACTTTGAGGGGGTAGTGCCTTTACCGGTGTGCTGGTTCGAGTCCAGTCCTGGGCACAGAAAATTTGCCGAAGTGGTGAAATTGGTAGACACGCACGTTTCAGGGGCGTGTGTCGCAAGACATGTGGGCCCGCCTGCGCGACTAATGTGGACGTGAATGAATAGGGTGATGTTGTGCAGTCGGGCAGGATAGCCTGCGCGACTAATGTGCACTTGGCCCTTAGGTCTAGGTTGCGCAGTCGGGCAGGCCCGCCTGCGCGACTTACGTAAGTCCAAATAATTAGATTGACGTTGCGCAGTCGGGCAGGTTCGAGTCCCACCTTCGCACTGGGCGGGGGAAACGAAAAGGATAGAGTGGCTCTGAGTTAGGAAAGACGAAAAATAGGTTGGTCGCCTGGACGGCTTAAGTCCAGTTCTGACACAACATACTGCCGAAGTGGTGAAATTGGTAGACACGCACGTTTCAGGGGCGTGTGTCGCAAGACATGTGGGTTCGAGTCCCACCTTCGGCACTTTTTCTGGTTTTGACCGGAACCGTTGTGTACTTCGTTTATGTAATTATTAGCTGTTCCCACGACTTCATTTACGTTGGTATCACCGACGACTTAGATCGGAGAATTAAGCAACACAACAGTGGTTTTTGCAAGAGCACAAGGCAATACAGGCCATTCAAATTTCTACTTACGGAGAGTTTTCCCACCCGGGATGCCGCCCGGAAACGCGAAAAGTATCTGAAATCATCCGCTGGGAGGGAATTTCTTAATACCCTGAAAAGGGTACGAAATCTCTAAGATTGACTTGATTCCCAGTCGCAGGGGTAACGTCAGAATCAATCCCTTCGGGGTACCCACCTGCATCTGCGTCTGCATCTGCATCTAATTATCCGGGAGTGGGACCATCTACTGCCCCTAAAGCCCTCTTTC
>JAJJPK010000067.1:0-5038 GCA_032907565.1 Cyclobacteriaceae bacterium | reverse complement strand
TGTTCACCTTTGAGACAATCAGTATCAGGGTGACTGAATACCCGACGTATGGAAGCCCTCATTTGTACCCTGCTTGCTAAAACCGGTTGATTCCAATGGCAATGCGATCGACGTAGAGGGAATGGATTTTTGGAGTTATGGCCAGCATTCTATTCATCGTCTCCCCAATGGAAACCTTCTGATGTACGACAACGGCGACTACAGGGGGTTTTACGACAATCCACAGGTACCACATGACAGCTACTCGAGGATTGCAGAGTACAGGATAGATGAAGAGTATATGACCGTTGCGCTCGTTTGGAAATTTGACAACAATAAAACTGTATTTACGCGATATACCGGCTCATCCCAATTCCTCGGCGACACACGCCTTGCCGGTTATATGTCAATTAGCGAAAACACGCCGAGAGTAACTGAAGTAATGGAGGACAACCAGATAGTCTTTGAGGCTACGATAAACCGCGGAAAGGCACACTACTACAGAATTCAAAAGGTTGATATTTACGCGGGAGTTGGAGAATGATTGACTGGGTCATATTTTGGGCATCCCAGGATATCAGAGTCTGACAAACCGCCATGCCGAATCGCCCGGAACATATTCGACGCCTGCTCGACGAAATCTATCGAAAGGAGGCACGGGCAATTTTTGCAACGCTCATTCGGCTTCTGGGCGACTTCGACCTTGCCGAAGATGCACTTCACGACGCGTTTAAAACCGCCCTTGAGCAATGGACCGAAACGGACACTCCGTCCAATCCCAGGGCATGGCTCGTGTCCACCGGGAGGTTCAAGGCCATCGATCGAATGCGGCGACAGTCGAGATTTGATCCGTTGCAAGTTCAGCAACTGCGACAACTCGAAGCCGATACGATCGATCCTTCAATGCAGCTTGATAAAGAGATTGAAGACGACGTACTACGCCTGATCTTCACATGCTGCCATCCCGCGCTGCCGTTCGAAACGCGTACAGCACTGACGCTGCGCGAGGTTTGCGGCCTGACGACCGAGGAGATTGCCCGGGCATTTCTTGTTAGTCCATCCACCATCGCGCAGCGAATCGTCCGAGGCAAGGCAAAAATTAGGGAGACGAAAATACCTTTTGAGGTTCCGCAACAGCATGAGTTGCCAGACCGCCTCGACGCGGTACTCCAGGTCATCTACCTGGTCTTCAACGAGGGGTATTATGCGTCGTCGGGCAAATCGTTAGTCCGGGTCGACTTGTCCAGTGAGGCAATTCGACTTGGCCGCCTCCTCCGCGATTTGTTGCGGATCCCGGAAGTTACCGGGCTATTAGCCCTCATGCTGCTGCACGAATCGCGCCGGTCCGCCAGAACCACAGCCGACGGTGATCTGATTCTTTTGGAAGAACAGGACCGCTCGCTCTGGGACCGGGACATGATTGCTGAGGGCTTGGCGCTTGTGGAGGAGGCGTTGTCCTACGGGCAACCGGGGACGTATACCCTCCAGGCGGCAATCGCTGCGGTGCACGCTCGCGCGGAATATTTTGAGGCTACCGATTGGGCAAAAATTGCCAGCCTATACACCTTGTTACTGCGCATTAATCCTTCTCCTATTATTGAATTAAACCGTGCAGTTGCGCTAGCGATGCACGAGGGTCCTGAGGTCGGACTACATCATATCGACGCCCTCCTGGAGCGCGGAATGCTGAACGATTACCACCTGGCCCACTCGGCACGGGCGGAATTGTGCCGCCGGGCCGGTCGAATGGAGGAGGCGCGGGCATCGTGGGAACGTGCCCTCACCCTGGCGCAACAGGAGCCGGAACGACGATTTATCGAGCGAAAACTCAGGGAATTGGGTGCCAATTGCTGAAGTCGAAGAACCCCAAAATTTTTTTTCGCGGCATTGTCGATTTCGTCTCCCGTTGTTCGACTACTGGGTGACAGACAATCAAAACCAACTGACATGAGAAAGCTAATAATGTGGAACATCATCACCCTGGACGGTTATTTTGAGGGTGAAAAACAATGGGATCTATCCTTTCATGATGCTGTTTGGGGGCCCGAACTTGAGAAACTCAGTCTGGAACAGCTGCAATCTGCCGACTACCTCGTCTTGGGAAGGGTCACGTACGAAGGGATGGCAGCTTATTGGAAGAAAGCGGAGGGGGAGAACAACGAAATCGCGCGATTGATGAACAGCATTCCGAAGCTCGTCTTCTCGAGAACCTTGAAGTCCGTTGACTGGAGTAATGCAACCTTGATCCACGACAACGCTTCGGCTGAGATTTCCAGGCTCAAAGCTGAGGGTGGCAAGGATATGTATGTATTTGGAAGTGCGAATCTATCCACGACATTTATCAACGACGATCTGTTCGACGAATACCGGATCGGGATAGCCCCAGTTATCCTGGGCAAGGGAAACCCTCTGTTCAAGGCGGGAGTGTCGTCAAGGAATCTAACAATGATTTCAACGCAACCGCTTTCGAAGGGCGGTGTTGTATTGAAACTGGGGAAGAAATGATGGATAAGTATAAAAAAAATGGACTTTAAACACTTCTCTCAAGTTCGAATAGTAGACTTGCTCAACGGATTGAAATCGCAAAATTAATCGGATAAACACAAAGGATCACTATGAAATACATTTGTCTTGGATACATCAATGAAAAGGAATGGGCATCAGCAACCGAAGCAGAGCAAAAGGCCATGATGGACGAATGCTTTGCCTATGATGACGAACTGAAAAGGAACGGGCACTTCATCGGTGGTGAAGCGTTACAGCATTCTCAAAATGCGACACTCTTGAAGTGGCGCAATGGCAAGGTCTCCGTCACCGACGGGCCGTTTGCAGAAACCAAGGAGCAGATTGGCGGTATCATGATACTTGAAGCCACTGACCTGAATCATGCCATTCGCCTTCTATCAAATCACCCTTCTCTCCGCGTCTTGCGCGACAGAGGCAGTTGGGAGATCCGCCCTGCGGCAGATCTGAACGCAATGATCGAAGAAAGTGAGCGGCGACGGCAAGGTTAGTTGAGCTGGAGACTTTCTCTGCAGGCGTGGCGGGCAAAGATCTGCATTTCATCAAGAAACCCGAACGTTACGTCAAACATGTAACATCGAGCAAAAAGAGTTGCCGTACTTAGCGGTATAATCCATATCGCGATGAAAGCATCATTCATATTCTTATTGCTTCTAGGCATCTCGTCCGCATCATGCGCCCAGGCGACCCGGAAATCGGTGGGCGGTACGTGTGAAGGCTGTGAGGCCATTTTTGAAAGCCCGGTGCCGTTTGATCAGTTGCCCCATTCAATAACGCTTCCGGATTTTAGCGATGAAGGACCGCGGATTGAAGTGAGCGGGATCGTTTACCAACGCGATGGTATGACGCCTGCAAGTGACGTCGTGCTTTATGTGTATCACACGAACCAGGATGGGGTATATCCCACTAAAGGAAATGAACAAGGCTGGGCGAAACGTCACGGGTACATTCGCGGCTGGGTAAAGACGGATAGGAACGGATACTATCAGTTCAAAACCTTGCGCCCCGCGGCTTATCCTGGCCGCAATGCACCGGAACACATCCACGTCACGGTAAAGGAACCCGACAAGAACGAATATTACCTGGATGACTACTTGTTTGCCGACGATCCACTGTTGCCAAAGGCCCTGAACGAAAAGCCGCGCGGAGGAAATGGCGTCGTGACATTGGTGGATGCGGAGAACGGCGTGCAACACGCAACGCGGCATATCTTTTTGGGATTGAATATACCCGATTATCCGTATGCGGGTTTGCCGAGACTTTCGTCGGGGCTCGCGATTGGTTCCGCATGTCCGGCCTTTGACCCTTTGCATTTGTCCGGTGCGGACGAGGGTCAGAGAGTCTGTCCTATGTGTAAGTACGGTCAGGGAATCATGCTCTGGTTTAATCATGCTAATGTGGACCAGATGCAAAGATTTGCCCACTCGCTCGAAAAGGAAATGCAGGAAAAAGGCGGGGGCAAGCTGCGCGTATTCCTGATTTACATGAATCCTTTTTATAAGGACAACCCAAATCCAACAGCCGAGGAGATCCTAAAGGGCAAATTGAAGGAATGGGCGGATAAGCAGGGCTTGAAAAACGTTGCAGTGACTTGGGTAGCATCACCGGTGGATGAACGTACGGCGGGAAAGTATGACATCAACCCGGAAGCGAAGAACACAGTATTTGTATACAAGAAAAGAAAAGTTGCCGCAAAGTGGGTGAACATCGAGTATGACGACAAGACGTTGAATGAAATTTTGGGTGCGCTTAGATAACGAACGCCGACCTCACCGTCAATTGTACGGCTGACGGATTCGGACTGATTCCATAAGAGCGTTGTGTCATTCGTGGATCGGAAAATGAGAAGTAATATACGGGGTTTTGGGAAGAGATGGGATCTGATTACTTCCCCTGTTTCTAAAATATGCCGCCAACGATAAAGTAAGCATTCCTGCTGCAGTTATATAAATCCAGTTGGGAATCGGGATAGGATCCCCGGCGGCATAGGAATGTAGTCCGGCGAGATAGTAGTTCACTCCGAAATAAGTAAAAATAATGGACCATATCGCCCACAGGCTGACAATATTGAAAGTCAGTTTTCCGCTAAGTCTCGGAACCAATCGCAAGTGGAGGACCACGGCATAAAATATGATCGATATAAAAGCCCACGTCTCCTTCGGATCCCAGCTCCAGTATCTTCCCCAGCTTTCGTTGGCCCACATACCTCCCAGAAAAGTACCTATGGCGAGGGCAAAGATTCCAACGGTTAACGCCATTTCGTTGACTATGGTGAGTTCCTTAATGGAATGACCTGTTTTGCCTTTTCTCTTCATGCTAAACAAGACTAAACAGATCACACTCAGTACTGCCGACAATCCGAAAAATCCGTAACTGGACGTGATGATGCCCACGTGCACCATAAGCCAATAGGATTTTAGAACCGGTTCCAAAGGCGTAATCTGCGGATCGAGCAGAGAGCCTCCATGCGCAAATCCCATCATAATCATGGCCACCAGCGTCCCTGCGGCCGGAATAAAGGCATTTCTGTTTCTGT
>JAJJPK010000066.1:0-63758 GCA_032907565.1 Cyclobacteriaceae bacterium | reverse complement strand
GATTCTGATTTTGGATCTCATCAGCTTTATCCAACAGCTTTCGTAAACCAGATGCCTTTGCTACACCATCCGTTGCATCGTCCCTTGTTTTTTTCTTCAGGTATCGTGCTTGCACGTCGTCTGCCTCGAAGACAATTTTCACTGAGGTCTGGTCGTCCTCGGATGTGGACGCCACTAATGTTGGAATGCTATCGGTTGTCTCGGGCAAGACATCGTCGGCCGCAGTATCTTCCTTGTCAGATGTGGGATCCGGCTCGGGATGTGTTGTGTTGGAAGCAACTGCTTCTTCCGGAATATGCCTCGACGCGTCGGGGGCCTCTGTGACTTCCTCGACTTCCTCTACAGGCGGTACCGGTTCAGTGGCGATGCGCGTGTCCGTGGTGTCTTCCACTGGAGGAATGACCTCTTCTCCTACCGGAGTATCCGGCGTTGTTTTCGTTTCCGGGAGTTGCCGGTTGGCTATTGCAGGCGGCTCAGGACTCGTCTGCCGGGTCAGGATCAGCGCTGATGCCGTGACGGCCAGCAGGAGGGAGGCGGCGATTGCCAGCCATGGCGTTATGCGTTTCCGGCGCATCCCCTTCTCTATCTTTTCCCACGCTTGTGCCGGCGGTGGGGTTTGCATGTGTTCCAGTTTCCTGCGGAACAGATCGTCAGGTATATTTTTCATTGTCCACCGTTTTTTATGTTAGGGACTTCATAGCTTTCAAGCAGTTTGCGCAGGTACGCCCTGGCGCGACTAAGCTGGGATTTGCTCGTGTTTTCCGTAATGCCCAGTTGTTCGGCGATTTCCTTGTGCGAATAGCCATCGATGGCGTACATATTGAATACGACGCGATAGCCGGGAGGAAGTTCTGCGATCATATCGGCCAGGTCCTGCGCCTGCAGGTGATCGACGGTCTGGAGAGCCTGCGAATCCCAGTCGGCTGCCTCGATGTCGGTTTCGAGTGCCATGTTCCGGTTCCGGCGGAGGGCCGTGAGCGCTTCATTGACGACAATTCGGCGGATCCAGCCTTCGAAACTACCTTCCCCCTTATACTGGTCGATCCGGTCAAACACCTTCATGAACGCGCTGATCAGCACGTCCTCCGAATCTGCGGAGTTGCGCATATAGCGCTGGCAAAGGGCGTACATCCGGGAGGCATACAGATCATAGACCTTCCGCTGGGCGCTACTATTGCGCCTGCGGCAGTCTTCGATCAGTTGTTCCTCTCCTGCGCGGTAAATATGCAATCCCATTTAGTGTCCTTCACCTCCAAGATGCCCTGAACGGGGCGGAGGTTGCACGCCCCTGAAGCAGAATTTTTTCGGTCGCGAAAAAATTCGATTCAGGGCTAATACGCGGCTTCGTAATCCACGGTTATCGACACCCAGGTAAATTTCCTGGGTTCCACAACGACAGGGTTGATTTCGCCTGAGGTGCTAAAAAGGTTTGCAAAAAGTCCCTGAGGTTCTTTTACAAAGACAGAGTACCTCCCCGGGGGAAGTTTTACCTTAAACTTGCCGTTCGTGTCGCTCATCACAGTGGCAACATGGCGCGTTTTTATGTCGCTGAAGAAGACGTCCTGATATTCGGTCTCGTCACGGGTAGCGACTTCGTAAATGTGAATCTCGCGCTTAATTCCGAGTCCGGGAGCCACGGAACGACCCGGACCGGGCATTTGGTTGCCGCTCAGCCAGTACACTTCACCCCGGATTCCTTGCTTCTGGCACATGCCCGGCGAAGGATAGGCGACAAGGGCCGCGAGAACAAAGAACACGCCCGGATTCATTGTAATTAAATTTAGTATGAAAAGGGGAAAATTGGAAATGAGCTCGCACTTACCCTGTCATGCCCAGTTCCACATTCACCCGGTTGCGCGCCATGACGTGGTGTGCCGCGAAACAGATTCCTTGTGGCGCGCGTCCCACCCAACATCTTCATCCCGGGGCTGCGCCCCGGGCTACCAATATGTCGCGCCTAACGGCGCTCGTGAGAAAGGATTGAATGGTTGAATAGTTGAATAGTTGAATAGTTCTGATCACCGAATACCCATCTACCTGGTACTGATCACCATCCCTTTCCAGCCTTCCCACCGCGCGCCCCTCAATCCCCTAAAGGGGTCCAGCGCGCGGGGACCCACCGATTCGATTACCGATGACAGGTTACGTATTCCTATGAGACGCGCGAGTCGCACGTCTCTACCTTTCACTATTTACTGTACACTTCTTCACACTCAAACTCACACTCACACTTTCCCTTTCGTGCCAGTTCCACATTCACCCGGTTGCGCGCCATGACGTGGTGTACCGCGAAACAGATTCCTTGTGGCGCGCGTCCCACCCAACATCTTCATCCCGGGGTTGAGCCCCGGGCTACCAATATGTCGCGCCTAACGGCGCTCGTGAGAAAGGATTGAATGGTTGAATAGTTGAATAGTTGAATAGTTCTGATCACCGAATACCCATCTACCTGGTACTGATCACCATCCCTTTCCAGCCTTCCCACCGCGCGCCCCTCAATCCCCTAAAGGGGTCCAGCGCGCGGGGACCCACCGATTCGATTACCGATTACCGATGACAGGTTACGGATTCCTATGAGACGCGCGAGTCGCACGTCTCTACCCTTCACTATTTACTGTACACTTCTTCACACTCACTCTCACACTATCTATCCACTACCACTACTCTCGGATTCCCCCTATACTCTACACTGCTTCCGATTCCCTCTTCGATGTTCAGGCTGCCGGTGACGTTGAGTTCGGCGGTGGAGGCGCCGCTGGCTTCTACGACGGCGTCGGTGACTTCCAGGTTGTCGGCATCGAGGCGTGAGGCGAAGTTGATCTCGGCGTTGAGCGATTCGGCCGTTCCGCTGAAGTCAGCTTCCGCACTCCCGGTCAGGTTAATTGTAACATTCTTCGCGGTGAGCACGCCGCGGGCGCGGATCGGTCCTTTCAAGTCGATGTAGAGATCGTCACTGGTGAGCTCATCCAGCCGGAGTCTGCCGTAGCCGACAGCCTCCACGCTTTGGAGGTTGGGAACGGTAATGGAGATACGTACCCGGTCGACGTCGATGTCCTTCAGCTTGAAGTCGAATTTCCCTCTTCCTTCGTACTCGATGACGAGCGTTTTTCCCGACTGGTACACATCGTATTTCGAGCGCTCGCCATCGGGTCCTGTGAGTTCGACCGCATACTCATCACCCTGACGGATGGTGGCATCGAACGCGCCGCTGAGATCGATGGCGTTGAAGTCGCTGAAGTTGTTATTCATGGCGCTGTTGTCCGAATTGCAATCGCGCCTCTCCAGCCCATTGCGCGTGGTAACCCAGGTGTGGTTGTCCGCCTCGCCGTAGTGGACGTCGTTTTCGATATACATGGCGAATTCCTCATCCATGACGAATGGGTGGTCGTAAGGGATATTAAGCGTGACGTCGATCTCCTGGTTTCGGAAGACCGCGTTGTCGGCAAAACGAACCTGGGGATCGAAGATGATAATGGAATCCTCCTGGGTCACGGTATAGCTGACCATGCGGGCATTCTCTACAGCCCGCGCACGGGTGCTTCCGCGGGCGCGGTAGGATTCCTCCAGCAGGAAATCCGAACCATCGTAGCCGCGCAGGGTTATATCGACACGGTGGTCGTAATAGGCTGGCTTGTCCGTGAGCTTTAGCACCGCGGTACGGCCGTCCAGCGTAAAGGTGCGTTCATTTCGGTAGGTGCCGCTCTCGCGGAACTTGAGCGCGATCCGTGATCCGCCGTAGGCCAGCAGGCCGAGGCCTGCGAAAAAGAGTATGAAGAGCGACCATCCAACTGCTGGTGTGATGACGTTTCTTCCGGCCACTATGGAAATGCCGAGCAGCGACATCAAGATACCGGGAAGGATAGCCACCAGGCATGCCGTGAGACCGAGCCAAAGAGGGACGATCTCGCGAATGGCCTCCAGCGGAAAGTCAAACATTGGCCCATTCATCAGCTCCCAGTATTCCGGGAACGTGACGATTCCGAGCAGGACGCCGGTGGTGACCACCACGGAAAGGATAAAGCCGACGCCAACCAGCACGGCGATTATTCCGATGGCCACGCGCACCACTTCCGCGAGCGGTCCGAGAATGCGCGCAATGCCGGTTAGGATCAGGGCGATCAGGCGGAAGGGGAAGAGAAGGATCTTCGCGAGGGTGCTTTCGTTCTCTCCCTCCTGGAGGTTCAACCCTTTCTTAATATTGGATTCAATATTAGAAAGGGTAACCGGCTCCCCCTGCATTTGCATTCTATCGGTGAGGGTATGTGCCTCCGGAAGGATGACCCACAGCACAATGTACGCGAGCAGCCCAATACCTCCTGCGAACGTGAATACGATGAACAGGATGCGCACTACGGTGATGTCGATCCCGAAGTACGCGGCTACGCCTCCCGATACGCCACCCAGCACTTTAGTTTCGGGGTCGCGAAACATCTTCTTGTTGTCGGTACCTTCCTCGATGTCGTAGGATCCAGGCATGGCGATCCATAGGATGACGTAGATGACGAAGGTGATGCCGTAGAAAGCTGTACTAAGGGCGAAAAGCAATCGTATCCAGACGGGGTCGACGTTGACGTAGTAGGCTATGCCGGCACATACGCCAGCCAGGATCTTTCGCTTTTCGTCGCGCACGAGCCGCTTCGGCTCACGGTATTGTTGTTCGCGGTCTTCGGCTGTCTGGTCTTGTTCGGGGCCTGTGTCGCCTGCGGCATCTTCGGCCTCGGCCGCGCGGAAATCGCTTACGCTACCCATGGTGGCGATAAGGGCGTTGACGTCGTCGGCCGTTATCACCTGTTTTCCTTCGTTGAGTTTGGAAAGGAACAGTTCCGCGATCCGGCTTTCAATGTCGGCCAGGATCTCGTTGCTGTCTTCAAACGAGGAAAAGTATTTATGTATGGAATCGAGATATTTTTTCAGCCGGTCATATCCGTCTTCCTCGATGTGAAAGATGATTCCACTGATATTGATGCTGATGTTTTTTTTCATCGCGGTATTGTATTAGTCGCTGTTTTTGGGCCTGCGTTGCGGTTGATAGCCATGATTTTTCAGGCGGTCCTCGATTTTGAGGTAATCATTTGGGTGGAGTGGACGAGCTCGTCCCAGGTTTTGGTCAGTTTTTCCAAAACCTTGCTACCCTTGTCCGTCAGGGTATAGTACTTGCGGGGCGGACCGGACTTTGACTCCACCCATTTGTACTCCAGCAGCCCGGCGTTTTTCAGGCGCGTGAGGAGCGGGTACAGGGTCCCTTCCACCACAATCATTTTTGCCGCGGTCAGTTCATCCAGCATGTCCGAGGCATACACCTCGCCCCGCGAAATGATGTGCAGTACGCAGTATTCCAGGATTCCCTTCCTCATCTGCACCTGCGTATTTTCGACATTCATACGTTGAAATCATTAGAAATCTAAAAATTCTAGTAATACTATATACGGAAAAGTACTATGTATGGCCAAGTACTTGACTAAAAAAGTTAAAAAATTTTTGGTTTGCTTACTTTTGGGTTACGGTGTGTATAGACGGTCAGCATGCGCCACAAATGAGGAGGTCCTATTTTTTGCTGATTTTCAGCCTTTTCAGTCTCCAGGCGGTCGCCCAGGCTAACCAGTGGATCCAGTTTGACCAGGAATACTACAAGATCGCGACCGCCCAGGATGCCCTTTATCGCCTCACATACGCTGACCTCCAAAACGCAGGATTTCCCGTTGGCGCCGTAGATCCGCGCGCTATCAGACTCTACCACCGCGGCGTGGAGGTGGACATCCTCGTTGCAGGCGAGGAGGACGGGAGTTTTGATCCCGGCGACTACCTGGAATTTTTCGGACTCCGCAACGATGGCACGTCCGACGTGGAACTGTATACCAGCCCGGCCGACCAGCCGCACACCTACTATAACCTGTACTCCGACACCACGAGCTATTTTCTGACATACGACCCGTCCATGACCCCGTCCACGCGACGCATGGCGCTCTTTGACGAACCCAACACCGATGGCCTCCCGGCCGAACCCTATCACCTCGACGAAAAACTGCTCCTCCTCTTCGATACCTACACCGGCGGCGAAAGTGTGGCCGACCTGATCACGGACACAGATTTCATCCGAGGCGAAGGCTTTACGGGCCTGTCCATTCCCAACGGACAGTTCCGCGAATACTCGCTCGCCAACATCGCTGACGGCTATACCGCCGGCCCGCCGCCACGGCTAGAACTCCTCATCGCCGGCCGCGGCCTGCAACCTCACCGCTTCGAAGTATTTGTGGGAGGCGGAGCATCTTCCCTGAGGAGCCTGGGCGTATGGGATTTCAATGGCTACGATATGTTCAAAGTGGAGGAGGATATCGCCTGGAGTGACATCGGCAGCGACGGAACCCTCCTCGTCCGCGTAGCCACGCTTGGAGATGCAGCAACCTACGACCGTGTCAGCCTGACGTATGCTCTTCTGCGTTATCCGCAGATATTCACAGCGGGTACAGGAAGCAAGTTTCTGAACCTGCTGCCCAATGCAGGGGGAAAATCCTTCGTAACCATCCCGGGAGCTCCGCCAGATGCCCGACTTTTCGACGTTACCATCCCGTCGCGCGTCCGTCGGCTCAACGAACCGGCCGGTGCAGTCGTCGACTTTACAACGAGCGGCCGCCGTTTGCTGCTGGCCTCCTCCACACTTACACCGTCTATTGAAAAGGTCACGTTCAGAAGGTTCGAACCGTCCGACTACGACTATATCATCATTTCACATAAGTCGCTCATGAAGCCGGCGATGGGCTACAGCGATGTCGTGCAGGCATATGCCGACTACCGTGCGAGCGAGGCTGGTGGTTCGTATCGACCCCTGGTGGTGGAAGTATCCGAACTATATGATCAGTTTAACTACGGTGAAATCTCGTCGCTGGCCATACGAAAGTTCATGCAGTTTCTCGCTGCCTCGAATCTTCCGAAATACCTGTTCATCATTGGCGACGACATCGACATCTGGTACAACTACTACCGAAATCCGTCCGCCTTTCCAAATTATAAGAGTCTGGTACCCACGGCGGGCTATCCCGGATCCGATGCCTACTACACGTTTCAAATGGCGGGCTTCACTAACGCGCCCGCCGTACCGACCGGACGAATTACGGCCATGAAACCGGAAGAGGTGGCGGCCTACCTCAACAAGGTCAAGGAAACCGAAGCGCTCCCGCACGATGCACTGTGGCGGAAAAATCTTCTGCACCTGAGCGGCGGCATTCGCCCGGGCGAACCCCAACGCTTCCGCGACTATCTCAAAACGTACCAGTCAACCGCAGAGGGATTTTACCTCGGCGGATCCGTAAAATGGGCCGCGAAAAAATCCACGGATCCCGTCGAATTCATCAACATCAACCAGGAAGTAAATAAGGGGCTGAACCTCATCACCTTCTTCGGACACTCCGCTTCTTCAGTCATTGACTTCGACATTGGATTTGTCACAGATCCGAAACTCGGCTATGACAACAAAGGAAAGTATCCCATGTTCCTCATCAACGGGTGCAACGCGGGATCTTTTTTCATCAATGATAAACTCTTTGGCGAAGACTGGATTCACGCCCCCGATCGCGGCGCAGTAGGTTTCATTGCCCACACATCGTACGGTTTGGAATCGACGCTGCATCGCTACTCCCAAATCTTTTACGACGTTGCCTTTGGCGATGACAATTTCATTCACCGCGGTGTCGGCGACGTTCAGCAGGAAGTTGCCATACGATATATGGACGGTGTGCCGGGGAATCTCGCTCACCTGGCACAAATACAACAGATGCTCCTCCTTGGCGACCCGGCCGTCTCGCTGTTCGGCACGCGGCTCCCGGATTTTGCCATTACCGAAGAGCGTGTATTTCTGGACACGTTCGACGGTGAACCCGTAACAGCCCAAACCGATTCGCTCGCCCTTCAACTCATTATTCCCAACTTCGGGGCGGCAACCCGTGACACGTTGTGGATACGCGTTACACGTACACTCGCCGACGAGAGTGTCATCACGTATGATACCTTGGTCCCACCGGTACTATACAGCGACACGCTCACCATGATCCTTCGAAACCCCGACGCCTTTGCGGCGGGGCTCAACCGCTTTACTATCGAGATTGATCCAGAGAACGATATTCCTGAACTCAGCGAAGACAACAACACCTTTGCGTTCGAATACCTGCTTCCGTTAAACCGGACGCGCAACCTTTTTCCTTACAACTTTGCGATCGTCCATGACCTGGAAGTTGACCTTTCGTTTCAGGCGACCGATCCGCGTACGCTCGCGAGGAAATTTGAGATCGAATTGGATACCACGAACACATTTGACAGTCCGTGGAAGTCGTCATACATGCTTGAGGGTGACGTCGTCAACCGACAGCACATCGAACTGTTGAGCGAGGATTCGATCACATATTACTGGCGGACCCGGTTGTTGGATCCATTGCCCGACGAAAGTGGCGAGTGGGAGTTGAGTTCATTTACGTATATCGACGACGGACCGGAAGGTTGGGCGCAGGTGCACTTTCCGCAATTTCTCGAAAACCGATCGGAGGGATTTGTGCTGAATCCGCAAGCACGCGAAATGGGTTTCGAGGAAACGGTAACCGACATTTACATCAACAACTTCGGATCAGCGGCGGGCGTCTCAAACCTAAACGTGTCGGTAAAGTTGAACGGCACCGAATACCAGATCAACACTCAGATGAAGGCGTGCCGGACGAATACGATTAACCTAATTGCTTTCGACAAGAAAACAACGGTGCCATATGCACCTGTACCCATCAAGTTCATTGACTTCCGTACATGCGGCAGACAACCGCAGGTCATCAACAGCTGGCGCGTCAACGAATTTTACGGAACGGACCCCGACACCGGGTTGCCGGGCGGTCCGGGAGCCGCTGTCGACAACATGGCGGAGGGTGATTCCGTCGTGCTCTTTTCCATTGGGAATGCAGGCTTTTCCAACTGGCCAGCCGATATAAAAGCCAAACTTGGAGAACTCGGCATTTCCACGGCCCAGATTGAATCATTACAGGATGGCCAGCCGGTGGTGATCTTCGGAAAGAAGGGTACACCGCCGGGATCGGCGCAGGTGTACGTCAACACCATGTTGCCGCTCAACCAACAGTCGCTTGAGGTTAGCGCTACAATCACCGGTCGTTACGACTTTGGAACGATGACGTCAAAGCGGATTGGCCCCGCGCTAGAGTGGCATGAGGCTTTTCAAAGTACTACGAATCCCGAGCCGCAGGATGTACTGTCCGTCGACCTGCTCGGTGAAGATCTACAAGGAAATACGTCGCTGCTGGTATCCGGACTCGATGCTACAACCGATCTTTCTTTCCTGGATCCGGCGCAATGGCCGTACGTCCGGTTGCGGTTTCACGCTGAGGACGAGTTGAACCTGACGCCGGTGCAACTTCAATCCTGGATTGTTACCTATACACCCGTAGCCGAGGGTATCACCTTTTATGTTGACGACGGACAAGTGGAGGTTTTGCGTGAAGGTCAGGTCTGGTCGGGTACCTTTGGTTTTGCCAACATCTCTTCCGGAGTGTTTACCGATTCGCTGGTAGTCGAAGTGAAGATGACCAACAAGATTACCCGGGAGCGGGCGGTGTCGACGTTTCGCATTAAGCCTTCCGCGCCGGGAGACACGACGCTTTTTACAGTTAAACTAGAAACAGCAGGCTTTGCAGGGATGAACGACCTGGAAGTATTTGTCAATCCCCGGGTAGTTCCGGAGCAAGTGTACGAGAACAATCAGCTGCTTATGCCGGATCGGCTAGGGGTTGAACGCGACGTGTTCCGGCCTGTGCTGGAGGTTACCTTCGATGGACGAACGCTCGTAGACGGCGACTTTGTGTCGGCTAACCCCGAGATTGTGCTTCGGCTATGGGATGAAAATCCGTACCTCTTGAAAAAAGATACCACCGGCATTCGAATATTCCTGGAGTATCCGTGTTCTGCGGGCTCATGCGATGATGATCCTTCCGTCTACTTTAGCCGAACGGATGTAACATGGTTTCCCGCAACCGACACGTCGGACTTCATTGTTCGCTTTACGCCCGCCAATCTGCCGGATGGGGAGTACCGTTTTAGTGTTTCCATTGAAGATGCGTCAGGCAATGCTATCGGATTCGAACCCTATTCGATAACGTTTCTCGTACAGCGAGAGTCATCTGTACTCATGCTCGCACCTTTTCCCAATCCCTCCGCAGGATCGGTGGTATTTACCCTTGTGATATCCGGTGAAGACCATCCGGATGAAATGGACATTACCGTATTCAGTACCGATGGCCGCGAGTTAAGACGTCTTTCATCGCGTCATATTGTTGTCGGTACGAATGAAATCGTGTGGGATGGTTCCCGCGAATCAGGGCAACGGCTCCCCGACGGCCTTTACCTGTATCGCGTCAGACTCTGGCGCGACGGCGCGCCCCAACTGCTAAAAGTACCTTTGCACGCTACATACCTGCGCGGTGGATACGGCAAGATTGTGCTGCAACGCTAATCATCTCGAATTGATCGCGCGGATGACGCGCTCCGCACGGCGGTCGGCGTACATGTTGTGCAACGACGCGAACGCCCAGATGGCGGCGGGCAGCCAGCCGATAATTGTTATCTGAAGGATCAGGCATACGATCCCGGAAAAGATCTTTCCCTGCAACATCAGGGAAAGCCACGGAAAAAAGAACGCGATTACGTAACGCATACTTGAATCCGGTTATTCGTTGCGCAATGTGGTTGCAGGGTTGAGTAATGCCGCACGGATTGTCTGCGAACTTACGGTCACAGTCGCAAGGAGCACCGCGGCCACAGTGGCCAGGGCAAAGGCGAGAGGACTGAGAGGCACCCTGTAAGCGAAGCTGGCCAACCATTCGCTCATGAGGTACCAGGCGATGGGCCACGCTATGACGTTGGCAACGAGGATCAGGATGAGCACCTCGCGCGTGAGCAGGCTTACAATATGAGTGACGGATGCGCCGAGAACCTTGCGGATGCCAATTTCGCGGGAACGTTGAAGCGTGTTGAACGTTGTCAATCCGAACAGTCCAAGTGCGGCGATGAAGATGGCAAGCCCTGAAAACATCAGGAACAGCTGGCTCTCCTTTTGTTCGCTTTCGTAAAGCTGACGATAGGATTCACTCAGGAACGTGTACCGGAATGGTATCTCAGGTGCGAACTCCTTCCAAACATTTTCGATATGCTGAATGCCTTGTTGCATGTTTTCGGGGTTGATAGCCACAGACATGCGTGTTCCACCGTAATTCCTGCCCATGTGGAACACCATGGGAACGATGCTCTCGTGGAGCGATTCAAAGTGAAAGTCTTTTACAACGCCGATCACCCGTCCTTCACGGCCTCCGTAGCGTAGTATTTTGCCCAGGGCTTCATCATTGCCCCATCCGATCATGCGCACGGCGGCCTCATTCAAAATGAAGGCGGCGGTGTCGTCGCTCATGACGTCTTTTGAAAAGTCGCGTCCACTTGCGAGACTGATGCCATATGTATCGAAAAACTCATGATCGACCATAATGTTTTTGATGACGATATCTGTCGGTACCAGGGAGTCACCCTGCTGAACCTGGGCTCCCTGGGTATCGAGCAACCGGCCCGTTGGTATGCGGCTTGAACGCGCGACATTTTTTATTGCCGCGCTCCGCAGCAATTCGTTTCGGAAGGCGTCGTAGTGTTGGGAAAACCCGTCGCCTCCGGACGGCAGTGAAACCACTTGGTCTTTCCGGTAGCCAAGGTCACGGTTGTTCATAAACCGAAGCTGGTCCATCGTTATGAGGGTAGCCACAATGAGGACAATAGAGACGGCAAACTGTGATACCACGAGTATGCGACGCACGGCGCTGCGTCCGCTACCCGGCATGTGACCTTTCACGATCAGTGCCGGCTTGAATGCGGAGAGGACCAAAGCGGGGTAGAAGCCGGCTACTGCTCCAACAAATACAGCAAAAGCAACAGAAGCAACAATAAAATTGGCATGGGTGATTAGGTTTAATTGAAGGTTCTTACCGGTGAATTCATTAAGCCAGCCCAGCGCCCCCCAGGTGAGCGCGACCGCCACAACAAGCGCTATCAGGGCGGTGAGGATCGATTCGCTGAGAAACTGTACAATGAGTTGGCGCTTGTGGGCACCTGCCACTTTCCTCAGACCCACTTCCTTCGTCCGCTTTGACGCACGGGCTGTGGAGAGGTTTATGAAATTGAAGCAGGCGATCAGGATAATGAAAAGCCCGATGGCGCCCATCATGTACACATTATTGATATTTCCGTTTGCTTCCATCTCGGAGTCGAGGTGGGAGCGAAGGTGAATGTCCGTGAGGGGTTGAAGGAACAAGTTCGTCCACGACGAAGGTGCCGGCGCCCCAGGTCCCTCTGAAGGACCCATATGCCGGTCGATGAAAGCAGGAAATGCCGCTTCAGTCCGAATCGGGTCGAAGCTGTCGTTCACCAAAATATATGTCGCGAATGAATTGTTACCCCAGTTGGTTTCCAGCCGTTCTTTTCCGTAGATGTTCTCGTTTTCAAGAGTCTTGAACGAAATGAGAATTTCCGGATGCCAGTGTGATTGTGCCGGGAATGATTCGTATACGCCGGTGATGGCCAGGATCAGGCCGCCGTCCACATGCAACTCCTTGCCGGATACCTCGGTAGAGCCGAAGTATTGCATCGCGGCCTTGTCGGATAGCATGGCCGTGAATGGCTCGGTAAGTGCTGACTCCGGATTTCCGGACAACACTGGGATTGTGAATATTTTGAAGATTGAGGGCTCGGCGATGTAAGCGCGTGGCTCCTGGAAGCTCACCTTCCGCTCTCCGCCTTCCTGCACGGTAAAAGTGAGGCTGCTGTTGAGAACGCGCGCCACCTCGACGATGTCTGAAAAGTCATTCTTCAGCAGCGGGCCGAAGGGAGGGGCAAGGTGACCGAGATGGAGATTTTCGCTGCCATCGTGCGAAAGAAAGTTGCGGGTTACACGGTAAATGTTGTCCGCGTTCGCATGATAGCGGTCGTACCGCATTTCATCCGAAATGTACAGATAGATCAACAAGCAGCAAGTCATGGCAAAGGCCAGTCCACCAATGTTGATCAACGCGACGAGCTTGTTGCGGAAAATCGAACGGAGCGCGACGATGAAGTAATTATATAGCATGCGGTTTGGTTTGCAGCGGTTAGACGAAGTCGGAGGTCGTCTTGTTACAGGCAGCTTACCGGCCAAAAATCAAGCCGATCGAAAAATCCCCCATTTCGTGCCGCTTTTTGTTCCAGTATGTTCAAAAGCGGGCACCATATTGTACGGATATGTTCATCGCGGACGTATTTTGCAAACCGCAGCCTGACACTAATAGTGTTTAAACACGGATTCAGAATGTTTTGCTTCTTTAACTTGCTGATTGCGATGCGCTGCGTGCGATCTAAGGCCCTTTTGTTATGAGCAGATTCATTTTCCTCACCAAACGTACAGGTCATTGGCCCTTAGCGGCAGTTGTGGTATCGTTCGTCCTGGCGTTCGCGGGGTGTAGTGCGAAACGGCAAGCGGTGTACCGCTGGCAGGGAGTTGATGAGAGCAGGACGCTTACCCTTCTTCGTGACAAAACCTTTATTTACGAGATTGACGGAGGCTATTTCTTTCGCGCGGATACTGGCCGGTATGCGCTGAATGGGGACACGCTCATCCTCAATCCTGACCGAGCGTTCTCTTCCATCGATTCGTTGGTGGAGATGGATGAGCGCTATGCGGGACGGCGATACATGGAGGTGGTCCGGCCGGTCGTGTCCTACGATGATAAGAACCGGGTGTCAGGAATTGAATACCGCGGATTGATCTTTCCGAACGTCACGGTTAATGATGTCGTGACGCTCGAGATCGACTCGACCGATGCATCGTTCCGCAGGCTGCTAATCCCTGATTCCCTGGAAGTGCGAACGCTTTTAATCCGGGTTCTCGAAGACCGGACCTGTCGACCCGAGGTCGCTTTTCGTGTAGTGATACCCCCGCGCGACCCACCCACTGCCAGCTTCCGCATCGTATTGCGGTCGCACGACCTGCCGTCAAACTATCTGGCTGGATTCCGGTGGCTGATCCGGGGTGACACGGTCTATACTTCCTTTCTCGACGAACACTGCATGCCGGGGATGATCCGCCTCGCGAAAGTGGGCACCGACGATCTTCCCTAGTCGAGCGGCGATACCCGCGCGTTGCCAAATACAAGGCGGTGATTGACTTCGGCGTTCCCTGCGTACAGGACTTCACCTTCGCCGAACGAGCTTACTTTCAACTCGTCGTCCGTGTGCAGCTGGAGGCTGCTTTCGCCAAAAAGGTTGGCCGTCGCTGAATAACTTTTCAGGGCTAGCGTGTTGATGTCGTTGTTGCCATACAGGCTGTACTTCTGGAAATCGGCCTTTCCATCGTCGATCTTCAGCTTATTTTCTCCGTACAGTCTCGTGACAAAATATTCTGTATTCAGAGAGGCGAACGTGATGTCGTTCTCGCCATAGGCGCGGAGGGCAAAACGCCGGGAGCGTATGGGATCGAGACAGGAAAGTTCCTGGTTGCCCCTGATTTCAACTTCCTCCAGTGCCCGATAGGTGACGTACGCGGTGAGGCGGGCGTGAGGATACATGTCTAACGTCATGTGCCCCTCCCGGATGTTCTTTCCGGCAACCTTAGCCTTGTCGAGGTAGATATGCAGTGTGCGCCCGTGCTGCTTGATGTTGATTTTCTCGGAAGGTACACCCTCGTAAACCAGCCGGATACTTTCCTGGTCGCCACGCATGAGCACGAGGTTGACGTGCGGGGACGCGATAACCCGATTGAAGGGCTTAAGTTGTGAATTGATTTCTTGCGCAGTGGCGGAAACGATCAGCGCCAGCGAGGCGGCAATGGCAAGGGTGATAGTTTTCATGTAATGGGTTGTCTGTTGTTCGATACAGACTCCTTTTTGCGCGCTAAGGTTGCATAAAGTCAATCATTTCGCAAAGAATCTACTGGTTTTCCGGCCGCGGCCCCGAAAGCCTGAAGACTTACGGACAGCACTGAAATGGTGATGGTTAATAGGGCGGCCACAAAAAAGATCCACCATTCTATGGAAACGCGATAGGCAAACTGCTCAAGCCAGCGTTTCATGAACCACCACACCACCGGCCAGGCCAGCAGGTTGGCGATGACCACTAGCCTGAGAAAATCGACATTCAAAAGGGCAAGGATCTGGTTGACGCTCGCTCCGAGGGCTTTTCGGATCCCAATTTCTTTCGTACGCTGCTCCACCGAAAATGTAGAGAGGCCCAGGAGACCGAAGCATGCAATGAAGATGGCGATGCACGTGAGCAACGTGAAGAGCAGGCCCATTTTTCGTTCGGAGCTGCTCTCGTGCGCAAAATTTTCCTCTACGAGCGAGTATTCAAAAGGAGCACCTCCCGAATATTTGCGAAAGAGGGATCGTATGGTTTCGATCTTGCGGTCCGTGTCGCCGGGTGTAATCCGGATGGCCATTTCCCAGCCGGGTATATCGCCGAGGAGGAAAGCGACTGGGCTTATTGAATCCCTTAACGACTGAAAATTGAAGTCGCGTACAACACCGATGATGTTACGCATTCTGAGGCCAGGACCCGCATCGTACGTAATGACGCTTTCCACCCCTTCGATGTTCAGGGTTCTGGCGGCAGTCTCATTGAGGATCACTGCCAGCGTGTCGTGGGGAAGTTCCCTTGAAAAGTAACGGCCGCGAGCCAGGGTATAACCCATGGTCTCGAAGTGGTCGTGATCCACTTCATACACATTGACCAGGAAATCACGCGTTGTACCTTCCGGCCTGACGATTGCCTGCCAGTCGACATTAGGAGGCAGGCGGCTGGCGAAGCTCGCCGACACGATATCCGGATGTTGCAGCAGCTCCTGTTTAAATGCCGCGGCATTCTGGCGGAGGTTTTTTGTGTGAAGCAGGTTAACGAGATTGGACTTGTCGAATCCCACATCGACACGGCGAAGGAAAGCCAGCTGGTGGTACACGACGAGCGTGGCGACAATCAGGCTGGTGGAAATAAAAAACTGGAATACGACAAGCGCATTCCGGATGCCATAGCTGCGCAGGCCTGCACGTATCTTCCCGCGCAGGGCATCTGCTGGACTAAACTGTGTGAGATAAAAGGCAGGATAGCTGCCTGCCACTGCGCCGGTAGCCAGGACGAAAGCCACGGCACAGAGGATGAACACCGGACTGCCCATGATGCTCAGAGTCAATTGCTTTCCTGCGAAATAGTTGAACGGACCCAGCAACAGCGACACCAGCAGGAGCGATAAGATCATCGCGACCACCACGTAGATGTACGACTCCATGAGGAATTGCCCTATGAGCCGGATGTTCTGTGCTCCTGCTGCCTTCCGGATACCAATTTCTTTGTACCGGCCCGCAGACCGCGCGGTAAACAGGTTCGTAAAGTTGATGCAGGCGAGTGTGATAATGAAAAAGCCGATCGTGGCGAAAATGTACAGGTTGCGGGCGTTGCCGTTCTTTTCGATCTCACCATCAAGTGCCGAGTGCAGGTGGATGCGGGTGAGGGGCTGCAGCATCATGCTCACCTGGTTTCCCTGCTCATGAAACTGGGCGATGTCCATCTGCGCAAGCCTTCGCAACTCTTCGTCGAAATACTTTCTATATGTCGAGTCGATTGCCACTTCCAGGGCGGCGCGGTCCGAACGTTCGCGCAACTTGATGTATGTGTACACGGCTCCGTCCGACCAGTTGTTGGCGTGATCGTCCCACGAACTGAGCGACAGGATGTGGGTGAAATGAAAGTGCGATTGCAACGGCGGGTCTTGAGCAATACCTGACACCGTTGCGTTATAACCCTGAGCCAGCACGAGCGTTTTGCCTATGGGCGATCGGTCGTGCGGACCCTGGTATCCAAAGTACCTCCGGGCTGCCGATTCGCTGACCACAATCTTTCCCGGTGCGTCAAGGACGCTGTCGGGATGCCCGGTGATCAACGGGAAATCCCAGAAGCGAAAAAAGTTGGGGTCCGAAATAAGCAGGTATTCTTCCGTAAATGCCTTGTCTTCGTACTGGATAGGAAAGGTCCCCCAGCGGGTCAGGCGGAGGTAGGACTCGACGTGCGGGTGATTCGCTGCCATGGTCGGTCCGACAGGAAATCCCACGGCAGAGGATTTTACAATCTTTCCCTCCAGGATACCGTCGGTGGTGAGCCGGTAAATTCGATCTGCGTCTCTGTGAAAGCGGTCATAGGCGAGCTCATCCTGGATGTAAAGGACGATAAGCAGGCTGCAGGTGATGCCTAGCGTCAGACCGGAAATGTTGATCAGGGTGAATACCTTATGCCTTACGATATATCGCAATGCGATCGTCAGGTAGTTCTTAAGCATAACTTATTCACGGTGGGTTCGGCCGGACGGGCTTTTTGACGTTGAAAGTTAGCCGATTTTTCCCAAGCTTTATTTCAACGGCTTCCAATATTTTTGATGGCTCCGCGCCATGATTGCCGGCGACGGATTTAGGCTCCTTCCTTCTGGCGCTTGATCTTAACCTTGGCGATAGGCCCGACCGAAATCGGCACCTTTTCGGTTTCCACGTTGGCCGCTTCCAGGCCGTACATCTCGGCTGTCGATAGGCTGAATCGTTTGATTACGCGGTAGCCCTGGATGATAAGCCGTTCAAAGTTCGAGATGTCGCTGTCGCTGGATGCCCATGAGTGGATAATGATGAACTTGAAGTCGGAAAACATGCTGTACTTGTGCAGCGATGGGTACGGGCTCACCAGATCAATTTCGCCGTTGTCGGCCATCTCATGGATGATCTTGCTGAACAGCAGGTTTACCCGGTGCGGTGTCTTGAATCCCAGTACGAGGCGCACAAAGAAGCAGCGCTTCGGGATGATGGTTTCGACCGTATACTTGCTCGTGTAGGGGGAATCAACGGTGTCAACGTGAAGGAACCAGTACACGTCGGCACGTTTCGGTCTTTTCCGGAAGATCGAGTAGATAATGTTTGAATCGATGTAGCGTTTGCTGTTCGCCATGGCGAGGTAGACGAGGTTCGTAGCTTCCTTCGGAACGGTCGTGTCGTCCTGAAGATCCTGTAGCATTCCGACGTAATGTTTGAGGTCGACAAATTCGGTATGGCGTTCGCGCAGGCGGCGCGCTCGCATGAGCACGTACATGATCAAATAAAAGAAGAAGGCAATGACGAACGTAAACCACCCGCCGTGGGGAAACTTGTGAAGATTGGAGATTAGAAACATCCCCTCGATCGCGAAAAACGACACCCCGATTACGGACGACTTCAGCACGGATTTCTTGGCCGTAGCATAATAAAAGACCAGCAGCGATGTCGTCATCAGCATGTCGACTGTAATCGCGAGTCCGTATGCAGATTGCATCTGCGTGGAATACTGGAAGTACAGCACGACGACGACGCATCCTACCATGAGGATCCAGTTGATAGAGGGAATATAGATCTGGCCACGAACCTCGCTCGGGTAGCGGACACGGGTTGCCGGCCACAGTTTCAGCTTCATCGCTTCATTGATGAGCGTGAAGGTTCCGGAGATCAGAGCCTGACTGGCGATACAGGCTGCCATCGTTGCGATAATAATGCCGTATCTCAGCATCCATTCCGGCATGATGGCATAAAAGGGATTCGTGTTTCCGAGGGTGGTATCCGTTTGCGTGAGCAGCCAGGCGCCCTGTCCGAAGTAATTCAGCAGCAGGCACACTTTTACCAGGCCCCAGCCGACGCGGATGTTTTCCTTTCCACAATGACCCAGGTCGGAATAAAGCGCTTCGGCCCCGGTAGTACAGAGGAATACTGCACCCAGTATCCAGAATCCACCGGGATAGTGGGTTATGAGTCTGTACGCATAGTACGGATTAATGGCGTTGAGTATCGATAGGTTATCGCCCACGTGCAGTGCACCCACGACGCCGATGACAAGGAACCAGATCAGCATGATCGGCCCGAAAGCTCTTCCCAGTATCGTTGATCCAAACTGCTGGAAGACGAACATACCCACGATGATGGCAATCACGATGGTCAGCACCGTACTGTGACCGATATTCGGGACGAGCATCTTGAGCCCTTCTACCGCCGACGTGACACTGATGGCCGGTGTAATAAAGCCATCGGCAATGAGCGTAGCGCAACCCAGTATGGCAGGATAGATCAGCCATTTAGCCTTGTATCGCCGGACGAGCGCGTAGAGTGCAAAGATTCCTCCTTCACCCTTGTTGTCAGCGTTAAGGGCAAGGTAGACATACTTTATTGTGGTGATGATTGTGAGCGTCCAGACGATGCACGACAATCCGCCGATGATCAGCTCCGGGTTAATCTTATCGTCGCCCGCGATGGCTTTGAATACGTACAGCGGCGACGTGCCGATATCGCCGTAGATGATTCCCAGCGAGATCAATACCCCGGCTGATGACAGGCGCTTGTTGCGTTCACTCAGATCCATGGCTTGATCGCCGTCACTGTGGCGTGTGAAAGTAAGGGGATGTATGGGTTGCCCAGGTCTGCAATCCGTGCTCGGGTGGTGATCAATGAGGGCATCGCGAAGCGTGAACCTTCAAATCGGGGCAAATTTAGGCCCTCGGCCAGCAATACCAAACCAAAGTCGGAATAAAAAGGAATGACTGGCCGGCGGGAATATCGTCGGCTGGTCGTAACGGGAATAATTTTCCCGCTTTTAGTCCTGCGCAAACGAAAACAGGGGTTATTTTTGCCTTACGTACAAAAACCAATCCCTTATGCTCAGGAATTTAGTGCTTTTCATGCCGGTTGCCGGCTTGCTGGTTATTGGCTGCGGAACACAGGATAAAGAACGGCTCGAATCGCGGATCGATTCGCTGGAAGTCGAATTGCAAAACAGTCAGAAAGTCGCCCAAACGCTGCAAGAAGTGGGCGTCCTCCTCGATTCAATCGACGCGAGCCGACAGATGCTCAAGGTGAACATCGTAGAAGGCACAACCTTCGACGACTACACCGCCCGCATGCGCGATCTCCGGAATTACGTTGACGAAACTGAAAAGAAGATCGACGCACTTGAAGAAGATCTGAAGAAACAAACGAGCGGTGCTGCTTCGCTGCGCGCGACGGTCAGCAGGTTGCGGAAGGAACTGCAATCCAAAACCGACGAGATTGCCGTTCTCCAGGAGCAGGTAGAAAAATTCCGGAATGAAAATGAAAACCTTGTCCAGACGGTAGGTCTGCAGGAAGCTATGCTGGAAGACAAGGAAGCAGAAATTCTCGCAAAGCAGCAGGAGCTTGCCCTTATTGAAGCGCGCATCCAGGAACTCATGATCCAATCGAAAATGACGGAGGCTGATGCCTACTACGCCCGCGCTGTAGCCGTCGAAGAGGCCGCCAACCGCACCAAACTGGCTCCCAGGAAAAAACGCGAGACGCTGGCCGAAGCAGTCGAACTTTATAAGAAGGCGCTTTCCCTTGGCAAGGAAGAAGCCCAGGCCAAGATCGACGAACTGGAGAAGAAAATCTGATCCCCAAGACCAGGGACCCCAGCGGGGGTAGGCGTCATGACAGCTCACGCCGTTCGCGGGCTCACCTCATAATTCCCTTTGAAGGACACGCCCGGGGTTGTATACTTGCGTGAAATGTCTCCAACGCTCAATGAGATAAAGGCGCCCATTGCCGGCGAGATGAAAGACTTCGAGTTGAAGTTCCGGGCATCCATGAAGACCCGTGTACTTCTTCTCGATAAGATCATGGACTACATCGTCAAGCGAAAGGGGAAGCAGATGCGGCCGATGTTCGTCTTTCTCAGTGCTGGAACCACCGGCCGGATTAGAGAGTCTACGTTTCGCGGTGCATCCCTCATCGAGTTGCTTCACACGGCGACACTGGTTCACGACGACGTAGTTGATGAAGCCAATTACCGCCGCGGTTTTTTCTCCGTCAACGCCTTGTGGAAGAATAAGGTCGCCGTACTCGTCGGCGACTTCCTGTTGTCACGCGGCCTTTTGCTTTCCGTCGAGAGTCAGGATTTCAATCTGCTCCAGATCGTCACCGACGCAGTAAAGGAGATGAGTGAAGGCGAGCTGTTGCAGATCGAGAAATCACGTCGACTCGACATCACCGAAGATGTATACTTCGATATTATCCGACAGAAGACAGCTTCCCTGATCGCCTCCTGCTGTGCTGTCGGCGCAAGCTCTTCCGGCGCCGATGCTAATGCCGTCAACCGCATGTGGCGTTTTGGTGAAAAAATTGGAATGGCTTTCCAGATCAAGGACGACCTTTTCGACTATGGCGAATCGGAAATTGGCAAACCGCTGGGAATTGACATCAAAGAAAAGAAGATGACGTTGCCCCTTATCCATGCGCTTTCACAGGCGCCTTGGCTCGAGCGGAGGAAAATCATCAGAACAATACGAAACGACAGCGATAAACCTAAGAAAGTACGCGAGGTAATTGATTTCGTTCGTGCATCCGGAGGTATCGAATACGCACAGGAAGCCATGCGAAAGTTCCACGCCGAAGCCCTGGAGATCCTCGAGACGTTTCCGGATTCTGTTTATCGGAATTCGCTACGCCAGCTTGTGCAATTCACGATTGATCGTACGATGTAAAAAAACGGTACCCCTGCCGGTTGAGACAGGGGTACATTGAATTATATATATACTGGTAAAGAAATTCAGGCGCTGATCCGGGCGCGACCAGCTTCGAGGATCGCATAGTCCTTCCAGTTCTGGTAGCTTTTCGGGTCGAGGTACTCGAGTGCCGGTCCTGATTTCTCAGGGACAAACTCACCCTCCTGTTCCCACCATAACTTCGCGAACCGTTTTGCCCTCTCGCGATCAACATCTTCGAACAGGTTGATGCATGTATCCGAGATCATCCACGGGTGTGCGACACTGCTGTACTTCTCGAATATCAGGCTGCGCATCCGCGTGCCTTGTTCTTCATTCCGGAAGTGTGAGATGGTGTACGACATCGTCTCAGGTTCGGTCATGATCATATCCCAGTATTTGCGGGATGTGATCACTTCTGCAGTCGTAAGCAGGTAGCCGAATCCCCGGTCGATCTGTTCGCGGGTGATAGGGCACCGGGCCTTGAGCTCCTTCTTCTTTGTCTTTCCGAAAAGTTTACCAAGTAAGGTCATAGCATCAATCGTTAGCGCAATAACGCGTGTCCGGGTCTGCTTCGTATACCATAGATACTCCGGATGCTGTGAATAGTTGCATATATGACCAAAAAAGTTCGCAAAAAGTTACAGTTCAACCCTAAAAAGAGTGACGGAAGGCAGCGCAGCCAACAATAGGATCCTACAATCGACCAGCTTTTTGCCGCTTTTCGTAGTTGGCCAGGAACTCTTCGAGTTTATCTACAGGAATCTTCTTCGCGATAATTTTCTTCCGGTCATCCAAGACATAAACGGTAGGGTACTGTACGGAATCGTACAAATCCTGGTAAGGCCCAACGTAGGTGCGGGGGCCATTGACAGTGATCCATTTCATGCCCATCTCCTTTATATAATTGGCCATCTTGGCCATGGATGTGTCCGATGAAACGGCAAACACTTCAACATCGAACCGCGTCTTGTTTCGTTCGTAGAAGTCGACCAGCTTCGGTGTCTCCTGTCGGCAATGGCTGCAGTCCGGGTCGAAGAAATAGATTACGGTGTATTTTGACTTGATGTCGTAAAGGGCGCGGGGCTTGAAGTTGACATCCTGCATGATCAGATTGGGACCGACGTTTCCCAACAGGCTTTTGCGCAGGCGGTCGGCATGCTGCCGTTTTTCTTCATCTGTTCGTTCGCCCAGTAGTCCATCTCCCCGGTGGCAAAGTAGGTGTCGTTGAGGTACACGAACACCGCGTCGAGTCCCATGATGTCCGGGTTCTGATACTTCAGGACACACTGGAAGATGAGGTACTTATAAGTCTCAGGATTTTTCTTCGCCTTGTCTACCATAAACTCGATCGCGCGGATGACCGTATCAGGATGGGGCGCATACAGCTTGTCCAGGTATTCGTATACCTTGTCGCGGTAAAACGGCTTGGGCATGCGGATCAGCGCGTCGTCGGCAAGGTCGAAGTCATCGAAGAAATGCTGGCGATACCAACGCAGTTGAAACGTGGAGTCGATGCTGCCGTCTGCGTGTTTTGGAGGATCGGGCGCTTTCAACGGCCTTGTGGCCAGGAATATCTTGCTTGTTATGGTCCCCGGATGTTCGCTGATAATCTTTTCGTGATAAGAAGCGACACTTGCGTTCACCGATTCAAGTTTTTCGCGTGCAGCTTTTTTTTCCTCTTCGGATGCAGTGCTGTCCTGGATCACCGCTAGATACGGCTGTGCCTTGTCGTGTTGCGCTTTGTTGAAACGCATGTTCTCAAAAAAGATCGTGTTGTCGGCGTCGCCAATAACCTTCATGTTCTCAATGTACCCCGACGTGTCTGTTTCCAGTCTGAACTGCTGATCGCTGCCCACTGCGAATTCCAGCAGACGGGTCTTGTTGAGTGCGACCAGGTAGATTCCCTGAGGCAATATTTCAGATCCGGTGAAGCGGAACTCGCCGTTCTGGTCTACGGCGGCGGTATCCCGGCGGTATGTGCTCTCTCCATAATAGTAACCGAGCCATACCGTTGTATCACGGAGTCCCTTGATCCTGAATTGGAGGTCGTAGCCTTGCTGACCAAGGAGGGGCAGCGACGCCAATAATGCTAAAACAACTAAACTGCTGCGCATGAACGGTTTATTACATCACAAATCTCTCAAATTCCGTGCAGGAATTGCAAATTTATTTCGTTCGGTGGATCGTGCCGTTTCGTCGTCGCTATGCAGATTTGGGCGGGTTGTTGCCTATCGTACGATTTCATAGTTTTGTGCGGCCTCAGCTATGACGTTGCAAATCAGGAACCTCACTAAGATCTACGGACGACAACGTGCTGTCGACAACATCTCCTTCGAAGTGGGCCGCGGAGAGATTGTAGGGTTTCTCGGACCGAACGGCGCCGGCAAGTCGACCACGATGAAGATCGCCACGACGTACCTTCCGCCAACGTCCGGAAGTGTCCACGTCGAGGGTATGGATGTGAGCCGGCATCCGCAGAAGATCAAACGCATTATCGGCTATCTGCCCGAACATAATCCGCTCTATACCGACCTGTACGTTCGCGAATACCTTCGGTTTGCCGGACGGTTTTACGGACTGCGCGGTAGTACACTCACGTCCGCTGTCGACCGCATTATCGAAGTGTGCGGGCTTACCGCCGAACGGCACAAGCGCATTGAGATGCTGTCGAAAGGATATCGGCAACGGGTCGGTCTGGCCCAGGCGTTGCTTCATGATCCGCGCGTAGTAATCCTCGACGAGCCCACCTCGGGGCTTGATCCGAATCAGATCCTGGAAATCCGTAAGCTCATCCGCGAAACCAGCCGCGATAAGACAGTAATATTTTCGACCCACATCCTGCAGGAAGTGCAGGCGTTGTGCGACCGCGTGGTCGTGATCAACAAGGGAAAGCTTGTTGCGGACGACAAACTCGACCGCCTGCTCGCACAGGCATCGCGAAAGCCGGCGATCGTTGTGGAGTTTGGCGCTCCCCCCGACTTGACCGAGCTCAGCCGGATACCCGGTGTCGCTGCCGTGGAGTCGCTTGACGGCAACCGGTGCAGGATCACGCCTGCCGAAGGTGCCGATCCGCGACCGGAGATTTTCCGGTTCGCAGCCGACAACAACCTTTCACTCCTCGGCTTGCGCCAGGAGGAAGGTTCGCTGGAGGACGTATTCCGTGACCTCACGCTTCAATCACAGCAAGCATGATTCAGGTTCTTTCGAAGGAATTCAACAGCTTTCTAAACTCACTCATCGCCTATATCGTTATCGGCGTCTTCCTCACGGCAATGGGACTGCTCATGTGGGTGTTCCCCGACACGTCCGTACTCGCGTATGGCTACGCCGACATGACTACACTGTTCATGCTCGGACCTTATGTGTTCATGTTCCTGATCCCGGCCATTACCATGAAGACATTCGCAGAAGAACGCAAGGCGGGAACAATGGAGTTGTTGCTCACACGCCCGGTAACGGATTGGGACATCATCCTGGGCAAGTTCCTGGCCTGCTTTCTTCTGGTCATCGTCTCAATCTTGCCGACGCTAGTATATTATGTATCGATCTACCGTTTGGGCGACCCCGTCGGCAATATCGACAGCGCAGGTGTTATGGGCTCTTACATCGGTTTCCTGCTGTTGGGCGGCGTATTCTGCTCGGTTGGCATATTGGCTTCTGCCATCACGCCGAATCAGATCGTTGCCTTCATTACGGCTGCCTTCCTTTGCTTCTTCCTGTACGCGGGCTTCGATCGGCTTGCTGCCATCAACCTCTGGTCCCAATACGCGCTCACGATCCGACAACTGGGCCTCCAGTATCACTATGAAGCTATTGGAAAGGGACTGATCGACAGCCGCGACCTGATCTATTTTCTTAGCGTGGCCTTTCTCATGCTGGCAACTACTAAAGTGGTGTTAAGCGCACGATCATGGTAAACTGGGGGGACAGGAAAGTAGGGGACTTGCTGCAATTGGCCAACGCTGTGGCGCTGGTTGTGCTCATCAACCTCGTCGCGTCGGACCGGTTCTTCCGCATCGACCTTACTGAAGAAAAGCGGTACACGATCAAACCCGCAACGCGTGATTTGCTCGAGTCGCTCGACGATAACGTATACGTGGAGGTATATCTCGAAGGTGAACTCAATGCGAGCTTCCGGCGCTTCCAGAACGCCATCCGCGAAACCTTAAACGAGTTTAGGGTCTTCTCCAACAATAAAGTCAATTTTACGTTCGTCGATCCGACCACTGCCATGAGCGCCAAAGCGAAGAACGAGTTCATGCGTGAACTTGCGGAGAAGGGCATTGTGCCGACCAACGTCGTGGAGCGGGTAGATGGCGAGACATCAGCCCGGCTGATATTCCCTGGCGCGCTTGTCTCCTACGGCGGGTTCGAGACGGGTGTAATGCTGTTGAAAGGGAGCAATGCACAATCCCCGGAGGAAGAGATCAATCAGTCTATTGAAGGCGTGGAATTCGAGATCGCCAATGCGATATACAAACTTTTCAACACCGATCGGAAGCGGGTAGGTCTGCTGACGGGGTACGGTCAGCTCGACTCACTCGACATCGCGGGTTTTAACAACGCGTTGCTGGAACTATACGACGTGCGAAAGGTGGATCTTTCCCGACGCGCATCCCTCGAGGGCTATCAGGTGGTCGTCATCAATAACCCGACGGAACCCTTCAGCGAACCGGATAAGTACAAGATCGACCAGTTCATCATGCGTGGTGGGAAGGTGATGTTCCTTCTCGATAGATCGGATGCGTCCATGGATAGTGCCACGCACGAGCATTCTGTCGCGTTGCCGCGCGATGTGAACCTGGACGATATGCTATTCCGGTATGGTGTCAGGATCAACCATGACCTGGTTCAGGACCGCAACGCAGCGTTGTATCCGATTGTCACCGGGCAATCAGGCGATAAGCCGAGAATGCAGATGTTGGAATGGCCGTTCTTCCCGCTCATAAATCACTATGCTGACCACCCCGCTACGCGCAACCTCGATGCGACCGTCCTGCGCTTTGTAAGCAGCATCGACACGGTGCGCGCCGACGGAATTCGTAAGCTTCCCATCATGATGACGTCACAATATTCGCGTGTCGTTGGAATGCCGGCGAACATCACCGTTAATCAACTCCTTCAGGTGCGCCCCGACCAGTTCAATGCGGGTAGCCATGTGGTTGGCTACCTACTGGAAGGCCAGTTTACGTCCCTTTACCGGAACCGTTTCCCTCCGGAAGGTGTGAGCACGGAAGGGCGAAGGGATTCAAGTGTTAACACGGCGCTGGTGGTTATCGCCGATGGCGACGTCGCGCGCAACGAGATCAATCCCCGCACCGGGCAGGCCCAGCCGCTTGGCTTCGACCCGTTGTCGAACTATACGTTCGCCAACGAGGATCTGCTGATGAACCTGATGGCCTGGCTCACTGATGAAACCGGACTCATTACCGTTCGCGACAAGGAGATCCGGATCCGGCCGCTCGACAGGGCACGGGCCACCCAGGAAAAAACCAAGTGGCAGGCGCTGAACCTTACGTTGCCCGTTGTCATCGTTGTGGTGTTTGGCGTGGTACGGGCCTGGTTAAGAAGGAGAAAATTTGCCCGGGTTTAGCTATGCAGAGAAAGAAGAACATCTTCCTGGCTGTTTCCCTGGTCGTCCTCGTCCTCGTGCTGGCCTGTTTCGGCGTGTACTACCTCAAGGGCGTAGACGGAAGCGATGTCGACAAGGACCGGTTCCGTCCCGAAGACTTGACATCTATCGACCGCGTGGTACTTTCGGGTCCCAGGGGGAGGACTGAGCTCGCAGTAATCGGTGCGCGGTGGAGGGTAAACGAACGGGTGGTGGCAGACGCGAATCTCATTGACGTACTCTTCGCGACATTACAACAGGCAGAAGCGCGGCGGCCGGTAGCAGTGCGCGTGCGTGAGGCGATTGGACGTCACCTCGACAGTGCGGGCACACGCGTGGAGCTGTTTGCAGGCGAGGATCAGGTTATGTCCTTTATCGCGGGCGGGAATGCGACGCGCACGGAAGCCTATTTTAAGGAGCCGGATTCGGATATACCGTACGTCATGATGATACCGGGTTATCGCGTGTATGTCTCCGGAATCTTTGAAGTGCCGGAATCAGGCTGGAGAGACCGCCACGTGTTTTCTCTCAACTGGATGAAGTTCAGCACGCTGGATGCAAATTTCCCAGGCGACCCGGGTGCGGACTTCTCAGTGGTACGGGAAGGTAATGCCGCAGTGATTCCGTCAATTGCCGACGCTGACACGACGCGCCTGAATGATTTTATGGACGACATCTCACTGCTCACGGCAGATGAGTTCGTGGAAGCCGACCCTGACAGTATCCGGACGCTCGAAAGTCTGATGCACGTCGCTATCAAGGATGTCGCCGGACGCGCATACTACCTGGAGCTCTATTCCAGGGATGGGAATGACGCCCCGGTTTTCGGCGTCGTCGACAGCTCGGCGGTGGGCGTTTTTGACCGGAGTAAGATCGAGCCCATTGTGCGGAAAAAGTCCTGGTTCAGGTCGAATTAGACGACCCCTGACTCGTTTCCTAAATTCGGTTTTCTTTCTAACTTTAGGGCTCTCTAACAACCAATAACCACTATTTTCGAATGAAATTCATCGTAAACTCCGTGTACCTGCTGAAGCAGCTCTCCAACATCAACGGGGTGATAACTACCAATCCAGTTGTTCCGATACTTGAGAACTTCCTGTTCGAACTGGACAAGGGGACGTTGACGGTCACCGCGTCCGATCTGCAAACAAGTATGATTACCGAATTGCAGGTCGAGTCCAAGGAAAAGGGCAGTATCGCCGTGCCGGCTCGAATTCTCCTGGAGACGCTCAAGAATCTTCCCGAACAACCGGTGACGTTCTCCATCGATGAATCATCTTATAGTATTGAGATCATTTCCGACAACGGCCGGTATAAGCTATCCGGAGAAAACGCCACAGATTTTCCCCGCGTGCCTTCCGTGTCGAACGACTTTTACGCCGAGATCTCTTCGGAAGTACTCGCACGCGCCATCAGCAATACGATCTTTGCTACCAGCAATGATGAACTGCGCCCCGCGATGACGGGGGTGTACATCAACCTGGGTGAGAAGAACACCGTTTTCGTTTCTACCGACGGCCACCGCCTGGTTCGGTATCGCAGAAAAGATGTGACGTCCGAAAACGGCAGCGCTATTATCATCCCACGCAAGGCATTGAATCTGTTGAAGACAACCTTGCCGGTCGAGAACACGCCAGTGAGCCTCGACTTTAATATGTCCAACGCATTTTTCCGCTTTGGTAACATCAAGATGATATGCCGGCTCATCGACGAGCGATTCCCTGATTATGAAAATGTGATCCCGGCCAACAACAACATTAAGATGACTATCGACCGGGCAGACCTTCTGGGTGCCTTGAAGCGTATTTCCATTTACGCCAACAAGACCACGCATCAGGTGCGGCTCAAGATCACCGGCAGCGAATTGCAGATCTCCGCTGAAGACCTCGATTTCTCCAACGAGGCGAATGAACGCCTTTCGTGTGAACACGAAGGAGAGGACATCGAGATCGGGTTCAACGCGAGGTTCCTTATTGAAATGCTGTCGAACCTGGATGTAGACCGGGTACAACTGACGATGTCAGCACCGAACAAGGCCGGGGTAATTCTTCCCGCCAGTACCGATGCGAACGAAGACATCCTCATGCTCGTAATGCCGGTGATGCTAAATCAATACGCCTAGTCGCTCGCTTCGATCAGCCCTCTTTTTCCCAGTTCGATAACCTCCATGCGGGTAAGGCGTCCGTCCTGTGCTTCGAATCGGAGCATCGTGCGCATACTGTGCAATCCCTGATGTCCCGCGGCGCCTGGATTCATGTACATGACCTGTGCGGCGTCGTCTTTCATGACCCTAAGGATATGAGAATGACCGCATACCAATACACCAGGGGTGTGGGTGGCAAGCAGTTTTTTTACACGGGGATTGTAGCGCGGAGGGCTGCCGGCGATGTGAGTCATAAAAATCAGAATACCTTCGCAGTCGAACCAGAGGTCGAGGGGATAACGTCTTTGCATTTCGGGATCGTCGATGTTGCCATGAACAGCTCTCACAGGTTTGAAAGCTTCCAGCGCGTCGGCAACCTCGGCCGACCCAATGTCACCGGCATGCCATATCTCATCGCAGTCCGAGAAAAGATCGAAGACCCGTGGATCCAGGAATCCATGTGTATCGGACAATAGGCCTATCTTCATACTGTGTGATGATCTGAATGTGCGCTGTTGTCCAGTCGCGCGCTTGCCGTTTCTATCTGCAATGTAAGAATCGGGTAAAGGTTACGAAAAAAACGCGGCCATCAATACGCATATTTGTTGGTTGACCCTACGCATCATGAGATCTGTTTTTTTGTTGGCGGCAGCGTCCTGGCTTGCGGTACCATGCCTGGCCGAGGGCGATTTTCCTTTTGGCGCCGTGACGCTCGAGGAGCTGAAGATGACGACCTACGAGAAGGATTCGGATGCTGCGGCGGTCGTGTTGAATGAATTCGGAAATGCCTATTTCGTGGAGGAGGACATGTCGATCGTCCTCGAGTACCACGTTCGCATCAAGATTCTGAAAAAGGAAGCGTTGTCGCTGGCCGACTTTGCCATTCCCTTATACCGCTATTCCAATACGCACAAGGTGGATTTCATAACAGGGTTGAAGGCGTCATCGTTTGTTCTCTCGCCTGAGGGAACTATTGTAGAAACAAAAGTCTCCACCAAAGACGTGATGACTGAAAAGTATGAGATTGGTGAGGTGAAAAAGTTCGCCATTCCCAACGTGGTGGAGGGTGGTGTGATCGAGCTGTACTACGAGTTTCATACGCCATACATCTTCAACTTTCGGGAGTGGAAGTTCCAGCGTGAAATTCCGAAAATCCACAGTGAATACTGGACATTGATCCCTGCCTACTATCGATATCACATTTCCCTGGTTGGCGTCCTCGAGTTGTCGAGGAATGAATCCGATATCGTAAAGAAGTGCTTCTCTCGCGGCATTGACTGCGTCAGGCACAAGTTCGCGATGGACGACATCCCCGCATTCGTTGAAGAAGACTACATGACAGCCCGAAAAAATTTCCTGTCGGCGATTCACTTCGAACTCTCTGAAGTACATCACCCCAACGGCTATATTGACAAAGTCACAAAAGAATGGCGAGACGTAGAAGGGGAGTTGCGTCAGGATTCGCGGTTTGGTGGACAGCTGAAGCGCGGGGACGACATCCTTGAACGATCGCTCTCGGAGTCCATCCGGGCAGAAAAAGATAAGCTCAAGCGGGCTCGACGTGTATACGAG
Organism: Cyclobacteriaceae bacterium; assembly: GCA_032907565.1. GTDB lineage: Bacteria > Bacteroidota > Bacteroidia > Cytophagales > Cyclobacteriaceae > ZC4RG29. The sequence continues at coordinate 32,837 of JAJJPK010000066.1, read as the reverse complement.
CATTTAGTAAATCATTACCACTGGAATGGCAACGTCAACAAATATTGCGAGTTGGGAATACGCAAGGCCTATCAAAGCGGCACCGGAAATGTGGCTGACCTGAACCTGTCGCTTGTGGCCGCGTTGCGCGGCGTGGGACTCGACGCCGACCCGGTCATACTCTCTACCCGCGACAACGGCTACATCACGGAGTTGTTTCCCGTTCTTAGCGATTTCAACTATGTCATCGCCCGACTGGTTATAGATGATCAGGTCCATCTTCTTGACGTGACCGACCCGTTGCTCCCTTTCGGCATGCTGCCTTTCCACTGCCTTAATCTCAAAGGCCGCGTAATCGGCAACCGGGAATCGTCGTGGCAGGAGATCAGGACACCGTGGTCGTTTCAGCAAAACAATCACATCGACTTGTCGCTTGGACCGGACGGGACCCTAAGCGGTTTCATTCGGAATACGTACACAGGTTACGAAGCAATGCGAAAGCGGCAGCATATCGGTTCCTTCGATACGCCGGACAAGTACCGCGAAAGCCTGAAGAAAGTCATGGGCGAGGCGACGATCACAAGTCTGGAGGTCAGTAACCTCGACGACGTAGAGGAGCCTCTTATCGAGGAAATCGCTGTGGAGATTCCCGCCTTCGACGAAGACGTATCGAGATTCTTGCTCAATCCCTTCCTGGTGAACCGGACGGCAAGGAATCCGTTCCGATCGCCTGAGCGCCTGTACCCGGTCGATTTCGGAACCACAATAGACGAACGCATTACCATTGTGGTGAGTTTTCCGGACGATGTTCGGCTCGAAAATCTCCCTGAGGAAGTAGGGTTGGCACTCCCTGCGGGTGGCGGACTCTACGTGCTCAAGGCCCAGAATGAGGGTCAGCGGGTGTCGATTTTCAGCCGACTAACGACGAGAAAACCATTGTACAACCACGAGGAATATTTTTATCTGAGGGAATTGTTCGCCAGAATAGTGCAGGTTCAGAACACGGACCTTATTTTTGTAAAAGACTGACACCCCCGACAGTCTCGACGCAATGCATAAACCTTTAAACGACACGAGGTTACGTTAATCGACGTATTTTCCAGCCTAAAAGGTTTATATTGGGCTGATTTAAGTTGGATTTTAAGTTTACAAAGCAAAAGCCTTCCTAAATTCGAAATGATATGAAGCGGACCGTTCTCCTGATTCTTACGTTCCTCACTTTTTTCGTAGATACCCGCGCTCAAAGATCAGCTGAAGCCCTGGAACCCAATGACGCTACCCTTCAGGAGCGGTTTACTATACTGCGGGATAAGTCGGAATCTTATTCCGAATACAAGGTCATCCGGACCTATGTGCTGGACGGCATGTGGAAAATTACCATGGACTCGCTCAGGGCACAGAAGGAGGCATTGCGACAAGCCCAGGCAACCATCAAGCAGCTTGAGGGTGAAGTGGCTTCCGTCAAAGCCGCGATGAAAAGCAAAGACGAAGCCGTTGCTCAAATGGAGCACGACAGTACCCATATCAGCGTTCTGGGTATCGACTTTCTGAAGTCCGTCTTCTTAAGCACGGTGGGAATTATTATCCTCGGCCTCCTTGTACTGCTCGGTCTGCTTGTTGCCCGTGTCAAGTGGGTGCAGTCGTCAATGCGCGAGAAGGTCGAAAACGCCGAGGCGCTCAGCCACGAGTTCGAAGAGTACAAACGCAATGCCCTCGAGAAACAAATGAAGCTTTCCCGAGAACTCCAGGACGAGCGGAACAAGCTCCACGATCTGAGAAGCTCCTAGGGGGAGTAATCGGTAATCGGGGGGATTTCACCAACCGTTCGTTCATTCATTCCCGTCTTAGTTTCACACACACGCTTTTTTTCTCCCACTCTCGATAACTGTGGCGAGGAAATTTAGTATCTTTTCTGAGGCCGGAGTTGTGTTAATAAGGTCCGGTAACGGGAAGATTCGAGACGGAGTGCCGCGAGGGTTTCTTCTCGCAGACTTAATTCCCCAGGATTATGGATGCGGATCCGAAGTTGAACCGAATAGCGTCCGGGCTGCTCGCGCAGTTTCCCTACAGCCATTCGTTGGAATGGCTCGAGACAAACGGCCTCGGCGGCTGGTCGTCTTCAACGGTTTCGGGAGCGCATGCCCGAAGACATCACGGGCTTCTGGTGGCTCCCGATAATCCCGATGCCGAGCCATTCGTGCTGGTATCAAAACTCGAAGAATCCATCATTGAGGCCGATAACCGTTTTGACCTGGGCTGCAACCAGTATCCAGGAGCGATCTATCCGGCGGGCCATCAGCACCTTACAGGTTTTGAACGCGATCTCTTCCCGGTTTTCTCGTATGAGGTGGCAGGTATGTCAATCCGGAAGACGATTGCTGCTCTGCACGGGCAGCAGACGGTTGTCATCCTGTACGAGTTTGGCAACTTCCCGCGCCCGTTCACGCTGGAACTAAGGCCGCTGTACTCGGCTCGCCCGGTGCATGCCCTGTCCGTGGCCAACGAAGTGATCAACCGGCAATACGTTTTTTCCAATGGCGTATTACGACTAAAGAATTACGCTTCCACACCTGAAATCTTCATCAGCGTCCCGGGGTCGACGTTCCGCGAAGATCAGCACTGGTACTACAACTTTGTTTATGCCTCCGAACTGTCGCGCGGTGCGGACCATACCGAAGACCTCTACAGTCACGGCGTGTTTTGCGTGCGACTGAAAGGGGGCGATCAGCTCGGCGTTATCCTTACGACAAACGAACCCTCGCCCCGGCGGAACGCATTTTCACTTTTTCAGAAAGAAGAACGCCGTCGCAAGAAGTTGATACGGGATGAAGACACAGACAGGATGAGGCGGCTTATGTTGGCCGCCGACCAGTTCATCATTGCACGTCGTGAAAAGGCTCCGACTGTTAAGACGGGTCATTATGTATCCGACTCCAGACTTCACGATACGCTAATCTCTATACCCGGCCTCTTTCTGCCCACAGCACGCCGCAGAGATGCCCGCCGCCTCTTGCAGGAACTTGCAGGCTCGTTGGAGAAGATGAGGCCAGGGCACGCACCGGTGCTGTCATGGTCAGTCGACGAAATCTTTTGGTATTTCATTGCGGTATACCAGTACTACATTTTCACAAGGCACGCCGCGTTCGTAAGATCGCTATTGCCCACCTTTTCAAACGTGGTGGAGTACCTCGTCAAAGGCCAACTTCCTGGGGGCCGCGTTGATGAGGAGGGTATGTTGGTAACTGCTGCTCCGGAAACGGCGGATGGTGCCACCATTCGGTCTGCGCCCGTGAACGCTCTTTGGTACAATGTACTTCGCATTCTCGAATTTCTGTTCACGGAGGCGGGGAGGGGAAAGGACCCGTCGCGCTACAGCGCCCGTGCGGACAAGGTAATGGAAAATTTCCTCAGGGTTTTCTGGAATGAAGAAGGCGGCTGCCTGTATAATTATGTAAGCGACAACGTCGGGAACAAAGAGGTCAGGCCGCAGTTGCTCTACCCGATTGTGCTGCCTTACCCGCTGCTTCCAAAACAGCGCGCCGACCGGCTGTTGCACATCGTGGAGCGCGAGTTGGTAACGCCCCACGGCCTTCGGTCGCTAAGCCCCGCCGATGCATTGTATGCACCCACTGGCTGCGACAGCGGCACATCGCCCCAATTGGGTACGGTAGGGAGTTCCTGGATCGGAATGTACGTCGATGCCCTGATTTTGCTTAGGGGCAGTCGCGGACGGTCTGAAGCCCTGGCTATTCTTGAATCGGTGCTGAAAGACCTGGACCGCGGTTGTGTGGGTACTTTGTCTGAATATTTCGACGGTGATCCACCGCACACCGCACGCGGTTGCGTCGCCTCTGCCTGCACCGTGGGAGAAATCCTACGGACGTTGACTGAACACAATCTGTTGCATGAGAAAGCGAGAGAGGTTGCAGTTGGAAGTAGGCAGCAGGCCCGCCTATACTGAGGCTCAGCAGTTCCCCGTTAAACACTCTTCAACAACTCGCTCCTGTACCGGGTAAGTATACTCGACTTCGAAAGAAACCCTACATACCTTCCCTTATCGACCATAGGAAGATTCCACTGATTCGTTTCATCAAATTTTTTCAATACCTGGTGCAGGTTATCATTGGGAGTTATTGTGGCGTCGGGGGGCGTCATCAACTCCTTTACAGTAACCTTGTCGTACAATTCGCTCCTGAAGATCGTCTCCCGCACATCGTCGAGGTGGACGATCCCTGCCAGCTTCCCTTCATCGGTAACTACAGGGAAAGTGTTACGTCTCGACTGGCTGATCGTCCGGACAAGATCTCTGAGCGTGGCGTCAGGATGAACCGGCAGGAAGTTGGTCTCGACCAGGTCGCCCAGGTTGAGACGGCTGAGCAAAACCTTATCGCGGTCCTCAACGGGCAGCTTGAGTTTTGCCGATAACTTTTGTGCTTCCATGGAGAGCGGCTGAAAGAAGTGGGTCATCAGGATGCTGATGGCGGCAACGATCATAAGCGGAATCATCAGATTATACCCGCCCGTGATCTCTGCAATCAGAAATATCGCGGTGAGCGGCGAATGGAATATTCCGCTCAGGATCCCCGCCATGCCCACCAGTGTGAAGTTGGTCTCCGGGATATTGCCTAATCCAAGCATGTTGACAAGCCGGGAGAAAGCAAAGCCAAGGTATGCACCCATGAACAGCGACGGTCCGAAGTTGCCCCCGTTTCCGCCTGCGCCAATGGTGATGCCGGCAGCAATGGGTTTGAGAAAGACCATTGCTGCAATGAAAAGGACTATCAGCCAGTCGTTGGTAAGCACATCGCGCAGCACGCTTGTTTGCGTCAGATAGGAAGGGTGAAGGTTGGAGAGTGTTTTGATCGTTTCGTACCCTTCGCCATAAAGTGGGGGAAAGAAAATGAGGAGTACTGCCAGCATTAATCCGCCGATAATTACCCGTGGCCACACCTTAAACCGCGCTACGAGGTGCTCTGCGTAATGGAAAGCATTTGCATAATACAGGGACAGCATGCCGGCCAGCAATCCCAGAACAATGTAAAAAGGAACGTTGTGGTAATTGAATTCCTGAGTCAGACTGAAGGAGAGGATCACACCTTCCTGAAGAATAATCTTCGACAGCAGTGCGCCCGTGGCAGCCGCCACGATCAGGGGAATGAACGCTGATACGCTTACGTCGGTCAACAACACTTCAATGGCGAAGAGGACACCCGCGATAGGGGCATTAAATGCCGCCGCAATGCCCGAAGCTGCCCCACATCCGAGCAGGATCGTGCGATCTCTGTAGCTGAGCCGGTACGTTGTGGCATAGTTCGACCCGATGGCAGAGCCCGTGCTTACCATGGGCGACTCCAAACCGCATGAGCCTCCGAACCCAACGGTAAGTGCGCTCGTAACGATATGCCCGTACATTTCGCTTTTGGGCAAAATGCTCGACTGCTTCACGATTGCATAGACAATCTCGGATGATCCCTTCTTAAGTGTTCCCTTGAGAATGTAGCGAACATACAGGGCCGTCAATGCCAGGCCGATCGTGGGGAACAACGTGAACAGAATGAATTGTTGATAATTGACCGCCGCGTAATCGACGAAAAGTCGTATGTAGTGAACAAAGCCCTTAAGGACGATAGCGGCGAGTCCGGCAGATATGCCAACAAGCACAGAGGACAAGACGAAGAACTGCCGCGCAGTTAGGGACTCATGAAAATACCTCACGAAGCGGATGACAACCTGGTGCGCGCGTTCTAGCATAGCCGGTAGTATGCGCAAATATAGACGGCCCGCCTCGCTATGAAAAACTTTTTCGGTGTATTACATTTTTAACACGGGCTCCCTCAACATCCTGGCAGGTTCAGAGAGAAGGAATGCTATGGTTGTTGCCATGTCTTCGGGCTGGACCCATTTGGTAAAGTCGGCATCGGGCATTGCGGCGCGATTCTCCGGTGTGTCAATCGTGGAGGGTACGATAACCGATGTAATGACATTCCGGTTGCTGCCTTCTGCGTTGAGGATTTCGGCGAGCCGCAGGACGAGCGACTTGGATAGTCCGTATGCAACATTGTTGGCGGCATCGCGTGCCCGCAGCGCTGGCCTGGCGCTGACGAGTACAATTCGCCCCCCGGCGGATTGCCCCATCATATGATTGAAAACGGGACGCGCTACATGGTAGGCCGTTTCGAAATTTAGTGCAATCATCTTTCGGATCGTTGCGCTGGTCGTGTCATGGATCGTCCCACCCGTATATCCGCCGGCGAGCAAAAGCGCGGCGTGTATGGTCTTATGTCTCTGGATGATGCCATTGACAAAAGCGGATGCAGCCTGTTCGTCGGCAAGATCGAGCTGATGGGTCTCATACTGGTCCTGCGGTTTATCTTCCTTTCCCGGGCGGAGTGTGGTAGCGATCACACGATGTCCGTCAGATAACAGGCGCGAAACCATCGCCCGGCCCAGGTTGCCCGTAGCTCCCGTTACAATGATGTTCTTTCTTTGGTTTGTACTCATGGCATTCCTTTGAGTGTACAAATTATGGAATTTAAGCCTCGCATGCAGGATGGTGCAGGTAGATGTGCTTGCTTTTTTGCGTGAAACGGCCTTACTTCAAAAATTGCATTATTCCTAACCATGTCTGAAATCAGCCATCCCGGTCAGCGCCTGGTGTCTCTTGATTTTTACAGGGGCGCGATAATGGTTCTCCTTGCTCTTGAAGCTGCCGGCTTTTACGAGATTATGTTCGAAACCACCGGGGGATGGTTCTGGGAACAGTTTTTCCATCATCCCTGGAACGGCCTTCGGTTCTGGGATCTCATTCAGCCCGGCTTTATGTTCATTGCCGGAACGGCTATGGCCTTTTCATTGACCAAACAATGGTCGCAAGGGAAGAGCTGGAATGAGACTTTCGTAAAGATGCTGAAGCGATGTGGATGGCTGTTCTTCTGGGGTGTGTTGAACTATGCCGTGCGCCGCGATGGACTTTCTTTCGAATTGTGGAATGTGCTTACGCAACTTTCGTTCACGCTGCTTGTAGCGTTCCTAATTTTCAAGTGGTCGTTCTATGGCCAGTTTGCCTTTAGTATCGGACTTCTGGTTCTAACGGAGGTGCTGTACCGGTTTACAAACATACCCGGGTTTGATCAGCCGTTTACCGATCAACATAATTTCGGCAATTACGTCGACCTGCTCCTCATGAATAAAATAAACGACGGGGGATGGGTTGCGATAAACGCCATTCCCACCGCGGCCCACACCATCTGGGGCGCTCTCGCCGGCAAGCTGCTCATGCGGCAGGTCGATGCTTCGGTAAAAGTGAAGACGCTGCTGGTATACGGACTGGCTGGACTGGTTATTGGATACGCGATGGACTGGACCATCACGCCCATCATTAAGCGCATTGCCACAAGTTCGTTCACCATCGCCTCAGGCGGGTGGTGCCTCCTGGGTCTGGCGGCTTGCTATTGGTGGATCGACGTCCGCGATCATCGGAAATATCTGAAGTTTTTCACGATCGTCGGGATGAATCCCATTTTCATTTACCTGTTCTTTGAAATCGTCGGACACCGCTGGTTTAACGGCTACGTCGGCGCGATTACCAACGGGCTAATGGAAATGATCAACACCCCGGAAAACCTCATGCTCATCATCACCTCATTGGTGATCTTTGCTCTTGAGTGGGGGATGTGTTACTTTTTGTATCGGAAGAAGATATTCTTTAAGCTCTAGTGTGTTTGTTCAAGTGTTGAAGTGTTGAAGTGCTGCCGTAAAGCAGGCCCGTGGCCGCTTTACGGTGGATCGGTCATTGACTACTTGCCACGGTCACCCACCGTAAAGTCGTCAGGGCGCCACAAATAAAAAGAACAACGTGGCAGTGAAAGTTTTTCATGCACAACTCTGACGTACTTTACGGCATTCACTCACTCCATCACATCCATCACGCCTCTCACATACCCTACTGATTCCGCAAGGCCTGGGAGGGGATCGTCACCATCTTTCTCATATTCGAAGGCGAGGGTACCTGAGTAGTTGATCTGCTTCATGGCTTTCAGGAACGCCGGCAGATCGATGACGCCGCGGCCTGCTTCCACAGGTTTTCCTTCGGCCTCGGCTTTGTCTTCATCCTTGAGATGGCAATCGTATATGCGATCCTTGTATTTGAGCACCATGGCGGCAGGATCTTCTTTGATGCGAACGACGTGGCCAATGTCGATGCATATGCCGATGCGGTTATCGAGGTTCTTTATCTTGTCGTGGATGTCGTTGACGCTTGAATACAAGTCGTCGCCGGGTCCGTGATTGTGAATGGCGAGTCGGATGTTCGATTCCTTGACTTTCTGCTCGGTATAGGGCAGGAGTTCGTGGTTAGGGACGCCGATAATCACCTGGAGGCCGGCGTGCCTGGCGTATCCGAATGCCTGGTCCACTTCTTCTTTTGTCTTCATGTAGATTACGCCGGCGCCATACAATTCGAGCCCCGCCGCCTTAACCTTGGACACAGCGTCCTTTATTTGCCCGGGTGAGGCATCAAGCGGAAGATGCATGCTCTTGAGCGCAATGCGTTTTAGTCCCACACGCTGGGCGAACCCAATGGTTTCCTCGAGACTGAATTTCCGGAAGGTGTATGATGCGAGTCCCAACGTGAGTGATTCTGCCGGGACGGGTTTCGCAGCGACCGGCCATACGCCACCGACCACCGCAGCCGCTGCCGAGCAGCCCAGGGTCCTGAGGAATTCTTTCCGTTTGATCATGATTTGCAGTCAGATAGTTGAGTTAATTTAATACGAAATGACCAATATTCATGAAGAAGAGTTGGTAATCGGCGCCCGCCAAGCCTCGATCGGTGACGCGTCCCACTGCCTACTGCCTACTGCCTGCTGTAACGGCCTCGACCAGCACCTCGCACATCCTATGTGTAACAAGGGCATCCTTCGTTTCCGCCGTGGTGTCCGCCTCGTTTTCCACGCACGCCAGAAAATGTTCGATGATATCGTAAAACCCACGCTTTCGCAGGGTGGGCTCCCAATCGTCAGCTTTTTCTTCGGTCTCCTGGTTATCGTGCTGGTGGAAGAGGCTGACGAGGTCTTTGACGATGTACTTGTTGCCAGGCATCATGAACTCAATTATCTCTTCCGACATGCCGCTGTCGCGATTCATCATTCCAATGGCGGCGACGGGCGACCCGGTGAGGTGGAGGACCACGCTTAGCAATTGTCCCCTGTCCATACGGTATTTCAGCGTGTAGTCCAGACTGTCGTGCCGTGCCAGGAAACGGAGCGTATCCACTACGTGAATAAAATCGTCGAGAATGAACGCTCGGGGCGCGCCTGGAAGTGAGACCCGGTTCTTTTGGATGAGGACGATATCGGGAGTTCCTGTATCCCGGAGTCGTCGGATGAGCGGCGCGTACCGGCGGTTGAACCCGGTCATGAGTATACGTTTCTTCCGGAAGCTTAAGTCTGCAAGCGCCTCCGTATCCGCATAGTGATATGCGATCGGCTTGTCCACGTAGACATGAATGTCGTGGTCCAGAAGATACCGGACAACCTCGGGATGGGAATCGGTAGTGGTATGTACAAACGCGGCTCGGATTCCGGATTGTACCAACTGATCAAGAGAATAGGCCACCCGCTCGATCCGATATTGCTCAGATACCTCCGCCAGTGTTTCCCGATTGCGGGTGCACAAAACCAGCTCTATGCCACGGTGGGCACTGATAACCGGAAGGTAAGCTTTCCGACAGATGTCGCCTATGCCAACTATCCCAATTTTCATTGCAATCCATCCCCCCGGGCGGGGGAAGCATATAAGGAAGTGAAGATAGGGAGAAAGTGCTTAAGTGCAGAAGCGTTCGCGGACGAGGTTGGGTATTTTATTCCCTTTAACCTTCATACCTTTGCAGGAATGATACCTCTATTAACCTATACTTATGAAGAGTACCTGGATTCCCGTCGCTTTGGCGAGCCTCCTTGCAGCATGCGCTGCGCAGCAAGAATCACCGCGACCTTACCTTGTCGTTCCCGGAAATCCGCTGTTTAACGAATTCAACGAACCGATCGACTTCCGCTCGGTGACTGCCGACGACATCAGTCAGGCTACGGACACCGTTATCAGCTACGCGCGGGCGGAACTTCAACGGATATACGAAATCGATGATGGCGACCGAACATTCGAGAATACGATGTTGCGGCTTGAAGACATCGAAAACGCTATCAACCGCATTGGACCCACCATCTACCTCCTCGGAAGTACTCACACTGATTCCCTCATAAGGACTACGGCGCTACAGAAATCCACGGAGCTGGAGAAATTCAGCAACGAGATTGCACTGGATGAAGACCTTTATCTGGCGATGAAGGCGTATGCCGCATTGCCGGAAGCCCGGACGCTTACCGGATACAGGGCACGTTACCTCCGTGAGAACATCGAAGACTCTGAGCGCAACGGGTTGGCGTTGCCGAAGGAACAACGCGACTCGCTCAAGGCAATTTTGGACGAGATCAGCGAGATCGGAACGGAGTTCAGCCGAAACATTGCTGCCTACCAGGATGAACTCATCGTCAGGGAAGCCGACATGGAAGGTCTTCCTGACGACTACAAGCAAGCCAGGCGACAGCCGGATGGCACGTACAGGATCGACCTGAGCTATCCCTCGTATCTCCCGTTCATGAAATACAGTAAGTCCGACCGTGCACGCAAGGCACTCTACATAAAGTACTACAATCGTGCTGCCGACACCAACCTCGACATCCTGAGGCGTCTGCTCCAAAAACGACAGCAAATGGCGCGGCTCCTGGGATATAGCACCTACGCGGAATGGCGACTCGAAGACCGGATGGCATTGTCGCCCGAGACCGTTTGGGAATTTGAAGAGAATCTCTTTCAGAGCGTAAAGCCCAAAGCTGAAGCCGACTATCAGGAATTACTCGCCATACGCAAGGCACACGTGTCTCCGAATTCCGACAGGATCAATCACTGGGAGGCAGCCTACCTGGAAAATATTCTGTTGGAGGAAAAGTATCAGGTGGACGACAACGTAATCAAGGAATACTTTCCGCTGGACAACGTCCTTGCAGGACTCTTCCAGATCACGCAGTCGCTTTTTAACGTTCGCTATGTCGAACTGGAAAACCCCTCGGTATGGCATCCGGACGTTCGGGCTTTCGAGGTGTTCGATGGTGAGAAAAAGATTGGCCGGTTTTACCTCGACCTTTTTCCCCGACCCAACAAGTACACCCACGCCGCGTGCTTCGGTATGATTACGGGCAAGAATACCCCCTGGGGCTATCAAATTCCCAACGCTACGCTCGTCTGCAACTTTCCGGCCCCCACGGCCGACAGACCCGCTTTGATGCCCCATAGCCAGGCGGAAACCTTCTTTCATGAATTTGGTCATGTGCTGCACCAGATGCTAACCACCGCGGAACTCGCCGGCCAGTCGGGAACCCAGGTGGCGCGCGACTTCGTGGAAGCGCCGTCGCAGATTTTTGAGAACTGGATCTGGAGCTACGAATCGCTCAAGCTCTTCGCCAGGCACTACGAAACGGGAGAACCGCTCCCGGAAGAGCTGTTCGAAAAGATGCTCGCCGCAAAGAATGTGGGCTCAGGGCTCGCCACCGAGACGCAGATTTTCTATGGCATGCTGGATATGACCTATCACGACCGCTTCGATCCGTTCGACGAAACCACGACCCTCGACGATGTCGTGCGCGATCTTACAGAGAAGATCAGACACTACGGCTATGTTGAGGGTACACACTTCCCGGCCGCGTTCAATCACCTGTATGGATATGGCGCCAGCTACTACGGTTACCTTTGGTCGCGTGTCTACGCGGAAGATATGTTCTCCGTATTCGAACAAAACGGTATCCTCGACCAGGAAACCGGCTTGCGTTACCGCAACATCATCCTCGCCAGAGGCGGCTCGGAAGAACCCATGAATCTCGTCAGGGAATTCCTCGGTCGGGAACCCAATAACGAAGCATTCATGAGATCTCTTGGACTGGAAGTAATGAGTGAATGAGTGCCGTAAAGTACGTCAGAGTTATGCGTGGAAGAACTTTCACTGCCACGTGGTTCTTTTATCTCTGGCGCCCTGACGACTCAACACACTATTCATACTTCAGCGACTCCACCGGGCTCGTTCGCGCAGCGCGCATGGATTGCAGTGCGACGGCCAGAAAGGTAAGCGCGACAGCCAGCAAGGTCACAAGGACAAAGACGCTGTAGTTGGGAGGTACCTGATAGGCGAAGTTGCTGAGCCACCCCGACATCACGTACTGGACGATAGGAATGACCAGGATAGAGGCGAGAAGCACCAGAACGATCATGTCTCGCGAAAGCATAACGACAATATTGGTGACGGTGGCGCCGTGCGCCTTTCGTATTCCGATCTCCTTTGTGCGCTGCGTGGCAGCGTAAGCGGAGAGGCCGAGAAGTCCGAGCAGGGAAACGAGGATACAGATTCCGGAGAGGCCCGTGAGCAGTTTGTACTGCGTCTCGTCCTGGCGGTATTGTTCGTTGAACTTCTGATCGAGAAAGAAATATTCGAACGGATGGTTGGGATCAAACTCCGCCCACTTGTCGCGTATCTGTTCAATGGTTGCCGGAAGGTCGCCCTGAAGTTTGAGGTGGAGATAACCACCTTCCTTTCCGGCCTTGATGATCAGGAGTGGCTCCACCGCGTTGTGCAGCGACGCAAAGTTGAAATCCTTTACCAACCCGATCACCTGACCGTCTTTTTCAGCGTGAAAGAACTTTACCTTTTTGCCTACCGCTTGACTGCCCCAACCCATCTTCCTTGCTGCCGCCTCGTTGGCGATAAAGACATTCTCGACGTCTGCCTGCGGACCGGGATGGAAGTCGCGCCCGTCAAGTAATGTGAGGTTCATAGTCTTGAGGTAATCCTCGCCAACGAACATTAACGCGAATGATTGTTGCGTCATACCTTCGTCGGTTTCCGCCCACATTACGGCGCCTCCAGAGATGTTCACGCCAGGTACGTGGTAAGAAGTTGTTGTTCCCTTAACCGAAGGGTAGCTCAGGAATTCCTGCTTAATGCTTCCGATCTGATTTTGTACCAGGGTGTCCTGTATGGGAAGAAGTAGTGTATTTTCCTTGTCAAATCCGAGTTCCTGGCTGCGAACAAAATTGATCTGACTCTGCATGAAAAGGGTGCACACTACGACGAAAATGGAGATGACGAATTGGGTTGTTATTAAAACCTTGCGAAGGACTAATCCCGAACCCTTGCTTTTGTAGGCGCCTTTCAGCGCCTTTATAGTGGGTATGGCGGGCAGGTAAAAGGCAGGATAAAGGCCGGAAATGACACCGATAAAGAGCGCAAAGGCTACACTGCCTGCGAGCAAAAGGGGATTTTGAAGGAAGTCCAGCGTAAGGTTCTTCCCGATCAATTCATTGAAGGACGTGGCATTGATGACGAGGAAAGCGATAGGTATCGCCAGTACAAGTCCCACGAAGGAAAGAAATACCGATTCACCAAGGAACGAAAGCGCCAGCGTCGTCTTACCCGACCCGAAAGTTTTTTTCATGGCGATCTCCGAAGCGCGTCGTGCTGATCGCGCCGTGGACAGGTTCATGTAGTTGATACACGCCAGCAAGATGATGAAGAGACCGATGCCGGCAAAGGCATACAGGTAGGCAATGTTGCCCTTCGGTTCGTCTGCGTCAAGGTCAGAATGAAAATGAATGGAAGCCAGCGAATGCATTATCGGTGGATTGTATACGCCACCTACCTGATCGCCGAACGGCTTAAAGTAAGAATCAAAAATGGCCTTGTATTTTGGCTCGAAGTCCGCGGTGTTGTAGCCCTTAGGGAACATGACATAGAGATACACATCCGGATTCCAGAATGCTTCGGACTTAAGCCGCCCGCCTTCCTCGCGAGTCCAGCCGCGCTCAGTAAGTTGTGAGAGCAGCATATCGAACCGAAAGTGAGAGTTTTGAGGAACGTCTTCGATTACGCCGGTCACCTTGTAAAGTTCGGTGTCGATAAGCAGCGACTTGTCGAGCGGATTCGTGTCGCCGAAATAGCGGGCCGCTGCCGATTCCGTAAGTACGACCTTGTTGGGACCAGCCAAACTTGTGGCCGGATTACCAGCTATGAACGGATGGGTGAATATTTCGAAGAATGTTGAATCTGCGCGTGCAACATAGTCTTCGTTGAACGCTTTTTCCGGTTCTCCAGGGGGCTGATATCTTACCATAGTACGTCCCCATCGGTTCACGCGGACATAATTCTGCACTTCGGGTACTTCGTCCTTCAAAATGGGTCCCAGTTCCCGGGCAGCGCGTGCCAGGCGGACATCGAGGCCTGTGGCCTGAACGCGAGTCCCTATCCGGTATATCTGTTCGTGGTTGAGGTGGTGCTTGTCGTATGTCAGGTCGTGTTGCAGGATCAGCAAGAGGACAATACTGACCGCTATTCCAAGGGAAAGTCCCAATACGTTTAACAGGGAATAAAACCGGTCTTTCAGGAAAACCCGCACGAAGAATTTTAGATGGGTCCGGAACATGGGTGGAGAATTTGGTTCTGATTGAGGGCTAATTGCAAACGAATGTAGCATCCCGCCAGCGATTTTCTTGTTCTATTTGTGTCCAGCGGTTACGACCTGACAGCCTATTTTTGAAGTCGCCCCACTCAATACCAAAAGCAATTTTTACCTTTGCAGGGCTGAGAAAACGGATTTTATGGCAGAAGTGCGAAGCTTAAACTTCCTTGAGGAGATTGTAGAACGTGACCTGAGGGAGGGTAAATACGAAAAGATCATCACGCGGTTTCCCCCGGAGCCTAACGGTTATCTTCATATAGGCCACGCCAAAAGCATTTGCCTCAATTTTGGGTTGGCGGCAGACTACGGAGGCGAAACAAACCTTCGCTTCGACGACACCAACCCGGTGACCGAAGAAACCGAGTATGTCGAAAGCATCAAGGAGGATATCCGGTGGCTGGGATTCCAGTGGCACCGTGAGCGATATGCGTCCGACTACTTTGAACAACTCTATGAGTTTGCCGTCAAGTTGATCCGCAAGGGTTTGGCCTACGTAGACGACAGCACCAGCGAGGAAATTGCCGCACAAAAAGGAACACCCACTTCGCCGGGAACTGAAAGTCCGTATCGGTCGCGAAGTGTGGAGGAAAACCTGGCCCTTTTTGCGGCCATGCGGGAAGGCAAATTCCGGGATGGCGAAAAGGTGCTCCGCGCAAAGATCGACATGGCGCATCCTAACATGCACATGCGCGATCCCATTATGTACCGCATCAAACATGCGCACCATCACAGAACTGGCGACAAGTGGTGTATCTATCCTATGTACGACTTTGCTCATGGACAGTCCGATGCCATCGAGGAAGTCACGCACAGCATTTGTACGCTGGAGTTCGTTACGCACCGGGAGTTGTACGACTGGTTCATCGAAAAGCTCGAGATATATCCTTCCAAACAGTACGAGTTCGCGCGCCTCAACATGAACTATACAGTCATGAGCAAGCGCAAGCTCCTTCGATTGGTGAACGAAGGCCACGTGACAGGCTGGGACGACCCGCGTATGCCGACGATCAGCGGAATGCGTCGCAGAGGATATACGCCGGAAAGCATCCGGGATTTTTGCGACAAGATCGGCGTACAACGTCGCGATAACGTAATCGATGTGGGGCTACTGGAATTCTGCGTCCGCGAACACCTGAATAAAATTGCCGAGCGAAGGATGGTCGTGTTTGATCCGCTTAAGGTGGTTATTACCAATTATCCCGAAGGAAAGACGGAAATGCTCGAGAGTGAGAACAACCCGGAGGCTGAAAACGGCGGTACACGGCCGGTGCCCTTCGGACGCGAGATCTACATCGAGAGGGAGGATTTCATGGAAAATCCCCCAAAAAAATATTTCCGCCTCGCGCCGGGCCAAATGGTCCGCCTGAAAAGCGCATACATCATACGCTGCGACAAGGTAATAAAAGATGCGTCAGGTAAGGTGGTCGAGCTTCGGTGCAGCTACCTGCCAGAGAGCCGCAGTGGCGCCGACACTTCCGGCGTCCAGGTAAAAGGAACCATACACTGGGTTAGCATACCTCACGCCATCGAACTTGAAGTGCGGCTGTACGACCGGCTGTTCAAAGTGGAAAATCCGGACGAGGGCGACGGCGACTTTACCGACCATATCAATCCGGACTCCCTCGCTATCATCGAAAGGGCGTACGGCGAACCCGAATTGCTCACAGCGCGAACGGGCGAAAAACGCTATCAGTTTTTGCGCAAAGGGTACTTCTGCCTGGACCCTTCATCCACCGACGACAAACTTGTGTTCAACCGCACAGTGACGCTGCGCGACACGTGGGGAGGAGGTAAGAAGTAGGAAAGGGTTACTTACGCCGGATCAGTGTCTCCCGTGCGAGGACCAGGCCCTCTTTGAATTCGAGAACAATCGCGCCATCGCGGCCGTCTTTGCCGTAAAGCCTCACACTTTCTTCGGGGCCGATAAGCTCGATCGACTTGATCCATTCTGAGTCAATGGAATTTAGTCGCGGTGTTTCGTAAAGGTCGGGGTAAAGAACCGTAATCTCATCGCCGATCTTCAGGACGAGCAAAGGGCTGGGTTCGTTGACAAGCGTTTGGGAATTTTCACTGGCGTATGTGCTTTCTTGCGCAACACAGAACTGGATACTGCACGCGAGCGCCGCAACCAGGACGACACGGATGATCTTCATGGGGTTGTTTGGATTAAAGCGTAGACAATGGGTTATTCTTCCAATATAGGAACCCTAGTGCACTTTACAAATACCCCCTTTGCCGGGAGGCCCGCGAGGAAGGGCGTCGGCTGCCTGTCAATAGCCTTAAAGTAAGTTGACGGTCAGCCAGTTAAAGGGTCGACGGCAGCCATACTTTCATTTTTCCGATTCCGCGGTTTGACCAGGCATAATAGGGAATGGCTACTAAGCGCCGGTTATCACCTTCAGCTGTGATGACCTTTATCCCCCCCAGAAGATTGTCCCGGGTGTCCACGGTGTAGGACGCATCGGGCGCGGCGACCAGCTTGTCTATGTCGGGATTGTCGGCCTCTTCCACCGCATACACGAGGGGTCCGTACTCTAAGGCGACTTTGCCCCGATCTTCCTCGACCCGGTCGTCGGCGATAACACGCCGGACTCGCATATCAAAATTCAACGTGATATTGTCCCCTGCACGCCATGCACGGCGTAGCGTTACATACCCGTCCGGCGCAGAGGCAGGGACAGATTCTCCGTTTACAGCGACTGACCATTGGGGAGTAAGATTGTCGTCGTATTGGTATAAGTTGCCCGGGAGAACTTCGTTACGCGCCCATCCGGGAATCCGTAACCTGACCGTGAATTCACCTTCCTTCTCCGGATCGATGGCGATATTGATACGCCCATCCTTGTGTTACGCTGACTTTTCCGTCGGGCATTTCGATATCAGCCTCGCTGGCGGAATACAAGTTTACATAAAGGGTGTCCATGCGTGTTGCATAGATCAGCCCTGGAAGGGAAGGAAGGAATCGGATCAGGTTGGTTGGGCAACAAGAGCAGTCGAACCACGACTTCCTGGTACAGGAGCCCTGGTTGAACTTGTATTGGCCATCGGATTCCAGTGCGTTGGGATAGAAAAACTCCGTGCCGCTTAACGACAGTCCTGAAATGAGCCCGTTGAACAACGTGCGTTCGATCACGTCAAAGTATTTCACATCGCCTTCGAGCAGGAACAGGCGATGATTCCACCACACATTGCCAATGGCTGCACACGTTTCATTGTATGCAGTGAGGTTCGGCAATTGGTAATCATTGCCAAACGCTTCGCCATCGTGACTTGCACCAATGCCGCCCGTTATGTACATCTTTTTCGACACCGTATTGTTCCATAAGGTATGCAGGGCATTCAGATAGGAGGTGTCGCCGTAGATCGCGGCTATGTCTGTCATGCCCGCGTACATGTACACTGCGCGGACTGCATGGCCGACCACTTCACGTTGCTGGGTAACGGGAAGGTGGTCCTGACTGTATGGACCGTACAATTTGTGGGTGGTAGAGTCACCCCGAATATCCAGAAAGTATTTTGCCAGCGTAAGATAATCTTCGTTGCCGGTGATGCGGTAGAGTTTGATGAGTCCCGTTTCCACGATCTGGTGCCCCGGAGGCGCCGTAAGCTTGCCGGGACCAAAGGTCTTCACGAGCAGATCCGCATTTTTCAATGCGATGTCGAGAAAGTTTCGTTTCCCCGTAGCCGCATAGTGAACGGCAGCGGCTTCAAACAAGTGTCCGCTATTGTAGAGCTCGTGGCTTGCGGCCAGTGATTCCCAGCGTGTTCCGTCCTGCACCGCCACCCACGTAGCCGGCGGTTGGGCCGGGTTAATCGTTCGCCAGGTCGTCAGGTAGCCATCCTCTTCCTGTCCGACGGCAATGATGGCGATGAGCGAGTCGAGCAACGCGTCGAGTTCAGGGTTGGGTGCGCTGATCAGCGAGTTGGACGCCCCTTCGATGATCTTGTACACGTCTGTGTCATCGAACGGCATGTATCCGCGCACGCTGCCTTCCATCTGACCGCCCGCGATGAGGAAGTTGTCAAACCGACCTTCTTCCCTGCATTTTTCCAGAGCATACGCGATCGTCCTTTCCTGTATGGTCCGGATTCGCGGCAGCCAGAAGTCGTCAGTCAGCCGTATGGACCGGATGTCCACGGTTTGATAGGGGTAATCATTAGGAACTTTAGTCTCGGAGGTGTTGTCTGTTTCGGAGCAGCTCCAGAGCACAAAAACCGCCAGCAGTGGGCAACACAAATGTCGTACGTTCATCATTTTGTGGGGTTGTCCAAAATTAAGTGTTAAAGTAACAATTATTTTGACAAACACCATCAAAGTGTTGAAGTGTTGCCGTAAAGCAGGCTGGTGGCCGCTTTACGGGGGATGGTTATTGATTACTTACCACGGTCACCAATACACTTCTTCAGCTCTTCAATCTCACATAGATGAGCTTGTTCCTGCGATTGTCGGTTCCCCGTTCATCGATCTCGACAATTTCCAGGCTGCGAAGGAGGGACGTAAGGTTGCGGAAGCCGTAGTTGCGGGGGTCGAAGTTCGGTTGCTTTTTGATGATGAGGTTGCCCACGTCGCCGAGAAACGCCCATCCTGATTCGTCGGCGAGGTCGGCAATAGAAGATGAGATGAGCTTGATCGTGCCTTTCCCGACTTTTTGAAGCTGCCGCTTTTTTTGTGTTCGTTTTCCTTTCTCTGTGGATTCTTCTGCTTCATTAAGGATCTCGATGTAAATGAACTTATCACAAGCGGCAATAAAGGCATCAGGAGTTTTCTTTTCGCCGATACCGATTACGTGCATGCCCGCTTCCCTCAGCCGCGTAGCCAGTCGGGTAAAGTCGCTGTCGCTGGATACGATACAAAAACCGTCGACCTTTCCCGAGTAAAGGATATCCATGGCGTCAATGATCATCGCCGAGTCGGTGGCATTTTTCCCGGTCGTGTAGCTGTATTGCTGAACGGGTGTAATGGCATTCTCCAGCAGCACGCCCTTCCATCCGGTGAGTGTGGGCTTGGTCCAGTCGCCATAGATTCGCTTGAAGGTCGGCGTGCCATACTTGGCAATCTCTTCCATCATGGCCTTCACGCTAGAGTAGCGGATGTTGTCGGCATCGATGAGGACGGCAAGCTTGAGTTCTTTTTCGTTATCCATATTTTTCGGCGATCAAGGTAGTGAATCCGCTGGATACGAAACACTGTAGGGATGGGGAATGTGTTCCCATCCGGTGATAATTTCGCACGGTCGCCGCTATTCCCGCAAACAATAAATATATTTAGACGCTGACAAACGGTTATGAAGAGCGATACACTGGCGCGTATTCTGTCTACCAGGATCGTGGCGATCCTCCGCGGTGCGGACCCGGACAGCGTCCTGGCCATCATTGCGGCGTTGCACGAGGGTGGCATAACCAACGTGGAGGTAACGCTCAATTCTCCTAATGCCTTAGAACTCATTCGCAAGGCATGCGATGTCATGGGCGACCGCATGCTGGTTGGTGCCGGTACTGTCCTTGACCCGGAGGGAGCGCGTGCTGCGATCGATGCTGGCGCCAGGTTCATTATTTCACCAGCGTTGGATGAGGATACGGTTCGCTACACACTTGATGCCGGTATTGTGTCGATTCCAGGTGCGCTCACTCCGACTGAAATACTGAAAGCCTACCGGATGGGAGCGGATATCGTGAAGGTTTTTCCTGCCTCGGCGGGCCCTGGCTACATTCGGGATGTACGGGCGCCGCTGTCTCACATACCTTTGATGCCTACCGGAGGCATACGACCGGATAACATCAGGGCGTACTTGGACGCAGGAGGCGTCGCTTTCGGCATCGGGTCTGCGCTGGTGAACGCGCGCGTCCCCGTCACAGAAGACTATCTCCTGACCATCCGAGAGACTGCCCGTGCTTTTGTGCAAGCCATAAGCGATCCCAACACCTGAACACATTGCTGTCATGAAGATATCCCGCTATGAATTGTTTCTCGTTCCGCCGAGATGGTTGTTCCTCAAGATCGAAACGGATGAAGGGATCTCCGGCTGGGGAGAACCCGTAATCGAAGGACGCGCCGCCACGGTAAGGACCGCTGTAGATGAGCTTATGGCCTATTTGGTGGGAAAGGATCCGATGCGCATTGAAGACCATTGGAATGTGATGTACCGGGGCGGCTTTTACCGCGGGGGACCTGTGCTCATGAGCGCGATCGCTGGCATCGATCAGGCCCTGTGGGATATCAAGGGAAGATTCTACAAGGCGCCGGTTTACGAGCTGCTCGGTGGAAAGTGCCGCGACAAGATCAAGGTGTACTCCTGGATTGGCGGCGACCGCCCTGCCGATGTCGGCAATGCTGCCCGCGACATTGTTTCGCGGGGATTTGCGGCGCTTAAGATGAACGCTACCGAAGAACTGCAATACGTCGACTCCTATGAAAAAGTCGATCACGCTGTAGCCCGCATTGCAGCCGTGCGCGAAGCGGTAGGACCTGGAGTAGGGATCGGCATTGACTTTCACGGTCGCGTTCACAAGCCTATGGCTCGCGTACTCGCCAGAGCGCTGGAACCGTACCGGCCCATGTTTATTGAGGAACCGGTCCTTCCGGAAAACAACGAGGCCCTTCGTGAAATCGCCCGGTCCGTTGCTATTCCCATTGCCACAGGCGAGCGCATGTTCTCGCGATGGGAATTCAAGAACCTCCTGAAGGATGGATATGTCGACATCATCCAACCTGACCTCTCACATGCGGGTGGCATCACGGAATGCAAAAAAATATTGTCCATGGCAGAGGCATTCGACGTCGCGGCTGCACCGCATTGTCCCCTCGGACCTATAGCGCTGGCCGCATGCCTCCAGGTAGACGCCACCTGTCATAATGCGTTTATCCAGGAACAAAGCCTGGGCATTCATTACAATCAGGGCAGCGACCTGCTGGACTATCTCGCAGACAACAAGGTTTTCAGATTTGATCAGGGCTTCGTCACCATTCCCGATGGCCCCGGCCTGGGTATCGAAATTAACGAAGACCACGTCCGCCGCATGGCCGCCAAAGGCCACGACTGGCATAATCCGGTGTGGCGGCATGAGGATGGGAGCGTGGCAGAGTGGTAAACCGTAAAGCGGCCACGGGCTTGCTTTACGGTAGTGTTGAAGTGTTGAAGTGTTAAAGTGTTGAAGTTGTCCCCGTCGATAGAGTTTGAATATTATATTCCCGAAGTGGTTTCCCAGAACAGACGTGTTCAAATGAACGACACTAACATCAACACATCAACACTTCAACACCCCAACACATTTTTATCGTGTGACTGGGGCACCTCCTCTTTCCGTCTTTCCCTTTCATCGTGGGAGGGTGAGGTAAAGGAAGTGGTAAGCCATGGCAGGGGCATAGCGGCTACGTTTCGACAATGGAAGGAGCATTCGGGGAGCGAATCGGACCGTGTCAACTTTTACCTGGATGTCATCCGCGAGGGAATCGCCGCGATGGAAGGTAGGGTAGGCCTTGACCTGAGTGCCCTGCCGCTGGTGATTTCCGGAATGGCGTCGTCGTCAATTGGGATGATGAATCTGCCGTACGGAAAGTTGCCCTTTGCATTGGACGGTTCCGACCTGGTGGTTCAGCGGCTGGAAATGGGAAACTTTCCGCATTCCGTCTATCTGATTTCGGGTGTAAGATCGGAGAACGACGTTATGCGCGGAGAAGAGACTCAGCTTGTAGGCGTGGTACACGACGATTCCTTCGAAGGGGAACACCTCTATATTTTTCCTGGTACGCACTCGAAGCACATTCGTACAGCAAACGGAAAAGCGGTCGCCTTCACAACGTACATGACCGGTGAATTTTTTGAAGTGCTTTCCAGGAAAAGCATCCTCGCCGACTCGGTGTCAGAGGGTGGTGCTTTGCGCGATAACCTGAAGCATTTCCGGGAAGGAGTGTCTGAAGGAACGCGGAACAACCTTCTCAACGGTGCTTTTCACGTCCGGACGCGCAGCCTGCTGGATGGTCAGGGCAAGGAAGGGAACTTCTTTTTTTTAAGTGGACTGCTTATTGGATCTGAACTTGCCGGTACTGCCGGGCCCGTGATAATTATAGGAAGCAAATCTATTGTTGCCTACTATGAAGAAGCCTTGCGGGTGTTGGGGGTTACGGATGTTGCCGTCGCGGACGGCGCACAGGCTGTAGTCAGGGGTCAGGCTCGCATCGTACGGCATAAGCTCGTTACCTCCTGAAGATACTTCGCGCGCTGCGCAGAAGATCCATACCTTTTTCTACAAATCCGCCGGCTGGTTCCTGGGTGTAGCTCAGAATGGAATCGTCAGCTTCAATTTCCGGGTAGACGAAAATGAGGCTGTTGTCATTCATTTGTCGTGCCATTTTCTTCGGAAGGACGTCCAGCAGGGGCGTGTAGGAAATGCTGCCTTTTCGGGCGCAGATCAACGCGACAATATCGTCGGGGGTAATGTTGGCGCGGATCCGAATCAAGTCGCTGATATCGTAGGACGATCGGGACTCGACCGTCACGTTGATCTTGTTTTTCTTTAGATACTCAGTCATGGCGTTGTACGTGTCTTCACTGGAGTACAACATTGTGCGCAGGTTGAGTCGTGCCGATACGCGTAACAACCTGTCGGTCCATGCATAGAATCCCGGTTCCTTTTCGGCGAAGTGCGGGCATAGGATGTGTATCCGCTTGTGTACGTTAAGTGGAAGCGTGAATCGCGTGATGAAGACATGCTGCGAGGTCTGGTTCACCACGCTGTCGAATGTCCTTCCAAAGATGATGTCCGCAAGGTTGATTTTGGCGGGCCATCCCATGATGATATCAGTGATGAACCTTTCCCTTACTACGCGCTGAATGCCTGCCGTTACGTTCTGGTCAATTGTGGTGGTGATTTCGATTGTCTGGTCTGCAGCGGCAGCGAGGGTTATTGCTTTCTCCAGCATCTTTCTTGCTTGCAGGAGCTTCGCGCGTGCCTTGTCGTCGTCGGTTACTACTGTGAGGGCCACAATGGGGAATTGATTCTTTGGCTCCTTTAGTGTAATGGCAAAATCGATGAGGCGCTCCATGGTCACGGGGTTGGAGATTGGCACAAGGATCCGTTGGGGATTTTCTCTCATTTCGGCCGGCTCTTCGTTGTCGGCTTCGAGTGCCACTTGCTTGCCGGCCTCTTCCGTGACGAATGATGCCACAAGGCAGGTTACAAGAATAAGTACGATGGTTCCGTTCAGGATATTGTCGTCGATGATCCCGAGGTTATATCCCACGAGAATGACGGCCAGGGTTGCGGCGGCGTGTGCGCTGCTTAGTCCGAATATCAATCTTGCCTGAGACCTGGAATAGCGGAATACCAAGCCGGTAATGCGTGCCGCAATCCATTTTCCCGATAACGCGACGACAGTAAGTGCCGTGGCCACAAGCAACGCCTGGATGCCCTGTGTCAGTACGTGTACATCGATCAGCATGCCGACGCTGATGAGGAAGAAAGGAATGAACAGCGAGTTTCCTACGAACTCGATCCGGTTCATGAGGGCAGACGTGTGTGGGATCAGCGGGTTGAGCATGAGTCCGGCAGCAAATGCGCCGATGATCGGCTCAAGACCAGATAAGTCGGCCAGGAAGGCGCAGAAGAACACGACTGACAGGACAAAAATGAAGTGCGCATATTTCTCATCTTCCAGTCGCTTGAAGAACCAGGCTGCTATCCGGGGGATAACGAACGCTACGATCAAAAGGAATATTAGAATGGATATCCCGAGGCGTGCCCACAGTCCGTTCGTCCCGTTCTCCGCTTCCAGCCCGGAAATAACTGCGAGGATGATGAGCACGGCAGTGTCCGTGAGGATGGTTCCTCCAACGGTAACGGCCACTGCCTCGTTCTTGCTTATCCCCAGCCGACTGACAATAGGATATGCAATCAGCGTATGCGTTGCAAACATGCTGGCGGTAAGCAAGCTGGTGTTAAAGCCATAGCCGAGCAAATAGTAACATACGGGAAATCCCAGCAGGATGGGAAACAGGAAGGTGAGGACTCCGAAGCCCAGGCTTCTATACCGATGTTTTTTGAATTCGCTGAGATCGAGTTCCAGTCCCGCGATAAACATGATGTACAATAAACCGATCGTTGAAAAGAGATCGACGGCGGAACTCCTTTCGATCAGAAAAAATCCGTGTGGACCAATAATGACGCCTGAGATGATGAGCCCGATGATGCCCGGAATTCTTAGCCGCTTGAGAAGTATCGGAACAATAAGAATGATGAACAGGATTATGGAAAACACCAGGACCGAATCCTGAAACGGAGCCCGGAATTCTTGCACCAATTTTTGCCAAAATTCAACCATTTCTCACCCTAAGCGGACGCTAAAATGGTGATATCCTGACTACTTTGCCAAAATATGAATGGGTAGCTACCGGGAGGGGCAAAACGGCCTTCGGCTAACCGGGTAAGCCATAGGAACGTTTCAGGGCTTCGGTTACATCCCTTTCGATTCTGCTGCCGAAGCGTTGACTCATTGGACGAACCGCAACATGGCAGGCGTAGGAAGACGGACTCTCGTCTTCCACCGCTACTTCAACCGGTTCTTTGTAGGAACAATAAGGAGACAAAAGCGCTGCTTGCCTGATACGGTTTATGGTTTCGTCGCGGGACCATTGTTTTTCTACCCTGATGCTAAACTTCAAGTCCTGTGCGTGTTCCTTGTGGGCGCTGAGGGAAAATACGTTCCCGACCAGTTTGGAAAACGGTAGCCTCACGACCTTACCACCCGGTGTGTCGAGATAAATGTGTGTTGCAGTGATTCGTTTGATTACGCCCTCCAGGTCGCTCGTCTGGAGGAACCGCCCCGTCTTCGGATTGTGCTGAAGTCTGAAGAATGCTCCCGCCACCACCTCTTTCAGATAAAGCCAGATGAGAAGGCCCAGGCCTATAAGAACCAGCGCGGTAAGTAAGTAGTCATAGTACGATCTCGTGCCAAACAGGTACTCCAGACTGCGGAAGAAGTATACCGTCCAGATGAGGATTTCAAGAGGTACGAGGTACAAGACAGCATTTCTCAGCCGGCGGCTTTCAGACCGGGCGAGGACGAGCCGCACTACTTTGAATCCGACGAAGAGCGCTAAACCGATGAGCAACACGATCACGAACTTGATCATAGCCATTCCTTTTGTTTAAACATCCTGATCAGGAAAGGTTCGATAAAGAGATTTGCGGCACAACACCCGTCGATATCTTTTATGACAAGGCCGGCGCGCACAAGTGAACGCAAGTGTGCCTGCAATTCGGGGAAATCGTTCCTGAACACGCGAAGCAGTTTCCGTTCCGACATCCGTTTGTGCAGGATCAGTTGTAGAAGGATTACATTCCATTCAGCCGGAAGCAGTTCAAGCGCTTCCGTGTCGGGTTGGCGCGGCGGACTTATGACGAGCCGGGTTTCCTCAACGCGGACGATGCTGTTGAGCCAGGCATTCATCGCCATCCCGGGATTGCCATCGGTATAGTTGAAATAATGGTTGAACAGGCGGGCCAACGCGACTTCGGAGATATCGGATTTCCCGTTGTCCAGAGTTAGCTCAAGTCCGCTTGATCGGTGTCTTGTGAGGATAAGGTTCTTCAAATCCATTGAGCTCATCGCAGCACAGGGCATCACACCTATGAACCTCTCTTTGAAGCCGTTCACCGTGTGGATCAAATCGCTGGCGAAGGTGTTCATGTTAACGATGAAGACGATGCGATCTGAATACGCAGCGATCATGTCCATTATCGTATCGAGGGCACGCATCCCGTCGGGTGTTCTTTCCCACCACAGTTCAAGATCATGGATCACAACAACGGTATGATTGGGCAGCGAATTCATTATACCGGGGAGATCATAGCTTACGCCGGTGGCCTCACGGAGCTTGGCGACAAAATCTTCCGGTCGTGCTGAGCCGTCAACTGTGGGGAAAAGATGGAAATGCTTGTTGTTACTGAAATGCTTTTCTGCTATGCGTCTGCAAATGGCAGTTTTCCCTGAATTGCGCTCCCCGGTCACCAAAATACCGCCATGTCGTCCGCTCAGGTACTGCTCGACCTTCTGCGAAATGATCCGCTCATCAGAATCCCTGACGATCCAGAAGTCCTCGCCGATGTTTGAACGACCGCTGAAAAGGTTGAGGTAGTAGTGAGGTAATGCGTTGATGATTTTGGGATCGGGCGTTACCTGGGCGACGACCTCAAGAACACGGTCGGTCACCGATCCGGACTCATTGCGTGCGGCGATCTGTCGTGCAATCCGTATGCCTTCACTCCGTGAGTAAATAAGGATCAGGAACTTGTTGACAAAGAATTTTCTGATCGCTTGACCGAGATTGCCAATTTTCGAGATTACCTTCTTCTTTCTGGCATCGCGTGAAATATATCCGAAGTCCACCGTAGCGGCCACCATTCCGTTGACGGTAAAGGACTGGTAGAGCTTCTCCGCGAGTGTGCCAAGCCCCAGAGAAAGCATGTGTTTCCTTTCTTTAAGGGCTGTGACCTCCGGAGTTATCTCATCGATTGCACTGGCAATTATCTGGGAAGCTGCCTCATCACCCGCGCTGGAATTGTCCATGCTGAAAAGCGTGAGGCTCAGCTGGTCGTTGATGTTGACCACCTTGTCCTTCAGCTCTTTGCAAAAGCCGTCGATCTCATCATGCAGTGGGCTGAGAAAATGATACTCTAAAAAATGCTGCGCCAGCCGTCGCACAGGGACGGCAATTTCTCCCAAGGGGACGTCTTCTGTTGAGTCGGACGGGGAAGTTGACGCCAGGACCGCCTTACTGTCAGGGAGGGCCTTTGATCGTTGCATCAAACGATCGCTGAAAGCCTTGAATTCTTTTTCCAAAAGATGGCTGACCGATTTCCATTCAAGCTTCTTCAGTGGCTTGTCATCACGGTGGCCGTTCTGCCAGGCTTCCAGTTGTTCTAGTGTGATCCCGACGGGCTCGAAAATAGCCGATGCCAAGTGGCTATCGATGCGGCGGCGGAACTCCTTGAAGTCCTGGTCGATCTGCCATTTGAAAGACCGAAGCGTCGTGTGCAGGGCGATTCGCGCTGAAGCCAACGTCATGGTTTCGTGCCACTCATCGGCGAAGGCGAGAACCTTTTCGCGTTGCTTTCGGTGGAGGGCCTTATCGCTGTTAATGATCCGCGTCAGATTATTTGCGTCGATCTGTTCAAGATGGGTCCGCAAGTGGTCGATGTTGATGCGGAACTCTACCAGCAGGCGATCGAAGAAAAGTGTCCCAATCTGGTCCTGCCTTTTCACGAGACCATGGGCGCGATCAGTCATTTCGCGTGCGGCATCTTCCCATTGCGCTACGGTAAGTGTGTCCGACCGGATTAACTCAAAGAGGCTGTCGAATTTCTCGTCGCAGTAAGAAATATAGGACTCTATGTCGGCTAGGCTTTGTAGCGATTCCTTCCGGAAGGCCCCGAGCCAGGACAACAGAAACTCAATGCGGCCGTCGCGCATGTAGTACTGCATGGCCTCCCGATAGTTGAGATTGGCCCGCACCGATCGTCTGGAAAGGGATGCCCTGAGATTTCTTCTGAACTTTAGCCATTTTAGAGATGGAGAGTCCTTCTCCCGGATCTTGAAATCCTCCTTCTTATATGCGATAGACACGGTGGCGGGAAACGCGGCGAGATCCTTCTGGAGGCGATAAACATACCAATGGATGCCCGTCTTCATTTCATCAGCATCCAGAAGATTGTGGAATTGATCGATGAGCTTTTCTGCGGCTTCGAAGAACCGCTTCTTGATCGCCATGAGGGATGCTCCTTTCCGCGGCTTGTCTTCGTAAATAACACGGAGTATAGAAGAGTTGACTTCCTGAATAACATCGAGCAGTGCCTGCGGAAATTGCCGGCTCAATTCAAAGTAGGCCGGGAAAGCCTTATCGAAGAATACCCGCAGCAGCTGTTGCCCATGCACGTCGATCTCAGACAGAAGCCGGGTAAGGGGCTCGTAACGCGACGGCGTAAGGGGTGGCAGCACCACTTCGGAAGCGGGGGAAGGATCAACCCGCGCGGTCTGCGCGCCAAGCAGGTCTTCTCGGTGGGAAGCTTCGTCTTCGGTCATTTTAGGCAAAACTACGTATCGTGACCGCGGTGCGGCCACGCCAATGCAATTTTTTGTGGGATTATTAATCCTAAATTTAGCAAATTACAACCATCATGTTTTCGGACAATCCGTACAACGATGTAATTGCGGTCTGCCTGGTCATCCTTGTTTCCTACTTTTTCGGCATTATCGCAAGGCGGACCAATATTCCGAGCGTATTGTTGCTCATTCTGCTGGGTATTGGTTTGCAGTTTGGCCTTGAAGCTGCGGATATCGCGCTCGGACGAAACATGTTCAACATGCTCCAGGTGTTGGGCATTGTCGGGCTGATCATGATCGTTTTGGAGGCTTCACTGGACCTGAGCCTCACGAAAGAGAAACGGCCACTCATTATCCGATCTTTTCTCATCGCTCTTTTCGGCTTGGTGGGAACGACCCTCCTGCTTACCTGGATTATCAACCTGTTCATCATAGACGATTTCTTTTCGGCCATGGTATATGCTGTTCCGCTTTCCATCATGAGCAGCTCCATCATCCTGCCGAGCGTGGTTGTGCTTCCTGAAGCGAAAAAGGAGTTCATGATCTACGAGAGCACCTTTTCCGACATACTGGGCATTATGCTGTTTTATTTTTTGCTGGACCAGGCCGGCACGCAAAGTACGGGTGCCATCGTTAAGAATGTGAGTCTGAACATACTGCTCACGGTGGCACTTTCGCTGATTGTAAGCTACCTGCTGATACTGCTCGTTCAACAGATACGCGATAAGGCCAAGTTGTTCCTGTTGATCTCGATGCTTATTCTGCTTTACGCAGTAGGCAAGTTGTTTCACTTGAGTTCACTTATCGTAATCCTCGTATTCGGCCTGATACTCAATAATCATGAGCGATTTTTCAGAGGGCCGCTCAGCCGGTGGATTGATCACAAGGTTCTGGACGGAATTACCGAGGAGTTTCACACGGTTACGCTGGAGACCGCGTTTGTCGTCCGCACCTTCTTCTTTGTAGTCTTCGGCATGACGCTGGAGTTGGAATCGCTCCTCGACCTGAATACCGCCCTCTTGAGCCTGGCTATTGTGGCGTCCATCTATGCTGTTCGATTCTTGTGTTTTAAGATTTTTGGTATGAAGGACATCCTTCCTGAATTATTTATCGCGCCGCGCGGATTAATCACGGTGTTGTTGTTCTTCGGCATCCCGGTGGCCTATCAGCAGGAAGGGTTCAGCAGCGGCATTCTGCTGTATTCCATTCTGCTTACGGGAATTGCCATGACCGTCGCAATGGTTATGAAGGGAAGAAGTCCGGAAAGCGTGGTGGAAATGAACTATCGCGATTTTGAGGCGCTGGACAAGGAGGTGGAACGGCTGAAAAGTCAACGCGAATCTTAACCCAGCAATAGCGCTTCCTGAATTTTTCCCTACCCTGAGAATTTTCCAAACATGAAAAGAAATGTAACGCTGATTTCCCTGGTAGCCGCGATGGGAGGTTTTCTCTTTGGATTCGACACGGCTGTCATCTCCGGTGTGGAACAAACCATACAGCAGTTGTGGAAATTGGATGATCTGTCGCATGGATTTGCCGTTGCTGCTGCGTTATACGGAACTGTCGTCGGCGCGCTGTTCGCTGGCATTCCGGTCGACATGCTGGGCAGGAAGAAGACCCTGTTTTGGGTAGGGGTGTTGTATTTCGTGTCCGCGGTCGGGTCGGCAGTAGCGCCCGAAGAATATTCATTCATGTTCTTCCGCTTCATTGGCGGCCTGGGTGTAGGGGCGTCGTCGGTGGCAGCGCCAATGTACATTTCGGAAATCGCGCCTGCCCGCTCAAGAGGACGTCTCGTTGCACTATTCCAGTTCAACATTGTGCTTGGCATCCTCGTGGCGTTCGCTTCCAATTATCTGATAAAGGGAACCGGTGTCAACGATTGGCGCTGGATGTTGGGTGTTGAGGCTATTCCGGCTGCACTGTTCGTCGCGTTGATTCCTTTTATTCCCCGCAGTCCGCGCTGGCTGATCGTCATGATGAATAACGTGAATGAGGCACGCGCTATTCTTACGAGTCTCGATCCCGAAAATGCTGAATCGTCGATCAAGGCGATACAAAAGGAGCACCAGGAGGCTACCCTTACCGACAGGCGGACGTTCTTCTCCTCCAAGCGATATACAAAGCCAATCCTTCTCGTCATCCTGTTTGCCGTATTCAACCAGGTGTCTGGAATAAACGCTATCATCTATTATGCGCCGCGGATTTTTGAAATGACAGGACTTGCCGACAGGACGGCGCTTTTTTCTACGATGGGTATCGGACTGGTCAACCTCATTTTCACGATGTTAGGCATGGTGTTGATCGATAGGGCTGGGCGAAAGCTCCTAATGCTGCTTGGATCTGCCGGTCTTATCACAAGCCTGGCGCTTGTGGCCGGTGCTTTCTATTGGGAACGCTTTGCCGGCGTGCCCTACTTCCTGTTCCTGTACATCGCCTTTTTTGCGATGTCGCAGGGCGCCGTTATCTGGGTCTTTATTTCAGAAGTCTTTCCGAACGAGGTCCGGGGAATGGGACAGTCACTGGGCAGCTTTACGCACTGGATACTTGCGGCCGTTATCGCTAACGTGTTTCCCTATTTTGCGAATCAATTTGGTGGCGACACTGTATTTACATTTTTTACGGTAATGATGGTACTACAACTCCTCTTCGTGTGGTTCGTCATGCCGGAGACAAAGGGCCGCACACTCGAAGAGATTGGAAGCAGTATGAGTACCGGGCCTGCCGAAGTGAGGCAACCCAGCTAAGGTGCGGTCGTAATCGATTGCAAACGTGATTTGTTTCCGCTTCATGCCTTTTAGAGTGTCTATTTTTTTTCTGAGACGTTAACTTTACTTATTCTTGCAGGCCGTAGGGGTGCAGAGGAGGGAATGGTTCAACCTAATCACAATCAGTAATGGGAAAATATAGCTCAGGCGTATTGTACGGTGAAGAGCTGGCGGCGCTGTACCGCGATGCCAACGACAACAACTTCGCTATGCCGGCTGTCAACGTGTCGGGCAGCAACACCATCAACGCGGTACTGGAAACGGCCCGCAAGGTAAAGTCGCCCGTTATCATACAGTTCAGCAATGGCGGTGCCCAATTTATGGCCGGTAGGGGAATGCCCAACGACAAGCTCCAGGCGAACATTTCCGGAGCCGTCAGCGGCGCGTTGCACATTCACAATGTAGCGAAGCACTACGAGGTCCCTGTCGTTTTGCACACCGACCATGCGGCGAAAAAATGGTTGCCCTGGATCGATGGCCTGATCGAAGCCGGCAAAGAGTATAAGTCGAGGAACGGCAGACCGTTGTTCTCCTCGCACATGCTTGACCTGAGTGAAGAACCTCTCGAAGAAAACATTACCATCTCAAAAAAATATTTTGAAAAGATCGTTGCCCTGGAGATGGGTCTTGAAATCGAATTGGGCATCACGGGTGGTGAAGAAGACGGTGTGGACAACACCGACGCAGATAACGCGCGGCTCTACACTCAGCCTACGGAAGTCTATGAAGCCTTTCGCGCGCTCAGCGACATTGGGTCACTGTTCACGATAGCCGCGTCATTCGGCAACGTTCATGGCGTGTATAGCCCGGGTAACGTCGTGTTGCGGCCGGAAATTCTCCGAAACAGTCAGACGTATATCGCCGAGCAACTCGGCCTGGATGCAAAGGCCCGGCCTGTGAGCTTCGTCTTCCACGGCGGCAGTGGATCTCCCAAGGAACAGATCAAGGAGACTTTGGGCTATGGTGTGGTCAAGATGAACATCGACACGGACCTCCAGTGGGCATTCTGGGAAGGTGTTCACGAATACTACAAGAAGAATAAAGACTATTTGCAAGGACAGCTCGGCAATCCTGAAGGAAAGGACAAACCCAATAAGAAGTACTACGATCCCCGTGCGTGGCTACGTAAGGGCGAAGAGAGTTTCGTGAAACGCCTTGAGGAGGCGTTTGCAGACTTGAATTGTATCGGGCGGAACGAATAAGCTCATCAACCACCCGGCACTAGAAATCTGCCGCGTTCCTTGCGAAAAGTGCCAGGACGGCTTCCGGTCAGCGCGTGAAATTCACGAATGAAATGCGATTGATCGGCAAAGCCCGATGCATAGGCTACCGCGGTCAGGTCGACTTTCCCGTTGGCATTCAGGTATTGATGCACCGCACTAATCCGCGCCAGACGCATATATGCTTTTGGCGTGATTCCCAGTTGATTTTTGAATT
>JAJJPK010000065.1:0-21809 GCA_032907565.1 Cyclobacteriaceae bacterium | reverse complement strand
TTCGCTTGCCCTGGGACCCGCCCAGCAGAAGTCTTTGGAATTGGATACCAAGTCGCAGATATTGAGCGCTGTAAGGACCCTTCTGGAAGTCCCGGAAAACGCCGATGACATTCTCGAAACTTACGACCGGCGTATTTCGTCGACTGTGGTCAATTACAATGGCGAAGAGGTAACACAATTGCCCGACGGGACCCCCGCCGTGGCAGAGAACGTCAATGTGGCAGTTCAGTTCGATCTCCCTGTGAAGGAGCGGCTTTACCCGGTTTTCCGCCTGGTCGATGAAAAGGATACGACACGTGTGCAGGCATACATTCTTCCGGTGTACGGCAACGGGCTCTGGGATAAGATTTGGGGTTATGTAGCTCTTGATCAGGCTATGGAAACTATTGTAGGAGTGTCATTTGACCACAAGTCGGAAACCCCCGGGCTGGGTCAGCGTATCGCGACTGCCGAAATCCAGGATCGCTATGTTGGCAAGAAAATCTTTGACGAAGAAGGCAGGCTCGTTTCCGTGACGATGATGAAGGGAGAGCATGGCGGGGGAGAAAGCAGCATAGCTTATTACGCCGATGATCCCCATCGCGTTGACGGCATGTCAGGATCGACGCTCACTGGCAATGGAGTGAACGCAATGCTAAAATCCTATTTTACAGGTTACAGAAACTTTATTAAGAAAGTCCGGACGAGTGCTGCCCCTACGGCGGCTATCGGCCAATAAAATAAGAGTAGTATGGCAGAAGAAACGCTGGAAAAAACGGGGCAGGCGGTTGTAGCGAAGAAACCGTCGGAGCCGTTGCTGTCGAAGCGGCGTCGCAAGATCGTGGCGGATCCGCTGAACGAAGATAACCCCATAACGGTGCAGGTCCTGGGTATCTGCTCTGCGTTGGCTGTTACTGTGAAGCTTGAGCCAACACTCATTATGGGAATCTCCGTAGTCGCTGTAATAGCGCTTTCGAATTTGGTAATCTCGCTGGTTCGCAATTATGTCCCCAACCGGGTGCGTATCATTGTGCAGCTGTCCGTGGTGGCTACGCTGGTTACCCTCGTTGCAGAGGTTCTAAAAGCGTACAACTACCCGATGTACAAAGTGCTTGGCGCGTTTGTGGGTCTGATTATCACAAACTGCATCGTCATGGGGCGGCTTGAAGCATTTGCTATGGGTAACAGACCGTACGAATCTGTACTTGATGGCTTGGGCAATGGCATGGGATACGCGTGGATACTGCTTGCGGTAGCCCTGTTCCGGGAATTGCTGGGATCGGGATCAATCTTTAATTACCAGATTTTTGCAAAGATCGGTGTAGCGTATACGAACAACTCGGTGATGGTCGATTCCATTGGGGCCTTTATGGTGCTGGGAATTATCATTTGGGTACAGCGAACGAGAACCGGCTATGTTGAAACTTAATAAAGGAACGGGATATGGATCTCATTAATATAGGAATCAAATCGATCTTCGTTGAGAACATGATCTTTGCCTACTTTCTGGGCATGTGTTCTTTTCTCGCGGTTTCGAAGAAAGTATCCACCGCCATCGGCCTTGGGTCCGCAGTGATCTTCGTAAACGGTATCACGGTTCCGGTCAACTGGATCATTCAGGAAAAGTTGCTGACCACCGGCGCGCTGGCGCGCCTGGGATTGGGGCCAGCATTCGAAAACGTGAACCTGGAGTTCCTGCAGTTTATCATGTTCATCTGTACCATTGCTGCCATTGTACAGCTTGTCGAGATGATAATTGAAAAGGCATCGCCGACCCTTTACTCAAACCTGGGTATCTTCCTGCCTCTTATTGCCGTGAACTGTGCTATTCTTGGGTCTTCCCTTTTCATGGTTCAGCGTAGTTATAACTTAGCGCAAGCTGCCGTATTTGGTGTTGGCAGCGGAATAGGCTGGCTCCTGGCCATTACCGCTCTTGCGGCAATCCGGGAGAAGATGAAATACTCCAACGTACCTGCCCCGCTCAAAGGCCTGGGCATTACTATGTTCATTACCGGGCTCATGGCCTTCGCCTTCAAGTCCTTTATCGGCATCGCGTTATAGCCCGGTAAATCCCGAAAGCATTGTACGGCTCCCGGGCAGAATCCGGGGGCCTTTTTAATTTTTATATCTATGGAAAAATCAATACGAAGGATCCTTCGATACTTCTTTAGTGGCACACTGTTCATAGTACCCCTTGTCGCTACCGTATACTTTTTCTTCGAATCATTCCGGTGGCTCGACGGCCTGCTGAACCTGCCTTACCCGGGTGTTGGTTTTGCTATTATCGTCGGCGTGGTTACCGTGTTCGGTTATCTTACCACGCACTATGCTTTCCGAACGGTAACGGATGTACTCGACCAGGCCATCAACAAGATACCATTAGTGAAGTTGATCTACTCCTCGCTTCGCGACCTCATCGGCGCATTCGTCGGTGAAAGGCGTAAGTTCGATAAGCCTGTTCTTGTTGAAGTCAATCGCGAGAACAAGTTGTTTCAGATCGGCTTCATCACGCAACAGGACCTTTCGGAACTCGGGTTGCACGATATGGTGTCAGTATACCTTCCTCACTCGTACGCTATCTCAGGAATGCACTACATCGTGCCGCGCGACCGGGTACGGGTCCTTCCCATCCCGGGTACGTTAGCCATGAAGTACATCGTCTCCGGCGGCGTGTCCGGCCTCACCGAGATGCGCCCGGACACCCCTGCACAAAACGCCTCCCTTTGATTTATTGGGGCTGCCGCGTTACTTGCAGAGGGGAACTGCATGAAAAAGCTGAACATATTCGCGCGTCTGTTCATATCCCACTCGGGCATGGGGCTGACAGTCGTCATCATCCTCTCCGTTATCATTTACTTTTTCCTGCGTCACACACTTATCGAGCGGACGGTCAATCAGCTTTCCGCGATCAACGTTTTAGAAAAAGATCTCATTCAAATTCACCTGTTGCAATTGAAGGGCGAACTGGAAGGATTGCGGCAGCAGGCAATACTTCATCGGTTCTTTGAATCACCATACGCTCAGGAAGCTGGCCAGGAGTTCGGCGACCTCCTCGGGTTTCACGGGTTCGAGGCGCTGTGGATATACGATGCGAGGGGGAACCTGCGCTTCAGCACCGACAGCACGCTGCACGACTTCCTATTCGATACTGTAGTCTCGCACACTGCTACGGATTCGCTCCGTCTGGTCGATGCCACACCTTTTGTACCCGATCACCGTACGACACTTTTGTTTTTCATGCCGGTGGTTGGCGGCGACGGCAAGGAAGGCACGCTGATAGCACGCCTGGCCTTCGAAAGAATACAAACCATACTGCTTGAGGAAACGGGAATGGGGAATACCGGTGAGTCGTACATCGTAGGAGACGATTTCCGAATGCGATCGCGCTCGCGATTCTTTCCCGATCGGATACCCTACGAAATAGAAGTACCGCAAAAGTCCGTCGCGCGGGCGCTGGCCGGCAGCGATGATCGTTCGAACATCGTCGAAGACTACAGGGGTGTTGGCGTGCTCAGCGCCGGCAATGCGCTGAACATTGGAGATGTCAACTGGGTCATTTTTTCCGAAATGGACCTGGACGAAGCAATGAAACCCGTAGTGGGATTGCGAAACTCGCTGATCGGCGTCACCTTCCTCCTGATGATTGCTGCGGTGATGATCTCATATGGACTTTCAACCGCTATTTCCCGCCCCCTGCTTGCCGTAAAAGACCTTATGATATCGCTTTCACATGGAATCATCCCGCGAAAACGTGCGGTCGCGGATCCCCGTAATGAGATTGGACAAATGGGAGAGGCCATCAACCAACTCATCGACGCTTTCGAGAGGTCAGGCGCGTTTGCCAATGCCATTGGCTCGGGACAATTCGACACCCCTTATGAGAAGTTGAGCGACTACGATACCCTTGGTACAGCGCTGATCAACATGCGCGACAGGCTGAAACAGCTCAATGAAAATGAAATTCGTCTTGCAAAAAGCAGGACAGCTGCGTTGCTGGAGGGACAGGAATTGGAAAGGAGGCGTATCACCCTCGACCTCCATGATGGAGTAGGACAGTTGCTCACTGCCATACGCATGCGCGTGGAGCTGATAGAAGGAAACGAGGAGCGTAAAAGGGAAATCAAAGCGCTCATCAATGAGACTATTGCAGAAGTGAGGCGGATATCGTACAATGTCATGCCGCAGGCGCTTGTTGACTATGGCCTCAAAGCCGCCCTGGAAGGATTGTGCGACACGATTCGGCGATATCCCGGCATCAAAGTCGATTTCAATTACGTTGAAAGCGGGAATCAAAAGCCTGATTTTGACGTAAGTATCGCCATCTTCCGCATAGCGCAGGAGGCTCTGAACAACGTTCTGAAACATGCCGGCGCCACACAGATAGACCTGCACCTCGCGCTAAGTCCGGAACAGGTCTACCTGATCGTTGCGGATAATGGTAAAGGCTTCAATCCCGGTGACTTACAACACAGTGAGATGGGATACGGCCTGCGCAATATGAGGGAACGTGCC
Organism: Cyclobacteriaceae bacterium; assembly: GCA_032907565.1. Lineage (GTDB taxonomy): Bacteria > Bacteroidota > Bacteroidia > Cytophagales > Cyclobacteriaceae > ZC4RG29. Next base: position 17,318 of record JAJJPK010000065.1, on the reverse strand, counting down.
CGCCTGCTGAACGGAGACTTCGATCTCAGTTCTACGCCCGGGCAGGGCACAGTAATTGAAGTAACGATACCACTGCATTCCGAAACGCGACATGACACCAATCCGGCTCCTCCTGGCTGATGATCATCCCCTGATACGTGAAGGAATCCGTTCGCTGCTCAGCGCCAACGAACGTCTGGAGATTGCCGGAGAAGCTGAGGACGGCCAGGGCCTGATCAACGATTACAAGAGGCTTCAACCGGATGTCGTGCTGGCGGACATCAAGATGCCCCGCATCACGGGGTTGGAAGCGCTCCGCCAGCTGGTCTCGGAATTTCCGGATATCCGCTTCATCGTCCTGACCATGCACGAGGAGCGGGAGTACGTAATCAACGCCCTCCGATTTGGTGCCAGCGGCTATGTCATGAAGAACGCCGAACGCGATGAGCTGGTGAAAGCCATCATAACGGTTTATGAGGGGGGAAGATACTTCAGTCCGGAGGTCGCAAACATACTTGCCGACACGGTCTCCCGAAACGCGGCTCCCGCGCTGCCGGAAGTGTCCCCCCGTGAGAAGGAGGTTCTTGATCTTGTTGCCCACGGGTTGAGCACAAAACAGGTGGCCGACAAGCTGGGCATCAGCACCCGCACGGTTGAAACCCACCGCATCAACATGCTGAAGAAACTCAAGGTGAGCAATACGGCGGAACTGATTCGAAAAGCTATCGAGTTGAACATCATTACCCTTTGACCTCCCGGAAAACCCGTAGTCCTTTGTCCGGCAAAGACCCGACCCGTTTTCCCTGATTTACCTGATCGTTCCCTACCTGCCGGGGCCGTTAATTTGAAAAGACACCAAAGAATTAACGCCCCCTATGACGATTGCAAAGAGTTTTTTGCTGATCACCCTCGTCGGGTTTGCTGGCATTTCAAGCGCACAGTCGACCTCCGGTGGCCAGCCTGCGAAGGAACAGTCTGCCTGGATTGTATACAAGCCTATCAATCGCGTTGCGAACAAGCAACTTTTTGAAAGCCACCTGCTGCATGCTGCGCACCGTGTTGCTGCCTCACCTGTGTATCCAACGCAGGCAATGACCAAGGCGGTGCATCGCGCAGATGCGCAGCTACGGTCTGGCAATATCCCTTCTGGTGGCTATCCTACGTGGACGATTTCAAAGCCGCTCCATAGGAAATAACTGCATCGGCATCTATCCCAAGGTGGCAACCGGAGTACTTTCGAGAAGGTACTCGAGGTCGGTCACGACATTCATGTAATTGATATAACCTTCATACGGCGTGTCGTAGTGACTAAAGTATTTGTGCACGTCGCCGTCCTGCCAATACTTCGTACACATATAATAAAGGTGATCTGAAGTCAGCAGCCTGGCCCATGTGTCGACAAGTTCAGGCATATCGGTCGACTTTACCTGTTGTTCCAGGGCGTAGATCCTATCGGCTGCGTCCTGTTGTAAGCTATTGCCAAGCCATGCAGACAGGTCGCGTTCAAGGTCTGCCCACGAACTGAAGGCATGTACGTCGTATTCCCCGCGGGCCGGGTAGTGGGCAATGACTTCGGAGGGCGTGCGAAAGTCGAAGTCGGGATGACGCAGGACCTCTCCGGGAAGACATCTCATGAAATCGAAGATGCCCGTCTCCGGCCACTGATGTTCCCCGAACGTTTCATAGTCCATGAACAGGTTAATGGTTTCCCCGTTGCCTGCGGTTTGATGTATCCAATGGGCAAACCGCGGTGCAGTGAGCGGCCACTGTTGCCAGCCCTTGTCTGAGAAGCGGAAGGCGATGTCGTCAGACAGCTTGAAGTTCTTGGGCAGGCAGGCGAAGGTTCTGCTGTGGGGTGGATGGTAAACGAAGTTCGGGCTACGCCCCCGTAAGGCGTAATCCAGTCCTTCACACAACACGCCTTTGTATCCCATAGCATCGACAAACGCCGCGAGCTCGTTGTTATAGATCAGCTCCGTATTTCGGAACACCGTCGGGGTCTGGTGGAAGAGGGCACGGATTTTCTCGGTATGGGCCCGTACCTGCCGGACAAACTCATCCCGGGAGTAGAGGAAACTGAGCGAGTGATGATAGGTCTCTGCCAGGAATTCCACGCATCCCGTTTCCGCCAGTTCCTGAAACGATGCGATGACGTCGGGTCGGAACCGTTCCATTTGCTCGAGGGCCGTTCCGGTAATGGAGTAGGCGATCCGGAATCGACCTTCATAGCGGTCGATGAGTTCCAGCATCAGTCGGTTTGCAGGAAGGTAGCATTTGTCGGCAACCCGGTTCAACACCATCTGGTTGGTTGCATCGTCGAAATAGTCGTGGTCGTATCCGATGCGAAAGCAGTTGTACGATTTGAGCCGCCATGGCTGGTGTACCTGGAAGTAAAAGCAGACAGATGTCATGGGTTGGATGTTTAGCTTTCAACAAACACAACAACGAGTCAATTCGGGAGGAGGTCGCGATAGATTTGAGCGATCTTCGCGGCCGCCATGTCCCATGTTAACCGGCTCGCCGTTTCCCGAGACCGGTACGCCAGATCATCGTGCAACGCGTTGTATCTTAACAATGCGTGTATATAGTTCGCATACTTGTCGGTATCCCAGAAGTCGGCTGTGAGCGCTGGTAACACTTCATGGGCCCCGCTTTGGCGTGACAACACGCCGGGGACACCGAACTGCGCAGCCTCAAGCGCGGTGAGTCCGAAGGGCTCCGATACCGATGGCATGAAATAAACGTCCGCCATGGACAGGAGGTCGTCAACACGTCGCCGGTCGAGGAATCCGGTAAAGATGAACTTCCTGCCCAGCTTTCTCCATGCTGCCGTTTCCAGAAGGGGCACAAAAGCATCTCCGGTACCGGCAACGACAAACTTTACGCGGGGATAGACGCGGACAACTTTTTCAGCAGTTTCCAACAGGAACTCTGGCCCCTTCTGTCGGGTCACCCTGCCCAGGAAAACCACCAACTTATCTCTGAAAGGATGTCTCCTTCGCTCAGCTGCCCTTGGTTCGATGCCATTATGAACTACGGCTACGCGGTGGGTCGGTATGCCGTAGTGGTGCTTAAGCTGGTCGCGCGTATATTCACTTACGGCTATGATAGCATCTGCACGACTTAGTGCTTCACGTTCCAACTCGTATACGCCATTTCTCACCTCGCTGCCCGCGCGGTCGGTCTCAAGTGCATGAACATGTAATACTAAAGGCTTGCCGGTGCGTGCCCGGATGCGAAGGCCTGCCGGGTAAGTAACCCAGTCGTGGGCATGAATGATCCTGAAATCCAGTTTGCGCGACAGCAGGTCGGCAAGCCTGGAAAACAGGTACACCTTCCGTTGGATATCGGGGCCGTACGATTCATGGCCTTCGAAGTATCGGCCCAATTCGATCCGGGTCGCGACCGATCCTGTTTCTCCTGGCGCCTGTTGCTGGCTGACACCTTCGAGCAGCGAGCGGACCGAATGATATGAACTGAGTTCCAGCGGTATACGCTCAAGATCTTCAACTAGTTTTTCAAGGTCGTAGGTTCGACCTTCCCGAACGAGTTCCTCTTTGATTGCCCGGTCAACACCAACGATCCGCACGTTGTCCAGGCCAGTGGCGGGATGGCTGCGAGGAACGATCAACCGGATGTTTGCAGAAGCGCGAAGGGCTTTGACCATACCGTACGTCGCAACGCCAAGCCCGCCACTGATAAGCGGTGGAAACTCCCAGCCCAACATAAGGACTTCCATAGTCGGATCTTTTTCTCGCGAAACACTCTGGGTGGACTTGTACGTAATGATCTGGTCTCTGCATGAGAGCCGAGACGACAGCACCGACGGCGATGGCTTAGGATTGGGGGAACAAACGTAAACCAGCACGTCGCTAAAACAAATGACGAAAGTCAGGTATTGTTGGTTACAGCAAAATCTTTTTGCTGATGAACACGAACCGGCTACCCCTGTGTGCGGCGGAGGAAAATAGAGTAGCTGTGTGTACCTTTAGGTCTATGAATCGCATTGACCGACTGACGGCCATATTGATCCACCTTCAATCGAAGCGCCTGGTAAAGGCGGAGGAGTTGGCAAGCCGATTCGATATCAGTCTTCGTACTGTATATCGCGATGTCAAGGCTTTGATGGAAGCGGGCGTACCTATTGGGTCCGAGGCTGGCGTAGGGTATTTCATTGTCGACGGATATCACCTTCCTCCTGTCATGTTCAGTCAGGAGGAGGCGGGTGCCATGCTGCTCGCAGGCAAACTTGTGGAGCAAATGACAGACCGCTCGATACGCGACGCGTTTGAATCGGCCCTCACAAAGATCAAATCAGTGCTCAACGACCCCGGGCGGGAGCACTTGGAGAGCCTGTATTCTCACATCGAGGTACGGCCTGGGACAGTCGAGGCAGAACAAGAATTTCCTAACCGCTTCCTCACTGACCTTCAGAAGGCAGTTGTGGAAAAGCGTGCAGTCGACATGGAGTACATGGCGCGATACCGGGACGAACTTACCGAACGTGTGGTTGAACCCATTGGCCTTTACTATTATGGCAGTGCCTGGCACCTGATCGCATGGTGTCGGGTTCGGAACGATTACCGCGACTTCCGCGTCGATCGCATATGCCGGCTCACGCCTACAGAGTCGACATTTTTGGACCACAACCATCTGTCGCTACAGGAATATGTTCAAACAGTGATGCGCAACCACGGTGACGTTCACGAGGCTGTCGTGCTATTTGATAAGCGCACGGCCCGTTTCATGGGAGAACGAAAATACCAGCACGGATTTGTCACCGAAACCGACCTGGGGGACAAGGTCCGCATGACATTCCTGACAAGCTTCCTGCCATCGCTCGGGCGCTGGCTCGCTACGTATGGCGCCGGGGTGGAAATCGTGTCGCCTCTCGAGCTTAAATACGTCATCCAGAACCACATAGCGGAACTCGTTGAGCACTATAAGCCGGCGTTGCGCTCGCTCGCAGGCGAAAAAATTTCCTGATCGTCATTTACTACTGACATAAGGTTGTCAGGGGTGGTGCCTTGATTTGTCATAAACACGAACAATTATGCAAGTCAAGGAAGCAAAACCACTCAATTTTCTCTATTTCCGCACAAAGGCGCGCATGGGCGAACTCGGACGGTTCGTCGGCGTGATTGCTCGGGAATTGTATCGCGATGCCGTACGGTTCGACCTGGAAATTACCGGTCCCTTGTATTGGAGTTACGAGGGATATACCGGGCGTGACACGGATTCTTTCGTCCTGGATATTGGAATCCCACTCTCGGAGATACCGGGATCCTATCACGGTATGTTCCAGCTGAAGCGGGAAGACGCCTTTCCGTGCGTTTCCCTGATCCATGAAGGAAGCTGGGTCGATTTGCAGGACAGCTATTCCCGGATAACGGAGTTCATGGCCGCCCGGGGATTGGAGGGATGCGGAAAGTACCGGGAGGTGTACATCAATATAGACTTTATGAATCCCACCGGGAACGTCACCGAACTTCAGATTGGCCTACACCCGGAATCCTTTGAGGAGGTTCGACGCCTTCTCGCCGGCAGGGAGGAGGTTTACGCTGACAGCCCGGGGCCAAATCCCCTCTTCTCGGGCTTTTTGGCCCGTACCTTGTACTAACAGAAGTGTCGTTTTTTCTATGACCGGGCGCTTTGGCAGGCAAGTGAACGGCCCCCGGTCGGGATAGACCGCCTAATGTGCGTATATTTGTTGAGTGTAAATCAGCGATATGGGTTCAGGAAGATGGTTCGCCTTGTTTCTTCTTGTCTGGATCGTTCCAGCGATATCGTCTTATGGACAGGTCAAATGGATGACCTTTGAGGAGGCTGTAGAACGGTCGAAGACGGAGAAGAAGAAGATATTCATCGATGTGTACACCGATTGGTGCGGGTATTGCAAGATCATGGACAAGAATACGTTCAATGATCCGGAAGTCGCCCGCGTGCTGAACGAGAATTTTTATCCGGTGAAGTTTAATGCCGAACAGCGCGAAGACGTGGAGTTTGACGGACACGTTTTCCGCTTTGTTCCGGCGGGGCGTTACCATGAATTGGCTGCGTCGCTGCTAAACAACAAGCTAAGCTATCCTACGGTGGTGTTTCTTACGGAAAACTTCGAGATGATCCAGCCCCTGCCTGGCTATCGGAAGGCCGAAGAATTTCATATGATCGTGCAATACATTGGGGAGGATCACTTCAAGTCCAAGTCGTGGCAGGAATTTCAGCAAACGTACAAGTCGCCGTACGCGCGAAAGTAGTCCGTATCGATACCTAATACTCTTGAATACTGTGTGGGAGGTGGCAGCCGCGAAAGCTCCGTGTGACCGCACTTATCTGAAGCAATTGCCCTTGCAACTGCGTCTGCATCTGCCTCGTTCAATGGCGGGAATCACTGCCCTTCTTCTTCCTTTTCCTTGCGCTTGATCTTCAGAAAATCGATGTAGCCCATAGCGGCAACAAAACCCACAATAACTGCTACTATGGCAATAAAGGCGTTAGCGCCGGATCCGATGTACTCCTGAAACATGGAAGTTCTGTTTAGAGCAGCAAATCTATTAATTTCGGGCGATTTTTGAATACTAATCCTCATTTTAACCCCCTTCGCATGTCCAGACTGTTGCTGCTCAGCAATTCCACACTTCCCGGAGGGCGGTTTCTCGCGTGGCCGGAAGCGATGATCCGGGAGGCTCTCGGCGATGAGAAGGGTGAATTGCTTTTTATTCCCTTCGCTGCGGTGACCTTCTCCTATGAAGAATATACCGACGCGGTGAAACGGGCATTTGCTCAGTGGGGCTACACGATCAGGGGCATTCAGGAGCACGCTGACTACCGGCGCGCGCTGCAGGAAGCTGCCGCGATTGTTGTCGGTGGCGGTAACACGTTCGCACTGCTAAACCAGTTGTATCACAACGACCTGGTCACGCTCATCCGGGAAAAAGTACGGTGGGGACTTCCCTACATCGGGTGGAGTGCAGGAGCCAATGTGGCTTGTCCGACGATTATGACGACCAACGATATGCCGATCGTCATGCCGTTGTCGTTCGAAGCGCTTGACCTTGTCCCTTTTCAGATCAACCCGCACTATACAGATCAGCAAGTTCCAGGTCATGGTGGTGAATCGCGTCGTCAGCGATTGCAGGAATACCTGGTGATGAATCCCGCCCGGCCTGTTATTGGTTTGCCCGAAGGCATGCTGATCGACGTCGTCGAGAATCGGATAACGCTTAGAGGTGAGGGCACCGCCTACCTGTTCGAAACTGATGCTTCGCCTGTACCATTACCTTCTGGCGCGGACCTGAGCCACTTGCTGCGGTCGTAATGAGCAGCAGCTTCTGTGCCGACGTCTCGACGGGGAATGAATCCCACATTGATCGTATTGCCTTATGCAGCGGGTCTTCGTACATTTAAGGTATGTTCGCCAGGGCATGCTTCATAGCGTTGTGTTCGGCGGTAGCAATAGCCGCCTATGGGCAGCAGCCGGTGGACGAGGTGCGCAAGAGCATCTACTTCGGTGGCGGGAGCTACTACATCGACGAGCAGCAAATCCGGGAAGTGAATGAGTGGCTTGACTCCATCCCGAACCTTCTCGAGAAATACGAAATTCACCTCATTTCACACACGGATCCTATCGGTGGACGCGAGTTCAACGAGATGCTTTCGCGCATGCGCAGTGCTGCGGTTCAGAACCTCCTCACCCAACGTATGATCCCGGAGAACCGTATCACCGTCAAGGATTGGGGCCTCGATAATCCGGTTTACACCAACGACACCCACGAGGGGAGGCAAATGAACCGCAGGGTGGATATAATCTTGTATCCGGTAATCTTCTGAGAGAACGTTTCTTCACGCTCACTCTCACTCTCACTCTGTTCCCGCATGCCCCTTAATCCCCTTAAAGGGGTCGTGCGCGCGGCTTTCCGCATCCACACTAACTTTCAAGCCAAAAATACCTCTATGTGCCCTATCTCCTAATGCGGTTCAGACCGTCCGGAATAGGACACTCTTTTGCAGATCCGGACGATTTAGCGATTGCGAACGGTCGACAGACGGTATAAATGCGCTAAATTGCCCCTTGGCACCATTGTTGGATTTTATCGCACAGAAATTCCGGAAAGCATGATAAAACTGGTTGATATTGACAAGTACGTCGATTCGCGATTTCAGCGGACATTTATTTTGAAGGGCATCAGCACGGAAGTGGAACAAGGCGAGTTCGTGACGATCATGGGACCGAGCGGGGCGGGCAAATCGACGCTTATGAATATCATCGGCATGCTCGACGAACCCTCCGAAGGGGAGTATTACTTCTTCGACGAGCCCGTGCACAAGATGAAGGAAAAGCAGAAGTCCGAAATGCACAAGAACTACATCGGCTTCATTTTCCAGGCATACCACCTCATCGACGAACTTACGGTTTACGAGAACATAGAAACTCCGCTCCTGTACAAAGGAGTGAGCGGAAGCCAGCGCAAGAGCATGGTCGCCGAAATGCTTGATCGCTTTAATATGGTGGCGAAGAAGGACTTGTTTCCCGAGCAACTCAGCGGAGGCCAACAGCAACTCGTTGGTGTGGCACGTGCCATCGTGGGGCAGCCAAAGCTGTTGCTTGCCGATGAACCCACCGGCAATCTCCACTCCGATCAGGGCAAACAGATCATGGAGATTTTCAAGAAGCTGAACGACGAAGGCATCACCATCATCCAGGTTACCCACTCGGAGGAAAACGCCCGGTACGGCAAACGAATCATCCGCGTTGTGGATGGCGCCGTAGTCTCTGATGAACAGGTTGTAGCAGTAGCAAACTAGCCGAATCAGTAAGCATGAGTATGAGAGGCATCTTTGCCGTAGCACTATCCGGCATAGTGACTATGGCTTTGTCGCAAACCCCTGAGACGCTATCCTTCAGGGACGCAGTGAAGATTGGGTTGCAAAACAACGTTGTCCTGAACAAGAACAGGAACGATCTGGAATATACCCAGCTGAACAAGACGTCAACCTTGTTGCAAATGGGACCGAGCGTCCGTGCCAACGCCAGTGCGTATAGAAACGATGGTAACTCGTTCAACCCACAGCAGGGGGAAGTTGTGAACGGAGTTATCGACTATGTCAACGGCACGCTCGAAGCCGACATGCCTATCTTTACCGGTCTCCGCATGTTGAACAGCCACCGCCAGGCCGTCAGCGAGAACGAAGCCCAACTACATCGCGTCAACCGTTCTTCTCAGGATGTGATACGCGATGTTGCAAGTCAATACCTGACATGTCTCCTGGATCAACAACTGGTCGCCATTGACGAAGAGAACGTGGCGGCGCTGCGCGTGCAATACGAACAGATCAAGGCACAGGTGGAGCTGGGCACGCGTGCTGAGGCCGACTTGTATAACCAGGAGTACCAGGTGAAGAATGCCGAGCTGTTGCTCGTGCGCTCTCGTAACAAGTTGAAAGACGATAAGGCGCTGCTGGCGCAGACGCTGCTTATCGATCCTGCCGTCCCCTTTGAACTGGAAGAAGTGGACTGGGACGTTAACCTGACTATCATGGACACGCTGACGCTGGACCAGATGATGGTCACCGCCATGAGCCGAAGAAGCGACCTTCGGCAGGCCGAAGAGATCGAGGATGCAACCCGTTTTCAATACAGTGCGATGAAAGGTCGCTATTACCCCAGCTTGTACGCCGGCATCAGCTATGGTTCGCGTTATAACTACGTGCACGGAGCAGACAATCGGAGTTTCGAGGAACAATTCCGGACTGACAACCGACAGTTTGGGTACGGGCTTAGCCTGAGCATACCCATCTACGGCGGCCTGGCCTTCCGCAGCCAGGCGGCCCAAGTGCGAGCCATCCACAAGAACGCACAACTGGATACCGAAAGCACGAGGATCGCGGTAAGAACCGACGTCATCCGTGCGTACCAGAACCTGCGCGATGCCATCGCAAGCTATGAAGCTGCCGACGCCCAGTTGCGTGCTGCCGATCTCACCTATCAAATGGAGAAGGAGCGGTATGACCTGGGTATTTCTGACATCGTTCAACTTGCCGTAGTGAACCAAACCTTCATTAAAGCCCAGGCCGACTATCAAAGCGCCCGCTACCGTCTTATGTTTCAGAAACTGCTGGTCAACCACGCTATGGGCACGCTCAAACCGGAAGATATTCCCGACACATTGAACTGATTATCACTACGTTACGTTCTCACTAAGAGATTCACAATAACGACCTTGGCCGCATTCCGTCCATTAGCCTGCGTATTCTGCTGGATGTGAGTGATCTGCGGCCATTTTTTCCTATCTTTGCGGCCCGCCCGGGTGGGTTCGGCCTGTTTTTAACAACAGGGATGTTTCACTAAATGCTGCGGTCGTTGTGCCCGCCTTCCGCAGTGTACATCAGGGCATTTCGTATTTATGGCTAAATCACAAAAACCGGCTGACAAGCCGAAAAAAACCGCTGCTGACCTTGAGCGGGAAAAGGCACCCAAGAAGGTGAAGACCGCCAAGCCTGACGAGATCGAGGAGGATGTTGCGTCTGTTGAGCAGGAGATCAAACAACTTAAGAAAGAAGAGGAGATCGAAACGGAAGCGATCCCTGCCGCCGAGCTGAAGAAGTCAGTTGCGGAAAAGAAGGTACCCGGCGAGTTCGACTGGGAGGCATTCGACCGAAAGGGATTTGGTGAAGGATACACCAAAGAGGAACGGGAACAAATGGAACAGATGCTGGCCGGAACCGTAACCTCGGTGAGCGCCGGAGAAGTTGTGGAGGGCATAGTGGTAGGCATTAACGACCGCGACGTCATTCTCAACATCGGGTTCAAGTCCGACGGCCTCGTACCGCTGGCCGAATTCAAGGACATGCCTGACCTCAAGATCGGAGATAGGGTCGACGTCTTCGTCGAAGAGCGTGAAGATGCCATGGGGCAACTCGTGCTCAGCCGCCGGAAGGCAAAACTCGTCAAGGGCTGGGAGAATGTTCAGAAGGCGCTTGATAACGACGAAGTCATTGAAGGCTTCGTGAAACGGAGAACGAAGGGTGGACTTATCGTCGACGTGTTCGGTATCGAGGCGTTCCTCCCCGGATCGCAAATTGACGTAAAGCCGATTCGCGACTTCGATCAATATGTCAACAAGGCCATCGAAGTCAAGGTGGTCAAAATAAACTACTCCAACGACAACGTCGTCGTTTCTCACAAGGTACTTATCGAGAAGGATCTCGAAGAACAAAAGATTGCTATCCTCAACAACCTCGAGAAGGGCCAGGTGCTCGAAGGCACGATCAAGAACATGACCAACTTTGGGGTGTTCATCGACCTGGGTGGCGTGGATGGTCTGCTTCACATTACCGACATCAGCTGGGGTCGGATCAACCATCCCGACGAAGTGCTCAAGCTTGATCAGGTGGTGAAGGTCGTGGTACTCGACTTTGACGAGGACAAGAAGCGTATTTCGCTTGGTATGAAGCAGCTTACGCCTCATCCGTGGGATTCGCTGTCGCCCGATATTCAGGTGGGCTCCAAGGTCAAGGGCCGGATTGTCAATGTTGCCGATTACGGTGCGTTCCTGGAACTGCAGCCTGGTGTCGAAGGTCTGATCCACGTGTCGGAAATGAGCTGGTCGCAACACCTGCGCAATCCGCAGGATTTTATGAAGGTCGGCGATGAAGTGGAAGCCGTTGTGCTGACACTCGATCGCGAAGAACGGAAGATGTCGCTGGGCATTAAGCAACTCACGGAGGATCCGTGGACGCGTCAGGATGTTCTTACCAAGTACGCGGTCGGCACCCGCCACAAGGGCATCATCCGCAATCTGACCAACTTCGGACTGTTCATTGAACTGGAAGAAGGCATCGACGGGCTGGTACACGTGTCTGACCTGAGCTGGACGAAGAAGATCAAGCACCCTTCTGAGTTCGTGAAGGTAGGCGATGAAATGGAGGTAGTGGTGCTGGAACTCGACGCCGCCAACCGCAGGCTGGCGCTGAGCCACAAACATCTCGAAGAGAACCCTTGGGATACGTTCGAAACCATCTTTACCGTTGGCTCAGTACACAAGTGTACGGTGATCAGCCGGAATGATAAGGGCGCCATCCTCGAGCTGCCTTATGGTATCGAAGGCTTTTGCGCTGCGAGAAACCTGCAGAAGCAGGACAGCAGCCAGAAGGTCGAGGTGGGCGAGTCTCTCGACTTCAAAGTGCTGGAATTCTCCAAGGACGATCGCCGTATTGTGCTCTCGCACAAGCACACATGGTCGACGGAGGAGGACAAAGGCTCCGGCACGGGCAAGAAGAAGACCCCTTCAAAGAGCAAGGCTATTGAGAACATAAACCAACAGACGGAAAAGTCGACGTTGGGTGATCTCGAGGCCCTGAGCGCCCTGAAGGAAAAGATGTCAGGTCCCCGGGAAGGCGGGGAAGAGAAATCCGAATAAGTTTGTTGTAGCGAGCATGGGTTGTGCGTTATCCGCACCCCATGCACGCTGCTATACGGCGCTGTGGCCGAGTGGCTAGGCAGAGGTCTGCAAAACCTTTTACAGCGGTTCGAATCCGCTCAGCGCCTCTATTTCAGTAGGCAGTTGGCCGGCCTGCGCTGAGGTGACTTCGCGGACAGTTGGGATTGCTATTCAGTCTGTTGAAAGATTTCTACTACATTCCCTGAATGACGGGAGACAGTTCATCTCTACTCATTTCATCATAAGTGATCGTTACGTTGTTCTTATTCATTGATACATTCGTATCAAAGGGTAACTGACATTATGCGGACCTTGTACTTGTTGGTTTAATCTACAAGTGTCATGAAGACAAGGTTATCGCACGCTCTGGTGTTGGCGATCGTGCTGACATCGGCGATGAAGTCTGCCGTGCTTATGGCAGCTGTGACCTACGTGGACCAGGGAGCCGCTGGTGCGAACAATGGAACGAGTTGGGCTAATGCGTTTACTTCCCTCTCAGATGTGTTGAGTGTCGCCGGAAACGGGGATGAAATCTGGTGGCAAAAGGAACCTACAAACCGAATGTTAAGGTGGATGTTGACGGTGACGGCGTCCTTGATGCCCGGGAGGTAACCTTTCGAATTCCGAATGGGGTGAAGGTTTATGGCGAAGGGAAAGCAAACAGCCAGACAATCATTATCGAATAATAAACATCCGTCAGTATTTAGTGGCAGTCACGGACCACGGTTTGTATTGACGTGGTTGCATTGCACGGCCTTTTTGTTAGTTTTGTTGTAGGGGCATGGGCCGTACGTGGAGTACGGTCCATGTATCAAAAAAGTTCGGTGGAGAATGCGCCGCTGTTAACCGCTTTGGGACGTTACGCCGTTGCGGCAGAGGGGATGGGTCAATCAAACGACGACGCCACTTATGCCTTTGATGCACGTTACAATTAACTCTGCGGTTCTCTACGCCTTAGCTTTTCTTCTTACTACCATTCTTCACGAGTTGGGACACGCCTTCACTGGTGCGCTGCTGGGGAGTGAGCCGGTCCTTCACCATAATTTTGTGGAGCACCGTTCCACCGGGCATCTCTCGTCCGGGCAAGAGATTGCCATTGCGCTCGCGGGACCTTTGACGAGCCTGCTGCAGGGACTTATCATCGGATTTGTTTTTCTGAAGTCGAAGAAACGAAGTCTGACCGAACTCTTTCTCTTGTGGTGGGCGGTGCTCGGCTTTGCCAATTTCCTGGGGTATCTGATGACCGGTCCGGTGTTCACCGACGGAGACATCGGCAAGGTGTTCGACACAGCAGGTACTGCCGTATGGGTTCGGATAGTACTTGCGGTAGTCGGCGCCGGATTGTTGCTATTCATCGCCTACAAAATGACGAGGCCGTTCCTCGAATTCAGCCCCAGAGCAGAATGGCTTGACAATGGCGCGTCACGAAAGAAATTTTCGCTACATTCCCTCATCTTACCATGGCTAATCGGATCTGCATTGATCACGCTGTTGTACCTTCCGGTCATTGCCATCGTAAGTATCATCTACCCCGTGATGAGCGGCATGGTGTTTATCTTTCCCTGGCAGAACGCAGTGAATCCTAAGGGCATTACTCCGGCATTGAATGCGAGAATCGAACGGACGTCGGCAGCCGCGGTAATTCTGCTTGTTGTTGTTGCGGGTGTGTTCCGCCTGATACTTGCTCCCGGAATCCAACTTTAACGACCCATGGTCAGACACTATGAGAGCAAAACCCGCCTCTGTCGACGCTTACCTGAAGAGTTTTTCGGGGGAAGTGAGAAAGGCCCTCGACACAGTTCGCGCCACCATCCGAAAGGCGATCCCGGACGCCGAGGAATCCATCAGCTACGGCATTCCCGTGTACCTCATAAACGGCACGTATGCGGTGTACTTTGCCGGATTTAAAAACCACGTCAGCCTTTACCCCGTGCTATCGGGAAGTGAGTCTTTTATGAAGAAAACCCTTCCCTATAGGGCAGGTAAGGGCACATTGCGTTTTCCCCTTAAAGAGCCCCTGCCCCTTGCACTGATTGCTGCCGTGGCCAGAAATGGCAAAAAAGAGGCCCTCGCGCGATCAGTAAAGCGGAAGCGCTGAATGATATAAAGCAAAGGCGGAATTGTGTAACGTGCCCTGCCAGATCGGTTGTAACTTGCATAGAACTGGATTTGGCAAGACATGAAACATACCTATACGATTTCTGGAATGAGCTGTCAGGGGTGCCGTCAAAAAGTGGAAACGGCACTCAAAGGCGTTGAGGGCGTGACGAACGTTGAGGTAGACCTTCAAACAGGTAAGGCCGTCGTCGAAATGTCGTCGCATGTCGCCCTCGATAAACTTCAGAAGGCTATCGACGATGCTGGCGGCCATTATACAATCTCCGTACCACATGAAGCGGGGAGTGATCATTATACAGCCCACAAGTCAGGCCATCACGATCATCACGACCACGCTCATCACGGTCGAGACGAACTGCACAAACGAGGTGACACAGGAAAGCAACACGAGCCTCCGAAAAAGGGCGGGGTATACTATTGCCCAATGCATTGCGAAGGTGACAAAACCTATGATGCGCCAGGCAGCTGTCCTGTATGCGGAATGGACCTGGTAAGAATGCCCGACGTGTCGCGCACCGTGCAGTATACTTGTCCCATGCACCCGGAAATTATTCGCGATGGGCCGGGTGCATGTCCTATCTGTGGCATGGACCTGGTTCCCCTGGAAGCAGACGAGGAGGAAGAGAATGCAACGTACAAGGTGCTGATGCGCAAGTTTCGCGTAGCGGTCATATTTACCCTTCCCATCTTCCTTATTGCTATGTCGGAAATGATTCCCGACAATCCCTTAGTCCGCATCATGCCATGGAAGTACTGGAACTGGGTGCAAATGATCCTCTCCCTTCCGGTGGTGTTCTACGCTACGTGGATGTTCTTTGAACGGGCGTGGCGCTCGATCGTGACCTGGCATCTCAATATGTTCACCCTAATCGGTATTGGCGCGGGTGTTGCGTGGCTGTTCAGCGTCGTGGCCATATTCTTTCCCAGCGTGTTTCCCCCCGAGTTCGTAACGCATGAGGGGACCGTGTACGTTTACTTTGAGGCAGCCACAGTAATTCTCACGCTGGTGTTATTGGGACAGGTCCTTGAAGCACGAGCGCACGGAAAGACAAACAGCGCCATCAAGGAGCTGTTAAAACTTGCGCCCAGCACGGCGACGAGAATCAAGGATGGCAAGGAAGAGGTGGTACACCTCGGCCACATTCACCCTGGAGACCTGCTTCGCATCCGGCCCGGCGAAAGAATTCCCGTCGACGGTTCTATCACGGAGGGCGAAACTTCGGTCGATGAGTCCATGATCACCGGCGAGCCCATTCCAGTGAGCAAGAGCGTTGGCGACAAGGTGACCTCCGGGACAATCAATGGCAACAAGACGTTCGTCATGGTTGCCGAGAAGGTAGGAGCGGAGACGCTGTTGTCAAGGATCATTGAAATGGTGAACAAAGCCAGCCGCTCACGCGCACCTATTCAAAATCTGGCCGACCGGATCTCAGGCTATTTCGTTCCCGCGGTAGTGCTTGTTGCCCTGCTTACGTTTATCGTGTGGGCCATTTACGGTCCTGAGCCATCTTACGTGTACGCATTTGTCAATGCCGTGGCAGTGTTGATCATAGCGTGTCCCTGCGCATTGGGACTTGCGACACCCATGTCGGTTATGGTAGGCGTTGGCAAAGGGGCGCAGTCGGGTATCCTGATAAAAAATGCGGAAGCCCTCGAACGCATGGCGGATATCGATGTAGTGATCATTGATAAGACTGGAACGGTCACTGAGGGAAAGCCTTCCGTGGAGAAGGTACTGGTAGCTAACGGGAGTAGTGACGAGAAAGATGTTGTGCGGAAGATGGTTGCGCTCAACTCAGCCAGCGAGCATCCTCTCGCGCTGGCTACGGTTCAGTACGGCCGCGAACAAGGTATCGAGCCTGAAATGGTCGCTGACTTCGAAGCGGTAACGGGTAAGGGTGTTACCGGTAGGCTCGGCAACACGGCCCTCGCACTTGGGAATGACAAACTGATGCAACAAGCGGGTGCTCAGATCCCCGACGAACTTAAGAGCCGCGTTCAGGAAGAGCAGCGTCTGGGCAAGACTGTCTCCTATTTGGCAGAGGGTAATCGCGTGCTTGGTGCAGTTGTTATTTCGGATAAGATCAAACCCACCAGCAAGGCAGCCGTGGAGAAACTCCACGAAGCTGGTCTAAAAGTAATCATGCTTACGGGTGATAACCCCGACACCGCACGGGCGGTTAGCGAAACCCTGGGGCTCGACGGCTTCAAGGCACAGATGCTTCCCGACGACAAATACAATGAAGTCAAACGCTTGCAGGGAGAAGGTCACAAGGTGGCCATGGCGGGTGACGGTATCAACGATGCACCTGCGCTGGCACAGGCCGATATCGGCATTGCCATGGGTACCGGAACTGACGTAGCGATAGAGAGCGCCGGCATCACACTTGTGAAAGGCGACCTTAACGGCATCGCACGGGCGCGACTGCTTAGCCTTAGCGTGATGCGAAATATTAAGCAGAACTTGTTTTTCGCCCTTGGATATAACGTCCTGGGAATCCCAATAGCCGCGGGCGTACTGTACCCGGCATTCGGACTCCTGCTTTCTCCGATGATCGCCGCACTGGCCATGAGTTTCAGCTCGGTTTCTGTGATTGGAAACTCACTAAGGCTGAGGAATGCACGGCTTGGGAGTTAGCAATGCGTGACAGATCGAGAATTTCCATCAAATTCTTATTTTTAGGGGAGTCCTTATACGCTCAACCCCAACTATGCTCTACGTTATTATCGGCATGGGCTTGTTCCTCCTGGCGCTTGGCTTCATCGTCAACGCGAACAACG
>JAJJPK010000064.1:0-5065 GCA_032907565.1 Cyclobacteriaceae bacterium | reverse complement strand
ATTATCGAATCGAAGATTGCGATCGTTTTTAGTGTTAACTATTCTGACAAGATCATATGGAGAGAGTTGGACGTGGGAAAGTCAATCTACCTTCACCGTATTGTAGGAAACCCCGAATTTAAGGGACGAAAATTATTTGGAGCGATTCTGAAATGGGCCATTCAACATTCAATGCAACTGGGTCTTGAAAGTGTGCGAATGGACACATGGACTGCTAACCCAACAATAATTGAATACTATAAAGGATTCGGATTCAATTTCGTCGAGAACTACATTACTCCCGACAGTCCGGAACTCCCCGTGCACAACAGGAACTTAGCATTAACGCTTCTTGAATATAAGGTGCCACAATCTGATATTACCATTCAAAGGACAACAAAAGTCGTTTAGTTTTAAGAGCCATTGAGCAGTCACAATTAATAGTTTAATCCATGAAGATAATCTTGATTTCTATCGCCGTATGGTTGACTCTGGCCACGAATGCTTCATTGGGGCAAAAGCGAGCAGCGGACAGTCCCCCCGCCAGGCCCCGGAATATTATCCTGATGATCGGCGATGGAATGGGTCTTACACAGATCTATGCAGGCATGACAGCAAACCACGGTTGGCTGAACCTGGAGAAATGCCGGCATATCGGATTATCGAAGACGAACTCGGCACGCCAGTACATCACGGATTCGGCGGCAGGCGCAACAGCTTTGGCGACCGGGCAAAAGACGTACAATGGGGCAGTAGGAGTGGATACCCTTGGAAGAGCTGTTCCCACTATTCTGGAAATAGCTGAACGCAACGGACTGGCAACCGGTCTCGTTGCAACTACCTACATCACCGATGCGACGCCTGCGTCATTTATGTCACGTCAGCCGCAAGGAGAAATGGGAGAAGAAGTTGCGGCCTCGTTTAATATAGACTCAATATCAAACATTCAACGGGGCAAGATAGCGGGGTTTGTTTCGGACGACCGTTGGGAACAAAGAGGCGACCAGTTGTTGAAGGCCACGAAGACCGCCATCAACATTCTAAAGCAGAATAGTAAAGGATTCTTTCTGATGGTCGAGGGATCACAAATTGATGATGGGGGTCATGCCAACAACACCAACAGGGTCATTGAGGAAATGCTGGACTTTGACAAAGTGATCGGCGAAGTACTCTCGTTCGCTGAGAAGGACGGCAACACGCTTGTGATCATTACCGCTGATCACGAGACCGGTGGACTCACGATCGTTGATGGCAGCCTGAAAACGGGAAGAGTGGAGGGTCGTTATTCAACGAAAGGCCACACGAGTGTGATGGTTCCTGTATTCGCCTTTGGACCAGGGGCTGACAGTTTCATGGGAATTTACCATAACAACGCCATCTTTTTCAAAATGATGGATGCTTACGGGTTTGCGGAAAAAGGTCGGAAATAACCCGATATTATCTACGCCTTCCGCACATAAATCGACTTGAGCGCCATGGCGCCGAAGCCATCTACTCTGCAGTCGATGTTGTGGTCGCCGTCGGTGAGTCGTATATTTTTTACTTTGGTGCCGGCCTTGATGGGTTTGGGAGCGCCCTTCACCGGGAGATCCTTGATCAGCACAACGGTGTCACCGTCCTGCAGCGTGTTACCGTTAGCATCTTTTACGACCAATGCCTCCACAGCGTCAGTTTCCGACTCGACTGGTTCTTCAGGATTCCATTCGTGGCCACACTCCGGGCACATCATGGTTGTGCCGGTGGGGTAGCCGTAGGGGGATTGGCAAGCGGGACAATGATTTGATTCAGACATGGTTCAACGTTTCGGCAAAGATACGGAAGTGTGGGTTAAGTTGGGCGATCACCACTGGAGCGGAGTCAGGAACGTGTGATAGGAATACAGTACTCCCCACGGCATCTTTTGTTTCCGGTAACCAATTTCTTACTTTGGTTAACGTGGGTCGGGCGACGTTCTGGTGTCAGGAGGACCGTCTCAATGGATGCTGCGAACGAAGAGGGAAAGTTGAAAAATCGTCTGACAAGGATGCCGTACTACAAAAAGTCCAACATGCCTTACGAAGCTATTTCCGTTTTCGATATGTTTAAAATTGGTGTTGGCCCGTCGAGCTCGCATACGTTAGGTCCGTGGAGGGCGGCACAGCGTTTTTTGCAATCACTGCAAACAGACTATTCACTAGCTGATGTTAGAGTCCTGAAGATATTACTCTATGGCGCTTTGGCGAAGACAGGGAGAGGGCATGGAACGGACATTGCGGTCGTACTTGGACTGTGTGGGGAAGATCCGGTAACGATCGATGTGAATTCCATCACATCCAAAATGCAACAGGTTCGTACTTCGAAAAAATTACCTCTGAACAGTGAAGTCTCGATTGACTTTGAGCCGTCAATAGATATCCATTTCTTATACAATGAAACCCTGCCGTATCATCCGAACGGTCGTGGGCGCCATAAAGGCTATTACCGCATCGCAACTGGCATTGCAGGGTGCCCCGGATCATGCAAAAGTGAGTCTTGATAAGGTAATCAGGACAATGTGGGATACAGCCCTTGATATGAACAGCAAATACAAGGAAACTTCTGAAGCAGGATTAGCGGTGCATATACCGATTAGCCTGAGCGAATGTTAGGACCGCTGGACATACGATTCCTTTGCACAAAACTGACCGGTTGAACTTCGTATTCTCGACAGTCGTTTTTTGAGAGATACAACTAACCTGCTTGTAGGCACAAAACAACGCGTGATGGAACATGATAAGGACATTCCAACGGCCAATTCGGCATTGAGCATTCATGTCTATTATAAAGTTGACATTGTGGTAATCGGTGCGGGGCAGGCTGGCTTGTCTGCGGCGTATCATCTACGAAGAGAGGGGATAGAACCTGGAAAGGGTTTCGTCGTTTTGGACGATGAGTTTGGTCCTGGCGGAGCCTGGCAGCACCGGTGGGATGCTTTGACATTGAGCAACGTAAACGGCATCAACGACCTGCCGGGTATGGCCTTTTCGGATGCTGTAAACACGAAAGACAAAGCGCTGCAGGCCAATGTCGCCATTCCAAAATACTACGAGCAGTATGAGAAAGCTTTTGAGCTTCCTGTGATCCGACCCATTAGGGTAAGTGAAGTTACGGAGCGAAACGGTCGGTTTATTATACGCACAAATGGCGTTCAATTCAGCGCCCGTGGGTTGATCAACGCGACCGGCACATGGAAGACACCACACTGTCCGAAGATCCCGGATGGGAAAAATTTAAAGGAAGGCAACTACACACGGGCGAATACAAGAGTGCGTCAGAGTTTGTGGGTAAACATGTGATCATTGTAGGGGGCGGTATTTCAGCCGTTCAAATGCTGGGTGAAGTTTCAAAAGTAACACGAACCACTTGGGTGGCTCGTCGTTCGCCAGATTTCCGAAGGTATGAATTTACTCCTGAGTTGGGGCGGAAGGCTGTGGCGATGGTGGAAGAAAGGGTGCGGGCCGGTTTACCACCAAAATCAGTCGTATCTGTCACGGGCTTGCCGATCACCCCTGCTATCGAAGGAATGTTGGAAAAAGGCATTCTAGACCGGAAGCCTATGTTTGAGGAGATTACCGAAACCGGGGTCCGGTGGGCCGATGGAACAACGCTTGATGCCGACGTTATTTTCTGGAACACCGGCTTTCGCCATTCGTTGGATCATCTTGCTCCATTAGGTTTGATGAACGACCAAGACGGAATCGAAATGTCAGGAAAACTGGCCACGCAGGTTGCCAAGGATCCGCGTATCCACTTAACCGGCTACGGTCCGTCTGCTTCCACCATTGGTGCCAATCGTGCTGGCCGCGCGGCTGCGCGGGAGTTAATTGAATTTCTCGGGTTGAAAGACAACTCATTTTTTACCCGGTGGCCGTCAAAGCGCGGCAGGCGGTAATTGCATTCCCGGTTTCTCTAGTTAAATCTTTTTAAATAACCCGGAGCCTTATTTAAATTTTTGGGCTATTTTTTAAATAACGAATTTATTTATACTAGAATAGGTAGTTGCCGCTAAACCATGATCTTCCAGTTTACAGCATCTCCGCAGTTTGATTTTATTACACAGTTTGCTCAGCAAATTAGGGTTCCGGTAAGGAATCATGTTTTGGAAATACCCAAAAAGATGGGGAAGGGGTACGTTCGGAAAGTGACATTTGACGACGATTTCAGGCTACTAATACATCACTATACACTGAAAGAGGAATTGATTATCAAGCGTAATCCCGCTGTTGAACAGAACGATTTGCGCAGCATATTTTTTTACAGCAATGAGCAAGCTGTCGAGTTAACGTATAACGATGATAACCGTATTCCCTTTTCACGGGACAGTGAATCCGCTATACAGGTTACTACGAATGACCTCAGTTCTATCATCAGGTTTCAAGCCAATACTGATATTCAGTATATGGTGGTAGGCATTACCGCTTCTAAACTAAAATCGCTCCTGTCTATCGACAAACCGAATACCGCCATTAAGACTGTTATTAATGAGGATGCCTCATTCTTGTTTTTCGAAAGTATGAACGCAGAGACGCGAACACTTTTAAAAAACATAGCCTACACTGATATGAGTGATGCGCTGAACCATTTTTATTTGCAGATAAAAGTACAGGAGCTTTTATATCTTCTATTCAGCAGGCTGTCGGCAAGGGAGAATTCCCTCTATAGACACATAAACAGTGCCGATGCGGAAAAATTGCTGGTTATCCGTGAGGAAATACTAAAGGATTTAAGCAGCCCGCCGGTGTTGAATGATCTGGCACAAATAGCGGGTATGAGTGAAACCAAATTGAGACAGCTCTTCAAGCAGACTTTTGGCGAAACTATCTATAACTACTTTCAAAAAGCCAGGATGGAAGAGGCCGCATTCTTACTTAAGCAGGCAAAATTGTCCGTATCTGAAACCGGTTATCAATTGGGCTTTTCCAACCTAAGCCATTTTAGCAGGTTATTTGAAAGATATTACGGGATCACTCCGAAAAAGTACGCATCTGTCGGATAGGACTAATTGTTAGTCATACGCAACTATTTTACCTAATCCATAGGGCTCATCTTTGCTAGTGTTAACACTAAA
>JAJJPK010000063.1:0-5161 GCA_032907565.1 Cyclobacteriaceae bacterium | reverse complement strand
CGGCGATGAAAGATTTTCTAGGAACCTACAGCGCCCTCCTGGAATCACGGATCAGCGCCATGTCTTTCGGAAAGCAACCGCCCTCGCTGTACGAACCCATACGGTATGTGATGCGACTAGGCGGCAAGCGCATACGGCCCATGCTTACGTTGTTAAGCTACGCCCTGTTCCGGAACGACGTCCGGTCCATTCTGCCCTACGCCGTGGCGGTTGAAGTTTTCCACAACTTCACGCTCATGCACGACGACATTATGGATCGTGCTCCCTTGCGAAGAGGTAAGCCTACCGTGCATGAAAAATGGAACCTCAGCACTGCAATTCTGTCCGGCGATGTTATGCTGGTGAAGGTGTACGAGTTGTTCAGCACCCTGGATCCGATTACGTTTCGTACGACGGTGGAAGCCTTCAACGCATGTGCTACCCGCGTGTGCGAAGGACAGCAATGGGATATGCATTTTGAAAGTGCGAACAATGTCACGGAAGCTGCATATCTCCGGATGATCCAGGATAAGACTGCCGCCTTGCTGGGCTTCAGCCTGGAGCTTGGAGCTATCCTCGCAGGGGCTGACGAAATCGCACGTAAGCGGTTACGCGAATTTGGGCTGCACATCGGAACGGGATTTCAACTGAGAGACGATCTGCTCGACGCATATGGCGATCCCGGACGGTTTGGCAAGCAGATGGGCGGCGACATCCTCGCCAACAAGAAGACCTTCCTTCTTATAAAGGCGCTCGAACGAGCGGGACCGGCCGAAAAGAAAGCGTTGACCTATTGGCTGACAGCCACCCGATTCAACAAGAAGAAAAAGGTTGAGGCGGTGGTGGCCATCTACGACAAACTGAAAATTCCGCAACTGACGCGTCGGAAGGCTGACCGCTACTTCGCAAAGGCATTCAACCTTCTGGAAGACCTCCCGGAATCAGCCGCCCGCGAAAACCTGAGGGCATTTGCGCACCTCCTTATGGACAGACAGAATTAACGCACTTAATTGCTGCGAACCTGGGTGCCAATAGCCCAGGTGTTTCCGGCAAAGTCCTGGATCATGCCCCGCCTGTCGGGATCACCTTCCTGCTCTTTTGGCTCCTGAATGGCCGTACATCCCAATTCAACGGCTCTTTTGAACGTCGCGTCGACATCCGGCACGTAAACATGCAGAAGGTGCTTGTTCGGAGGATAATTCTCGTTGGAATCGGCGATCATAATCACGGAATCATCCAGTCGCATTTCCATATGAAGGACCGTTCCATCCGGCAGGTTGTAACGGCGCAGCTCTGTAGCGCCAAACAGTTCTTTCAAGAAGTCCACCATCTTTTGCGCTCCCTGTACGATGAGGTACGGAGACACGGAGTTGTAGTTGGAGGGTTTATACGTTGGCTTCATAGGCTGTTTGGTTTTTGTTCGCAAGGTGTACTGCAAGGAGCCTGCCACACCGACATTCTCTCCGTTCACGGCAAGGATGAAACGATCATTGCCCGCTTTCTTCGTCTTGGATAATCAACGTCGCTTTGGTAAATTGGTTGTATCCAGCTATGTATTATCGTTCCCAAATTTTCCTCATTGCGCTCGTGGCATTCGCAGGGTGTGTTGACGCTCCAGCACCATTGATCCGCAGCTACGAGGAAGCGTGGCGCGTTAACTTCGCGGAGCAATTTGACGGCCCGGACATCGAACTTTATTTGGCAGGAGCCAAGCCGGTATCCGACGGGTCACTTCTGCTGGTGGTCAGCAAACATGGGTACAGCATACCAAGTACGGGGATTTTTGTCATCAAGATTTCACGTGCAGGAGAAGTTGCCGGCACGGTAACACTCTCCGAAGAATATGAAATGCGCGGCCTTTACGAGGACTCTGATGGACTCCTTTTGACATTCCAAATAGATAACAACCTGCCCAATTACATTCAATACCGCATCGATGCCGCTTTGAATACCCAGGAGATACCTTTCACCTTCAATTCGCCATCAACGTTTTACAGAGTAGATTTCACACCTGCCGGAATCCTTATAATCGAATACGACGGAAATCTTGAGGGAATGCGAATAAAACGCTTTACCTACGATGGTACGCAGGAGTTTGACATTGGTCACAATAATCCGCCGCTTCGCAGTTTTCCCTGGATTGACGGCAACCGAATGTTTTTCCTGGATCCTATTGAACCCGACACAATGGTCATACATTCCATTGATCAAGTCGACGGCAGGATCCACTGGCGCAAGACCTATACATCGACCCAGCTATTCGGAAAGGAAGGCATTTGGCTGGGGCAATCGTTCATCATGAATGGTTTTATATGTGCTTCCTATTATGAGAATGACCCGAAGCGGTTCAATCTGGCTACGATCAATCCCTGGAACGGAAGGCTGAGATCTTCCATCCGAACGACCGTGGAAACTCAGGACGAGTGGCCCCAGCTTGCTGCACTGACCCGGGACGGAGGATGTATCTTGCGAACCAGCGCCGACGGCCTCTCCTGGTTGTATAAAACGGATGCTGCAGGTACGATTGGTTGGACAGGGCAGTTTGGGGGTTACGCCCGGCCGGTGGAGACTGAGTCTGGAGACCTTTTTGTCATCACCGATCAGCTTGTGATCAAACTAGACGCCAGGAAAGGTCGCTTTCTTACGAATTGACGTTCCTTCAATTGCCATTGCGTATCAAGCCGAAAAACTTTTTCAAGACTCGTACTTCCACAACAGCCTGAAGGCAGAGAACGGAGAAAAGGATCGCTAAAACGACTACGTGCCACGGAAATCCCGTCGACGCGTTCATGCCGCCAGCCGTATTGGTTACAGCCCATAGCGTGTTGATCGCTACAATAACGAAAATGCCCAGGATTGGATTTACTATCGCTATCAACAGTCCAACGATTCTGTACAAGTCCGCTGTCACTTCGACGATCAAAAACATACTTACTGCCGCCAGGATCATTATTGTTAGACAAAAGGTCGTGGTATTCGCGTCAAAGCGAATGTACGTGTCATGGAACTGGAACTCAAAATCCGGCAGGCCCAGATTCCGAACCAAAAGGAAAACAACAAAAATGATCCCACCAAACCAAAGGAACCTCTTCCTGGCCTTTTGCACAGGCATCGCGGCTTTTTGATTCGTGTTGACGGAGGGCATTCTTCGCTAGGTTTGAGTTATTCAATTTACGAAAAATATGCTATGAAGTTTAGACGGTTGGCGATAGCCCCGCAGTGGGAATAGTCTGTCGAGATGTATTCGTCTTACAATTGCACGCCTTTATACAGAACGGACGCCCTGATGGACTGGTCCTTTAGATGGAGGAATTTCCTGCGTTCCTCATCCTTCATAAAGTTGTGGAAGTCCTGCTCAGCTTCAAATTCCACAAGGTGGATCTCGTACGGCTTTTCGATGCTATGATCAATGAAGGCCTTTTCCCCTGGTCTTACGCGAAGCAACAGTCTGCCGTTGTATTTCGAAATTATCGGGATAGCGACAGCCTCAAATTCGTCGAAGATCTTTTCCTGGCCGGGCACGATGTAAATAAGTTGCGTTATATATATCATATGTTTTCAGGTGGGCGTACGTTTCATGCGAAGCAACGGGTAATCTCTTCCCTGATCGTCTTTGCTTGTTCGTTCGTAAACATCAAACCCGCAACGCTTATAAAACTCCACTGCCTTCGCGTTGTCTTCGTTCACATCGACCTTATCCGCCTTTAACTTCTGAACGGCGAAATTCAACAATCGCTTTCCAAATCCTTTTCCAAAGAAATCGGGCGACAGGAAAAGCATTTCTAACTTTCCCTCGTATACTCCGAGAAATCCAATAACGCGATTGCCCTCCATCAGGCAATGCACGTCAAATGCGTTGAAGTCAATCGTGTGGACAGCAGCCTGAATCTCTTTAAAGTCGCCTGGTGTGAGGAAGTGATGCGTCGCCAGGACAGATTCTTCCCAAACTTTCAGAAGGCCTTCCCGTTGTGCGTCGGTGTATTTGGATATGTAAATACCCTCCATTTTTGATTCGTTATCGGCCGCGGTCCGGAGGCCCAATACATAGTTACTGCGTCCCCATATCATTTCCAAGAACCATGCGTTACCCCCGTCGCGTCCACACACACCGCACACACAGCACACGGCACTAATTTTTTCAAATCATTTTTGAAACCTCCCTGCTTCTCCTATCTTTCTCCACCCGAAACAGGTCACTATGAAACCACTCGTCTTTACGAAGCTTTCCATCATGATGCTCCTGGAGTATTTCGTGTGGGGCGCATGGTACGTCACGATGGCGACGTACATGGATCTATTCCTGGGCGCGTCATCGACACAGATTGGGGCAGCTTACAGTGCCCTTGCAATCGCGACGATGATTTCCCCGTTCTTCGTGGGCATGGTCGCCGACCGCTACTTTGCGGCCCAGCGGATTATGGGATGGCTTCACCTGATCGGAGCCGCACTCCTCTTCTTCGCCACCTGGGTCGACAGCTTCATCGCCTTCTATGTTATCATCATGGTCTACTCTCTGCTCTACATGCCGACCATTGCCCTTTCCAACAACATCGCTTTTCAGCAGATGTCGGATCCTGGGAAGCAATTTCCCTGGATTCGCGTCTTCGGAACGATCGGCTGGATCGTCGCCGGGCTTATGATCGGCTTGCTTCAGATTGAGAGGTCGCCCTACACCTTCCAAATGGCCGCCATCGCATCGTTGACGCTCGGCCTGGCCAGTTTTGTTATGCCTGACACACCGCCCAAAGGAAAAAGCGCTAAGGCCTCCGATGCTCTTGGGTCGGTGGCCTTCCTTCTTTTTAAGGACAAGCCGTACCTGATATTCTTCATCGCTGCCATCCTCGTGTGCATACCGCTATCCTTTTACTATGGATTCGCCAATCTTTTTCTCAACGAAGTAGGTATGGAAAATGCAGCCAGCAAGATGGTGCTTGGTCAGATTTCCGAAGCCGTATTCATCCTGGCCATTCCCTTCCTCTTCAACCGCATCGGCGTTAAAAACATGCTGCTACTCGGTATGACGGCCTGGATTCTTCGCTACATATGCTTCGCCTATGGCAACGTGGATATTAACCTCTGGATGCTCTATGCGGGCATCATACTACACGGCATTTGCTACGACTTTTTCTTCGTGACAGGCTACATGTATACAGAAATGAAGGCCGGGGAGAAAATCAAAACC